>CAXUKB010000420.1:0-3916 GCA_964251345.1 uncultured Fimbriimonas sp. | reverse complement strand
GAGTTGGGTGCCCGCATTTTGGAGATGCCGCGAGCTTAAAGGGGCGCTCTCGATTTTCTCGGCGCTTGGTTTGAACGACACGCCTGCGATGGCGAAGGTCGTGATGGGCATGGCGAACGCGCTCGCGGCGGCGGAGAACGGGGCGCAGGAGCAGTTCGACCGGGAGAAGAAGTAGGGACGGTTAAGTCCTGAAGAATTCACTTGGGATTACACGATAGCCGTGTTACGGTTGACGGTGAGGCAAAGATGCTCGCCAAGAACAAGCAACGTCTCGTCACTCGCGCGGTCGTCGTCCCATGCACAATCGCCATCGCCTTCCTCGCGATCACGGGTTTCCGCCGCAATCCGGTCGCTTGCTCAGGCATGGCCTTGGACACCAACCTCCCTTACATCGGGCAGGTTTACGGCAAGCCGGACTCGGTCAACTGCCCGTCCACGCCAAACGCCGTCTATTACAAGCACTGGACGCACTACGACGCAGCTGGCGGAGGCGATTACTACCACGTCGACTACAACACCTTCCAGTACTGCACGAACAAGCAGACGGACCCCGAGAGCTTTCTCGAGCCTGAATGTGATTAGATCGACCGTCTTGTAGGTCGGAGTACACCGCTCGACAACTCTCAAGCGTGCCGCGTCTTCGAACGGAGACGCGGCACCTCTTACTTCTGGCTTTGTTCGACGGCTTTCTGCCAAGCAGCCCCGCTTGAGTAGAGCTCCCGCCGGATCGGCCACCGCTCCGCCGCCTTCGCGAACCCCGACCGGTCCGCCTCCGATAGGCTGCTCCTTGTGTCGCTCGACGGGCCCATAAGCCTGTATGGTCGGTCGACTCGCGAGAAATCAGAACTTCAACTCTACGCATGGGCCTTCTTTCAAGGACCCATAGAGGAGAAGGAGAAGGCGAGCAATGAGAGTGCGTTTATCTGAGGTAGAGCCTTCTGGACATCAACGCCGCTACGAGACCCGTCGCAGAGGCAAAGCCCAGGAAACCGATGGCGGCCCGGAAGCCTGTGGCGTGGGTCTGCACGACGAAGCCCACGGCTACAGCGACGATGCCGACGACGCAAAGCAACTGCCGAAGGGTGAGCCTCACGCTCCGTATTATACGACGGAGCGTTTAGAGGTGAGCACTTAGGTCGTGTATCGGTTCGATTGAGTTCGGCCTTTGCGGTCTGTCTTCCGGTAGGCCATTACGATCACGTAAACGCCCGCGATCCACACGACGTCAAGGCCGAGTCCGGCACGTGATCTCTGCCGCCTGCTCGGAATCACCGAACCAGAGGCTTTGTGGCTATGAACCCATGCCGCCAGCACGGTCGCGCAGGCGAGAGACCACAGAACGACGGCTAGTTTCAGCGTCAATCTGCGCCGACCCACGCGTAATTATGATCGAATCGAATACTTGAGCCTCTATACATGAACATGTAGACGTTCGTGTACCCTGGTTGGGTGGCGACAAAGCGACCGATCGAACAGCCGGAATTAGTAGACCGTGCTTAGGAGATGAAACGTCTCTGGAGACGGGCCGAAGCCACCCAGAACACGGCGATGAAGAGCGCGTAAGGCAGTTCCTTGGCCCATCCGCCCCATTCGCCCGTAAGCGCCTGCACGGTCGATACGGTCACGTAGTAGCAGAGGCCCAGGAACAGACCGCTTCGGATCGGCTTCGCACGGAGCCACGCTAGGAACGCTCTCATGCCAACATTATTGCGCAACTAACCTAAAGAGGGCTATGTGACCCGCGTAGTATATTATTGCCCTCAATTGGCTTTGGTACTGCCTCCTCCCTTCGGCGTGCCCTGGCTATACTGTGGCGCGATGAAGCGAGCGCTTTGCTTTGTGTTGCCTCTCCTCCTCGCTGGGTGCGGCGGCCGCGCGTCGAACCATCCCAGCGATACCGTCGATCCCGCGCCGGTCGCCGCGACCCTCGGAAGCGCCTCGCTCGATCTCGCCATCGCGGGGAACACCGGCATCGGAGACCTGCCCTACGGCACCTCGATGACCGGCACAAGCTCCGCGCAGGGGTCCTTGAAGATCGTGGACACCGGGCCCGTGCAGGCCGGCTCACTTCAGGTGAGCGCCACGCTCTTCCCCACGCCCTCGCATGGCACCGCGCTCGGACAGGTGCTCACCCTGGATCTCGTTCATCCCGCGACCCTGGCAGTCGGCTCGAAGTTCGATCTCGGTGACGGGACGAGCTCGGCGTCGTACACGGAGAATGCGTCGTGGACGAGCGAGCCGATCGCGGGCGATGGCATGAGCCGATCGTGGAGCGCAAGCGGCGGCACGGTCGAGGTCACGGCCCTCGCCGGTGCGACCGTGACCCTGAAACTCACGAACGTCGCTTTGGGTGAGCCGGGGCCAGGCACGTCGACTCCGCTCACCTTGTCCGGCACGATGACGGGAGTGGTCACGCTCCCCCTCCTCTAGCCCACGAGGCGTCGTGAGGCCCGACACCCGTTTCGGCAAGATCGACGATGCACCTTGCCGGCGCCTCGTTGGCCCTTTTCACTGCCCGCTCTTGTGAACGGGCTTAGGTGTCGGCGGCTGGTGGTCTCGATCGAGAGCGGCGTTGCGACCTTGCGGCTGACGGGCGTGAGCTTCCTTCTTCAGGGAGTCTTCGAAACGCCGGGCGGGCCGGCGATCGCCTTCGACGGCACGCTGACGGGGAAGATCGTGGCAGCCTTGGACCAAGGCTAGAGCGGCGACGGCTCGCTTCATCACTCCCCTGCGTCTATCCCTTTCCCGGCCGCCGTCCCATGTACTTCGCCGAGTCTCCCATGAGCGAGCGAATCGTCGAGGCCGTCTCCGCCATGGGCTCTCGCGTCATCTCCTCGATGCCGAGGCGAAAGGCCTCGATCGCGTACGGGATGGCGGGCACGCCGTGGAAGTCGCCGAGGTCGATGCCGTGCTCGTCCCGCATGAGCCGGAAGTAGTAGGCCTGGAAGAGCGCGGCGCGAACCTCCTGCGGCGTGGCGGTCGCGGGTGCGGGCGTGCGTCCGTCTTCCACGAGCGCCCTCGCGCCGCCCCCGAACGCCTCGACCAGGCCGAAGCGCTTGAGGTACTCCTCGACCATCTCCTGCAGCCCGGAAAGGGTCTGGGCGACGATGGGAATCGACGCGCTCGGCAGCACGACGCCGCCCTCCTCGAGCATGAGCAGCCGGACGTACTCGGCGAAGGCTTGTGATCGCTTCACAGCGCCCCGGCCGCCTTACGTCGTGATCGGCGGGGCGTCGGCTTCGAAGCCGGAGCGGGCTCGGGTACCGGCACACCTCTATGCGCTTCGCGCCTGGCGACGGCGAGCTCGACCGCCTTGGCGTCGATCGCACGCAGGATCTCGACGTACACGTCGGTGCGCGTCGGGTCGTCGTACAGCGTCTCGGCGTTCAAGGGGATCGGGTTGCCCTCGCGGTCGCAGGCGTTCCACGACACGAGCCATGCGACGATCATCTCGACGGCCTTGCGGCGAACGTCCCTCGCCTCGCGCTCCTCGAAGAAGTCGATGTAGGTCTGCCGCGCCGCTTCCTCTTCCGACGGCGGCTCCTCGGGAACGGGGTTTATGAGCCGCTTCAGCGCCACGTGCGCCTTTTCCATCTGTCGCATCTCGGCCACGTGCGGGCCGGGAAGCGGATCGGGGCGAAGGCGGACCGAGAGGACCGCGCCGCAGGCTTGGATCTCGGCGTCCTGGGCGCCGTAGTCGGTGAGGAGCGAGAGGTCGACGAGCTTAGGGGTGGATTCGGTCAGGGTTTCCATGGGATTCGGGCAGAGAAGGGGTCAGGGAATCTAGGGAAAGGGAGAGGGGCGACGAAGGACGGGCATCACTCGAAGGCGGCTTGCGTCGAACGCGGCTTTGGCGTGCTTGGCGCGGAGTCCGCCTCCACCCACCCGCGGCGCTCGCGCTCGGCCCGGGCGACGG
>CAXUKB010000419.1:3154-3949 GCA_964251345.1 uncultured Fimbriimonas sp. | reverse complement strand
GGTTTGGCTCCAGGCCGAAAACCGCTTGTTCAAGGACATCGAAATCAAAGAAGGATCAGACTTCGAAATTTGGGGCGTGGTGAGCGCGTCCATCCGGAAATTCTGACGGGCGGGAGCGCCGCTGGCGCTCGTCGATTGCGACAACTTCTGCGCTTCCTGCGAGCGGGTATTCCAGCCCGCGTTGCGGGCGCGCCCCGTGATCGTTCGATACGGTTGATCCCTAGTCCGTGACGAAACGGTCACCCACCTGCCTACGTCATCGTGCGCGCCGAAAGGTTCAAGGCCGGGGAGCGGGTTCATCCTCTACCCCCGATGACGGGATGGCGACGGCCGCCCCTGCAAGGGCGGCATCAAGGAGCCTTATGGTGCCCGCAGCTAGTTGCTTGGTCACCGGGGGGACGGGCCTGAAGTATGTCGAGTCGTTCCGAGCGCCATGTATTTGGATGATGGCTTGCGCAGCTTTGGCGAAACCCGTGTCTTTCGTGAGTTCGCCGATGCTGAGTTGCAGCGCTGCCGACCTGTGCCCCTCACCGCTCGTCCTGACGCCGTGATGCGTGAGGAACGCCATGGCTATCGAATGCAATGCTTCGTACGCCAACGTGAACTGGCCTATGACCGATTTGGCAAGATCGGCGTCCGCTCGCATCTGCTTCGCATTGAGGAGGTGCTGCGCTACCGAGCCTTCGTCGCGAGCTGCTTCCTTGAGTATTCCGATATTGATGAGATTCTTTATCTGCTCCTCAAAGTTCATTGCCCAGCACCATGATTTTCGGGCCGCCCATGATGGCTCTGCCC
>CAXUKB010000419.1:1732-3144 GCA_964251345.1 uncultured Fimbriimonas sp. | reverse complement strand
CTTCCACTCTGACCATTCTCCCTCGTCCACCAAGCTCAGGTGAACTGGCCGGCCAAGATCCTTTTCCGCCGCCGGAAGAATCTCGCTGATCTCGAAGAGATCTACGTCTCCGACTACAAGAAGGTCGATGTCGCTCGTCGGGCGCTCGGTACCGCTCGCCATCGATCCGAAAACAAGGGCCGCCTTGATCCGATCTCGAACCGGGGCAAGAGCCTCACGAAGGCGATCCGCCAAACCGAAAGTCTTCATGCTCAAAGAGCGAAGCTCAGGGTAAAGGGGGTGCTTCGTGTCGACCGTGAAGCGCCTCTGGTTGCCGCTTCGCTGGTCCTTGACGACGCCTGCACCGTGAAGCGTCTTGATGATTTTTTGAGTTCCTCCTCGACCGCCCCCGGCCGCCCTGATCAAGTCCGAAAGGCTGTAGCTCCGCTCGGGGTGCAGCAGGAGTGGACTCAAGACCCGTTGCATGGTCTGCGGCATCAAGAAGTCCAAAGCGCTCATGAAGCCCTCATACCTGATATGGGTACGAACGTACTTAAATCCGGTACGAGTGTCAATGCCTGATTAAAATCTCTATACTGCGCTCGCTGAGGGCATTGGTTCCCGATGAGCATATCCGGAACTCCCGACGCGCTTTGTCAAACCGGTTACGAAAGTCGCGGCCCGTAACCTGTAATCCGTCGCGCTTTCACCGAATTCAAGGAATTTTGGCGGATCCTCGTGGCCAGCGAGGCAAGCTTCATGTTTGACAAGAAACTGGCAGTCGAGATTGCGGACCGCATGCGGAAGGCCGGCAAACGACCATCCATCAGGACCGTTCGGTTGGCGTTGGCCGAGGTTGGGAAAAGCGGGTCGCTTCGCCGCGTGGGAGACGTCCTGCGGGACTGGCGCCAGGACCATGGCCTGTCCGAGTTCGAGGCCGACACCGGTGTGCCTCCCGAATTCCAGACCCGCATCGACGCCGTGACGATGTCGCTTTGGGAAGCAGCGAAGACTAGGGCGGATGCCGTCTGGCGGGAGGAGCGACTTCGCCTGTCGAGGGAACGGGACGACGCGAGGCGCGACGTGGATGCTGCGGCAGCCGAATTGAAAGGAGCCAAGGAACAACTGCGGGCATCCAGGCTGGAGGTCGAGGCTCAGACCAAGCGAGCGGACAAGGCCGAAGCGGACCAGAAGCGCCGCGCGATGGAGTTTTGGGATCGCGTGATGCTTGCGGTCTACAGGTTGCTGAAGAAGGAGGGCCGCGCGATGGGCCACATCGAGATCCTCGAAGGACTTTCCGAGGACCTCTACCGCGAAGCCTACTACCACGCCGAGGATTTGGACGAGAAGACCCTAAGCAAGAAGCTCGGGGAACGGCACAAGTGGTCCCGCTATGTCGCGCCTGCCGAAGGCACCGACAAGTGGAAGCATCG
>CAXUKB010000419.1:0-1722 GCA_964251345.1 uncultured Fimbriimonas sp. | reverse complement strand
GAAGAGGCGAAACCCAGGACGAAGCCTCGTTCGGCAAAAGCCGCGTAGGTGCGTCAGGAGCCTGCGGCCACCTTCAATTCGGCACTGACGTCTCGGACCCTGGCCCAGTCCCAGACCTGATCCCTCAGCATGAACTTCGAGCTGTTGGTGTGCTCGACGAAGTCCGCCTCCGCGAGGACGAGGTCGAAAGGGATGATCGCAGCCCGCAGGATGGAGAAATCCTCGTCGACCAAGACGGCCGCCAGATGATCGAAGTGCTTCGCTTTGAGGTTCCGGATTGCGCTCAGTTGCCGTGACTTGTTGTGGCGCGTGAGCCGCCGCGCCTTGACTTCGTAGCGTAAACCGTCCGCGTCTACGGCGTCGTGGCCCGTCGTCGAGTTCCTGTTTTGGGTCCAGCCGAAGGCTCGGCAGAACAGGCCCTCCGCGTAGTCACTCAGAGGATTGTTAGAACTACGGATGATGCCCCTGGCACGCAGTTCGTCGAGGATGGCCGTGTAGCCGCCCAGCAGTTGGGCCACGCTGAAATCCTTGGCGTCGAATGGCGAACTCGACAAGCGGCATCCCTCATTCTGATGGGCGAAACGGGTTACATTTAACGGATCCCGTTACCCGGATCGAACGATCGGTGCGTCGTCCAAGCATCGGCCCGAGTGGGCAGCCTTCACCGCCCCTTCAGCTTGGCAATCAAGGATTGTTGACACGATCCTTCGGGATCCGCTTGGCTGGCAAGATCCGCGGTCATTCTGCCGAGCCGCGACCCGGGAAGCGCTATGCCGAGAACGAGGGAAACGGACAAGCGCTGGCTTGAGAAGCACGGCAACAAATGGCGCGTGACGGTGGCGGTCCCCAGGGACTTGCACGCCGTGCTCGGAACGCGGCTCAAGAAGACCCTCAGCACCGACAGCCTGGCCGTCGCAAACACGCTCAAGCTCAGGGTGGTGGACAAGCTTCAGGCTCAGATCGCGCAGGCCCGCCAGAACCATGCCGGCAAACCCAGGGCTATCGTGAGAGAGGGGCTGAACATAGCCGCGCTCGCGGAGGAAGCCGTCGATATCGCGGTGTTTGGCAAGAAGGCGGGGCACCCGGACGCCCAGCGTCAGATCGCCGAGTTCATCACCGAACGGGCGACGGACATCCTCGGACCGGAGGTCGGCTATCGCAACGTGATCGATGAGCGCGGCAACGAGGACATCGAGCCGGTCTTCGACCCTCGGCGGGCGAAGTTGGCCAAGGATTTCATCGGCGCGGCGAACGGCATCGCGTTCCCGCTCGCGGCCATGCATCAGGAGTACCTGAATTCGGCCAACGTCAAACGACGGACCAAGGCCGACGACGTCCGCGCGCTGCGATACCTGACGACGTGGTGCGAACGCGAATGCATTCCGGTCACGGTCCAGGCGATCACGCCCAAGGTGGCGATTCGCTTCCGCAAGGCCCTGAAGGACCTCACCGGCGGCCTGCATCCGGTCACCCAGAACAAGTACATCAGCCGCCTGAGTGTCTACTGGAAGTACCTGATAGAAGAGGACCACGCGGAAACCAATCCGTTCGCGGGCGTAAAGGTGAGGGTCGACGAGACGCCGGACGAGGAGAAGGAACGCGAGTTCACAGACACCGAAGTGCAACGCTTGCTGATGGGCCCGGCGGAGCCACGGCTGAAGGATCTCATGATGATCGCCGCTCTCACGGGGGCACGGATCGACGCCATCGTCGACATGAAGG
>CAXUKB010000418.1:0-3961 GCA_964251345.1 uncultured Fimbriimonas sp. | reverse complement strand
CGTTCACGGTCGAGTCGAGGCGTTTGTCGGCGAGCTTCGAAACACGAAGTTTGTGACTGAAAAGCGAAGCGTTCTCGGTGAGGGCTCGTACGCCAGCCAGCTCGTCCAGAACGTCTCGAACCGCACGATCGAGCTTGCGTGGGTCAACACGGACAACCACAAGGGATGGAACGGTTATCTCAGCCTTCCCAGCGAGCTTCACGTCGCGAAGGACGGAACTCTCCTCCGAACCCCCGTCAAAGAGATGACCAAGCTGCGGCGCAACGAAACGCGAATCGGCGACTTCGACCTGACCGTCGAGTCGCCGACTCCAGCCATTGACGGCGAGACGCTCGAGGTCGAGCTCACGCTAGAGCCGGGAACCGCCTCTCGGTCGGGGTTGAGGCTGGGCGGCTTCGAGATCGCGTATGACCATGCGACGCGGACGCTCTCGGCGGGCGGCCGAGCGGTCGTTTTAGCCGAAGCGACGGTGGCGAAAGGCGTACGGCTTCACCTATTCCTCGACCGGATCGCCCTCGATGTTTATGCCGACGACGGAGCCCAGACGCTCGTCGCTCATCGCGACCACGTCGATCCATCGGCAAAGACCGTCTTCTTTGCGGATGGCGGAACGGCGAAGGTCCGCGGCCTGCGATTCTGGCCCCTTGGGCGACCGTAGTCGACGGCGGCCAATTTGCGGTTTTCGGAACAAGGATTGACTTTCGACCGATCAATTAGGCTAGGGAAGAACGTCGACGCTGACGTGGGACTTTCGTAATGTACGATTCCCGCCCGTAAGCGCCGACCTTAGCATTGGACCGCCACACGAAAATGAAAACGCCTTCCCTGATCGAACCGCTTCTCGCCACCGTTGTGTTCGCCCTCATGGTTGCGATTCTCGTCCCGGTCTTTTCCTAAGCCGCTTTCGAGAGTGTCTCGAACTCCTCGTCCGAAAGGGTGACGTCGCGGGCCGCGACATTCTCCTCGAGATGCGCGATGGATGAGGTACCCGGGATAGGAAGCATGACGGGCGACCGCTTGAGAAGCCACGCAAGCGCGAGTTGAGCGACCGTCGCATGGTGCGCTTTTGCGACCTGATCGAGAGGACCGCCGGGTTTCGCGAGGTCGCCCGCCGCCACCGGGAACCACGGAATAAAGCCGATCCCTTCTTTTTCGCAGTAATCGAGCACGTCCTCCGACTTGCGGTTGGCCAGATTGTAGAGGTTCTGCACCGATGCGATCGGCACCTGCTTACGTGCCGCCTCGACCTCCTCGACCGTTACCTCACTGAGCCCGACGTGGCGAACCTTGCCCTCCTTCTGAAGGTCGGCAAGTAGTCCGAACTGCTCCTCGCGCGGAACTTTGGGATCGATGCGGTGGAGTTGATAAAGATCGATGGTCTCCAGCTTGAGACGCCGCAGGCTCATTTCGCAGCACTGGCGAAGATACTCGGGGCGACCGACGGGAAGCCACTGATCCGGGCCGGTTCGAGTTAAACCACACTTCGTGGCGATGACCGTCTTCCTCTCGTAAGGCGCGAGCGCCTCCGCGATAAGATCCTCCGAAACGAAGGGACCGTACGAATCCGCCGTATCGATGAGGTCGACCCCGAGCTCGACCGCGCGCTTAAGGACGGCGATGCTCTCGTCGTGGCTCGCAGGAGGTCCCCAGATGCCCTTGCCCGTGATTCGCATCGCGCCGAACCCCAGTCGGTCGACTTCCAGGTCGCCGCCAATTTTGAAGGTGCTCACCCTGAAGTCTACGAGGGGTGCCTCCTTCCAGGAGGCACCCACCTGAGCGTCGCTTCGGCTTCCAGCCGGAGGAGCAAGCCGGGCCGGTTCGACCGCTACGCCGGATTGTTCCAAGCTTGGTAGAACGCGGCGCGTGCGGCTTTGGCCCGCTCCACGACATCCTCGATGCGTTCTTCGGGCGAGCCGACGACGTTGAGGTGACCCATTTTCCGGCCCGGCTTGGCGTCGGCCTTACCGTACCAATGGAAACGAGCGGCAGGATCTTCGAGTGCGGCGGGCAACGCTTGGCGGTAGTCACCGGCGTTCGGCTGCCCCAGCAGGTTCGCCATCACCGCGAAGCCGGAGGACGTGGGCGCCACCGGGGGCAGTCCCAACACGGCGCGGACGTGCGCCTCGAACTGCGACGGGCCACCCCAATCGAGCGAGTAGTGACCGGTGTTGTGAGGCCGCGGGGCAATCTCGTTGACGCTGATCTGACCCTCTTCCGATTCGAAAAGCTCAACCCCAAACAGACCGACCCCACCTACCGCATGGACGGCGTTGAGGGCGATCTCGGAGGCGTTCACATCGGCGGGAAAGACGAGATCGCAGACGAAGTCCGTCTGAACGGTTTCGACCGTGGGGAAAGCGAACCGATGGCCTTCGTAGAGGCAGGCCATGACCGCAAGCTCCCGGCGAAAAGGGACGAACTCTTCGGCGAGCCAACCCTTTTCCCAGGTCGGCCGTAGCAAATCGTACTCCTCGCGAGTCCGCGCGAAGCGTGTTCCCTTGCCGTCGTAACCGCCGAACCTTGCCTTCAGCACGCACGGAAAGCCGATCGACTCGGCGTCTTTCGCTTCCACCGCCCGCGGGGACAGCACGCCCGCCTTCTCGTAGGCCCTTCGCTGCAGGAGCTTGTCTTGGATCGTCGCGAGCGTCTCGATGCCGGGCACGAGGCAGCTTTCCTCCCGACCCGCCGTTCCAAGCGCCGAGCGGATCGCGTCGGCGGGAATAAACTCATTCTCCAGCGTCACCGCGCCGCAAGTGGAAATCACCTTGGCGATCGCTTGAGGATCGTCGAGACGTCCGACGATCGCGTCCGCCACCTGGGCCGCGGGTCCACCCTCGCCGGGATCGAGCGAAAGACAACGAAGCCCCATCCGTTGCGCGGCCTGAGTCGACATGCGCGCGAGTTGTCCGCCGCCGAGGAAGCCGAGGTCGTAGCTGGGCATCGGCGTAGAGGGTACCGGCTGGAAGCCAGTGGCACCACGGGAATGCCTTCTGGAAGGAGGCACCACGTTCGGTACCCTCTTCTTCGTGAGGCGAGCGATTCTCATCGTGATGGACGGGTGCGGCGTGGGAGCCGCGCCCGATGCGGCCGCCTTCGGAGACTTTCACGAGCCCAACACCTTGGCGCACGTCTACGAGGCCGCGCCCTTTCACGCTCCGACCCTCGCGCGCATTGGTCTTCTTGCGGCGGCGGGCCTCCCATTCGCGCCCTCCGAAGGCCGTTGGGGACGCCTCCGACCGATGAGCCAAGGTGGCAAGGACAGCGTCACCGGTCACTGGGAAATGGCAGGAATTCGCGTGGCCGAGCGCTTTCCAACCTACCCAGAAGGCTTCCCCGCCGGAATGGTCGCGGAGTTTGAGCGAAGGATTGGCGCGCGCGTTTTGGGGAATCGGCCCGCAAGCGGCACGGCGATCCGCGACGAGCTCGGGGAGGAAAGCGAGAAGACGGGGAGGCCGATCCTATACACGAGCGCCGATTCGGTGTTTCAACTCGCGGCGCACGAGGAGGTCGTGCCTTTGGAGCGGCTCTACGAGTGGTGCGAAATCGGCCGCGAGATGTCGCCCGTTCAGCGGGTGATCGCCCGGCCATTCGTCGGCTTATCGGGCGCTTACGTACGGACCGAGGGGCGGAAAGACTGGCCCCTTTCTCCACCTCATAATCTGGTCGACGTCGTCGCGTCGAACGTCGGTCCTGTGCGTGGCATCGGCGTCGTGCCCGAGCTTTTCGGAGGGCGGGGATTTCTGCCCGGACCCCGGACTCAGAGCAACGAGGAGCACGGGATTGCCCTTCTGCAGGCGCTGGACGAAGAGACGCGCTTCGTCTGGGCCAACTTCGAGGATTTCGACATGAAGTACGGTCACCGAAGCGACCCCGTAGGGTTCTCGCGCTGCATCGAGGCTTTCGACCGCTTTCTGGAAGGTCTGCTTACTCAGCTACACGAGGAGGACATGCTGCTCCTCAC
>CAXUKB010000417.1:0-3961 GCA_964251345.1 uncultured Fimbriimonas sp. | reverse complement strand
ACGTGACCCTCGAAACGGGACACCACCTCTCCCGGGGTTCGGCCGCGCTCGGCGACGTCCCGCGCGATGCGGCGCTGCAGGCAGACGGAATCGTCCGCGTCCACGAATGCGCGCACTTCGCATTGCGCCGCGATTTCGGGAAAGGCCAAGGCAAAGATGCCCTCGACGACGACGAACTCCGTCGCCTCGATCCGCCGCGTTCCGCGTCCGCGCGTGAAGCGCTCGAAATCGTAGTTCGGAACCTCGACCGCGCGTCCCTCGAGCAGTTGGCCCAGATGGCGATCGAGAAGCGCGTCGTCCACCGAGTCGGGATGGTCGAAGTTGGCCTCGAGCCGCTCGTCGTACGTAAGGTGATCGAGCGGACGGTAGTAGTCGTCGGTTCGCAGGAGTCCCGCGCCAAGGGCTTGGGCCACGTTCTCCGCGAGGGTCGTTTTGCCCGACCCACTCATGCCCGCCACCGCGATCGCGTACCGCCGCATGGAAAGGGAGCTTACCGCGACGATCCGTTGCGGACGTTGCTCACGATTGCGCCGATAACGCCTCGTCGACGATCGTAAGCAGCCCCCTACACCGTCACGCGGCAACCGCACTCGAGTTCAAGATCGACCGGTGAGGCGTGGTGCGTCCGCCCATCGCGACGGAAATGGACGACCGAACCGGTGCGGGGGGCGAACACGACGACATCCTTGATTCCGTGCAGAAGATAGAAGGGTGGGCTGAGCTCCAGGTCTTTGATCTCCGAGCCCAGCGACACGACCTCGATCACCGCCTCGGGCAACTTGCGCGCCGCTTCTTGAGTTTCGTCCGGCAGTTGGCCGTAGACCGCGATGTCGGGACGCCTCAGCGAACCGTCTGGAAACATGATCGCCATGTCGGGAAGTCCGTGGCAACCCTACTCGGCGTTCGAAGTGTCGGCCCGACGGAGCGACGTCGCAATGCGGGCCATCGCCAACGTGTGAAGCGGCGAA
This sequence comes from uncultured Fimbriimonas sp., assembly GCA_964251345.1. GTDB lineage: Bacteria > Armatimonadota > Fimbriimonadia > Fimbriimonadales > Fimbriimonadaceae > Fimbriimonas. The sequence goes on along the minus strand of CAXUKB010000417.1, from coordinate 2,993 downwards.
GGCATCATCTCCCAAATGGGGAGTCCTTGATGAACCTCGAGCTTCACCCCCGTTTCCCGAGCCTCGTCCATCGCGCGCATCACCTCGGCCTCCGGCATCTCGATCCGCATGCTCGCATTCTACGCCTGTCATAACGAGACGTGCGGATTTTGGCGGTGGATGGCGGTGGGGTGCGGGGCGTGGTGCCGGCGGCGGTGCTCGACCTGTGGCAAGCCGAAGGGGCGAACGTCGATTTCGACGCCTTCTCGGGGACCTCGACCGGCTCCATCGTCGCGGCGGGCCTCGCCCTCGGCCACTCGCCGCGCCGGACGCTCGATCTTTTCGTCGCCCACGTTCCGCAGATCTTTACTCAGGAGGCCCTGCCCTTTCGCGAGAAACTTCTCGCGTTCAAGGGTTGGGCCAAACCCGCCTACAGCGGAGACCGGCTGCGGGAGTCGCTCGTCGAGGCGTTCGGCGGCGCGACGCTCGGCGACGTTCCAAAACCCCTCTCGATCAACGCGCTCGACGTGGTGACCGGCACGACGCGGACGTTTCGCTCGCATCACCATCCCGGTTCCGCCGCCGACCGCGGCGTCACCCTCGTGGACGCGGTCATGGCCAGCACCGCCGCGCCGAGCTTCTTTCCGAGCGCGAGCGTCGCCGGATCGTCGTTCATCGACGGTGGAATGTGGGCCAACAACCCCGCCCTTGGTGCGCTTCTGGACGCCCGCGCCCTCGGGGCGGACGATCCCGTTCTCGTCTCCCTAGGGACGGGGCGCCTGTTCTGGGGGAGGAGCGTGGGTTTTGGCACGGCGCGCGGCCTGATCGGCTGGGGCGCGCCGCTGATCGTGCTGATGATGTCGGCGCAGAGCCAGGGCGTCGACGGCTACGTGCGTCGGCTCGTGCCCCCCGAGCGTTACCTGCGGGTCGACCCGCCGCTTCCTCGCGAACTCGCGGGGCTCGACGAACCCGACGCGATTCCCGCCCTCCTCGTGCGCGCGGCGGAAGCCGCCCGCACCGCGCTTCCGGCGTATCGCGCCTTGTGTGCCCCCTAAACGCAGGCTAATGGAGGGCCCCTCACGTTGTGACCAAGGGCTCCCGCAGGGTATCACTCCATTCGATGCACGTCCAGGCGAAGGCTCCTTGGCTCCTGATCGCCGTGGTCTGCGTCGTAAGCTACGCGATCGTGACCGTCGCCCAGTGGGTCTATCCCGTCAAGGCGTCTCCCACCCCGGAGCTTAACGATCGATGGCGGCGATGGGCGAACGAGATCCGTCAGCACGAGAAGGATTCCCCAACGACGGCCCCTCCCACTCCGGGTAGTGGGGTGCCCGCCCTGCCCTCCCGCACAAACCCGTAGCTAACCCTCGGCCGTGCCGTGAGGGTCGATCGTGCCTTCGCCGTAACGAGTCTCACCCTGAGGGCCGGTCCACTTGCCGACGATTCGGGCGACGGGCCGCTTGTATCCGTATTCCGCTCCCCATCGGCTCGCGGCGAGATTGAGGGTGCCCCCCGCGACGGCGACCGTCGCGCCCTCCGGCCGTTGAGCGTCTCGCCAGAGCGCCGCGCGGTCGGACGCGGGAAGGGCGGCCACCAAGCGGACGATGGGCAAGAGACCGGCGAACGGTTCGATTCTCAAGCCGCGGTAGCCCACGACGAGCCCTCCGCCGCCGTCGAGCGCCGCCGCGACCCTTTCGAGCCTCGCCCAATCGGGCAGCGGGATTCCCGAGAGATCGGTCGGGGCGTCGGACGGCCCTTCCGTCAGGATCCGCTCGACGCGGAGGGTCGGGACGGGCGACACCCACTGCGCACGGTCGAGGAAGGCGACGGGATCGACGATCTCGTACACGCCGTCGCGAAGGCGAAGACGCCAAGGAAACGCGCGAGCGCGGGCGACGACGCTCGACCAGTCCTCGCGTTCCGAAAGCGCGACGAGCCAAGGGGGAGCGCCCCCGGCGGCGGCGGGAAACGGCGGAATCGTGAGGAGGTCGTTGAGGGAGAGGGATGGCGGGATCTCCCGCCGGGGAAGCGCCTCGAATCGGGGGCTGAGCTCCATCACCGCCTCGACGTCGAGCCTCTCCATCACGCTCGAGAGGGTTCCGGGCATGGGCCCTTTCGCCACCGGAGTCGTGGGAAGATCGGGGCGTGGCTCGAAGCTTCGCAGGTAGTCGCCCGCCGCTTGGCCCATGCGGTTGAAGGTCTCGACCAACGTGACGCCCTCGACGCGGGTCTCGGCCCCGCCTCCGGTGCCCGAAACGGGGTACGGCCCGATCTTGGCTTCGAAGGGATAGGGCGGCAGATCGGTCGGCACCCCGTCGGAGGCGACGCCCCGGGCGTCGGTGGCCATCGTGCCGGTCGCCGGATCGAAGACGAGGCTCAAGGTGAGTCCCTTCGGACGGGGATCGCCGAGGGGAAGGGCGGGCTCGGCGGAGACGTTTCGGGTGACCGGCCCCGCGACCGCCGCTCCGACCGCCGCCGGATCGCGGAACAGGCCGATCGCCGCCCATGCGGGTGGATTAAGCAGCACGCTCTCGGCGAAAAGGCGACGAAGCCGGGCCTTCGTCGCGGCGTCGGGAGGATCGGGCAGCGTATCGAACCCCTTGGCGGAGTCTCGCACTTCCCGATCGACCGCGGCGTAGTCGCGGCCGGCGCGAAGGGTTTCCTGCGCCGCCGCGTACTCGCGCGCCTTTTCGACCGCCTGCCGCCGGTAGAGGGCGAGGAAGTTCGCCTCGCGCGCCTTCGCCGCCGGGTCGACGACCATCCTCCAACCCGAACCCTTCGCTTCGAAGACGACGCCCAAGGACTCGCCGAGGAGAGCGCGAATCTTCTCCGGCGCCCGGTTCTTGACGAAGACGAACGCACCCCGATCCGCGAGTTCCGGCGCGGCTTCGGTGGACATTCCGGCCTTCGTGAGCGCCGTGGCAAGGTCGGGAAGGCTGAGGGAGGCGGGTCCGAGCGTCATCGTCCCGGATTGGACGTGCGAGGGGGCCGGACGGCTCACGACGATCGGCAGG
>CAXUKB010000416.1:0-3965 GCA_964251345.1 uncultured Fimbriimonas sp. | reverse complement strand
CAGCCGGAGCGGTGGCCGCCGCAGCCGCCGAGGAGGCCCATGGCGAGGGAGACGGCGACGGCCGCCCTTGGAACCGAAACGCGAGGACTGCGCAGCATGAAAAGAAAGGGGATCGTGCTCCCGAAGGGGATTTCGAGGACTCCGCTGAAGCGTATCGAACGGCGCGTTACAAGATCGTTACGGGGCCGAACCTCACCGAAAAATCGCAGGATCGGGTGCCTTTTCATGTGGCATGGAGAGACGGGTGCCACGGGTAGCGGCCGGAGAATGAGGTCCGGCTTCCCAAGCATCATCTTTGCCGCCGCAAGAGGGTTCGTGCCCGCGCCGCAAAGCGGTTCGTCGATTTTCAGGAGCCACTTCGATGGCATCGGGGCGGTTTGAGCTCGCGAGCCCCGCGCCGGCAGGAGCCATCCTGCGGCTGCAGACCACCGTGCCGTCGACGGCAGTCGTTCACTCCGGGCTCGTTCTCGGGTATGCCTGTATCCAGGGCCATGGTATTGAAACTCACCGCGATCGGATGGGCGCTCGCCGCCACCTTGTGGACGCCTTCGGGCCAGAGCCCGGCCGTCCTGAACGGCCGCGCCGCGGCGAGCTTTGCCTATCTGCACGTCTTCGATGCGTCACCCGGAACCGGCGATCCGCGAACGGCGCTGGCGATCCAGGCGATGACGGCGGGAGGATGGACACTCCCCGCGGCGGCCAACGCCGACACCCTGGCGACCGACCTCGCGGGACGAAAAGGCGTGTCCGTTCGAGAGATCGCGCCCGGATCGCCGGACGTCGGAAGCCTTGCCGCGGTCCCCGGAGACCTTCTCGTGGCCGACTGGGGCGAGGGCGACGAAAAGGCTCCGGCCGAGAAGAACCGCGCCACCGGCGCCGCCTCCGAATTCATGGTCGTCCAGGGAGGGCTCGGGGGCGGCGACTTCGTCTACTGCCGGAACAGCGGATCGGGACGAGCGCAGATGGGCCGCTTTCAGAGCCTTCTGCACTCGCCAAGTCTCGCCCAGGCGCGCTACCGGCTCTTCCACGTCGTCGGCAACGACCCCACTTACGGTCTCAAGGAGAGCACGCTGTATCGCGACGAGAACCATCTGGGCGTCTTCATCCAGATCAATGGCGGTCTGTTCTGGCTCCGCGACGACGCCCAAGTCAAGGCGTTCGGCGGGTGGGACAAGCTGAACACCCTGCCTCGCAACACCATCTCCCGGCAGAACGAAGTGCCCGTGACGGGCACGATGGTCCGTGAGCTTAACGACGTGGGCGTGTGGATGATCGAGGGCAATATCCGGCGACACGTTCGGACGGACGCGGGAGTGCGCCGTCTCGGCGGCTGGGAAGCCGTTCGGACCGTACCCGACGGCTGCATCGACTTCGTCCTCCCGCACGAGGGCCACGCGATTCTATAGGCCGATCGCATCTTTAGGAGCGATCCTACGGCCACGCCGTTTAGAGAAGCAGGCGATAGGCCTGGGAGCACGGCGGAAAACGCGCGCGTCGGGCCGATCGTAGAACCTTCACCCCTGCCCTCCTCTCGCTCACGGTGAGAATGTCAGGGAGTCCAAATCGTTTCGCAGCGGCGGCAGGAGGAGACACGCCCTAGAAGCTGACGACCACCCGGTAGGTCCGTGCCGCCGCCGCGTCCTTCTGGGTCTGGAACTCCTGGGCGTACGAGGCATCGAAGGTGGCCGCGAGGTCGCCGTGCTGGCCGCCTTCGATGGGCCAAGCGATTCCGCCCGCCGCGTTGTAGAAGACGTTGTAGTCGACGGCGAAATCGGGATTTACCTTGCCGCCGTACGGAATCGGATACGCCGATGGATCGGGGTTCTCGTAGAGCGGCTTCGTCGGATCCCAGACGGGAGCGCCGGCAGCGTACTGCGCCGCGGTCAGCGGGGCGGAAGGGCTGGTCAGGCTCGGATCGTCGACGTGCATCTCGTACTTCTTCGCTCCCGCGACGGGCTGAAACACGACCACGCCGTAGTATTCGCCGTACTCGTAACCGTTGGCGCCGAAATACCTCGGCGTCTCGAACCACTCGACGAGCGGCGTGACGATCTGACTGTTCGTGACGGTGATGTTCGTGCTCGTCTTCGCGATCGTCTTGCCCGTCGAGTCGGCCACGACGACGGTGAGGACGTCGTTCGAGTCGGAGCCCGGTCCGGTGTAGGCGATCGAGGCGGTCGTGGTCTTGACCGTGTTCGAGCCTCCGATGCTGCCGCTGCCCGTGAGCGTCCAGGTGAACGTCGCACCGCTGGGGTAGCCGCCGGTGAGCGGGGCGACGGAGAAGGTCTGCGTGCCGCCGTGGCGCACATACGGGTTGAAGGGGGTGATGCGGCTCGGGGTTGAGACGGTGACGACGGTCGCGACCTTGCCCAGGGAAGCGCCGGACCCATCGAACGCCTCGACGGTCAACGTGTCCTGCTCGGGCGTGCCCGGCGCGGTGAAGGAGACGGACGGGGTGGTGGTCGAGGCCGTGTTTCCGCCGTTGATCGTTCCGGTGCCCGTCAGCGTCCACTTGAACGTCGCACTGGCCGGGAACGACGCGCCGTCGACGCGCTGCAGGGTGAACGTCTGCTGCGAGCTGAGGTCGACGGTCGGCGCGTTCGGAAGCAACTGGAAGAGCGTGGGGCTGAGGGTCAGGGTCGTCGTCGCCGTGGTCACCGCGTTCGAAGACTCGAGGTTGATCACGCCGACGGTGACGACCTGATCGCCTTCGGTGGACGAGCCCGGAACGAAGGCGAGGGTCAGCGCGGCGGTCGTGATGTCCCGGCCCACGTTTCCGGCGCCGTCGTTCAGCGTCGCGTTGCCCGGCCCGGCCAGCTTCCAGTGGTACTTGCGGTACGTCTGAAGGTTCGGGTTCTGGTACTCGTTCGCACTGTCGTGAAGGCTCAGGGCGACGGGGCCGCCGCCCACACTATAGCCCGACGTCGCGGGCACGATGGTGTACGCGATCTTGGTCAGCGAGTACGAATCGACGTACACGCTGGAGAACACCCGCGAGTCGAACGTCCGGTCGAACGCCTTGTGCGTGCAGGACCGGGTGTAATCGGAGCCCGGCGAGCCTAGAATGTCGACCCAGTTGCTCAGGCGGTAGGTCGCCCGCAGGAGGGAGATGTTGATGTCGTTCGTGCGGATGGCGAAGAGGTCGTGCAAGATCGACAGCAGGCCGGCAAGGGGCGTCGCATCGGCCGTGGCGGCGGTGATGATCCCGTTCGCCGAGCCGATGAGATCCTTGCCCCCTCCCGCCTGGGCGATCGCCGAGGCGACTCCGCCGCCGAGGGCGTTCATCCGCGTGACCGTCGAGACGAGCTGGTCCCCGGTGAGCTGCACGCCGCCGCGTCCCAGGGCTTCGAGGAACGCGAAGACGGCGACTTGGACGGCGACCCGTTCGTACATCGGGATGAGATCGGTTCGCCAGGTGTCCAAAAACGGGGCGTAGACGGACCCGGGGATTCCGGCCACGAAGTCGTCGACGGAGGCGTCGAAGACCGGCGTCAACCGAATCTCGACGAGGTGGCGGCCGAGGTCGGTCGGGTGCGCGAAGCCGACCGAAAAGTCGTCGTGCAGTCCGATCGACTGGGACACGATACGCTCGGGAATGGCGGTGGGGCCGCTAACGAGCTTGACCGTGTCGAAGACGGTGGAGACGCCGCTCGCGTCGGTCTGCGCGGCGTCGTAAAGGTAGCTGACGGCTTCCCGCGGTTTCAGATTGAGGCGGATCAGGAGATCGTCGAAGAAGGGGAGAATCCTCTGCTCGTCGTCACCGGTCTCGACGAAATCGATGCCCAGAGCGGGAACGGGAGGATCGACCGTGCTGAGGCCGGAGCCGCCGGCACGCGCCTTGAGCTTCGGCTGAGCCTTCGGGGCGTCGATGGCCAGTCCGGCGATGGTGGCCGAACTCAGCGAGCCGACGGCACTCTGAAGGGCCGACAAGAGCTGAGAATCCTGATCGTCGATCGCGTAGGGAT
>CAXUKB010000415.1:0-3972 GCA_964251345.1 uncultured Fimbriimonas sp. | reverse complement strand
GGCCATGTCTTCGAGGTGGAGACCGATCCTGAAATGGCCCGGGCTGTCCGGGTCGGGCCGGCAGTTCGCGACGGAAACCGCCGCCGTGATGGCGCCCATTTCCGTCGGCAGCGTCATCATGAGGCGCTCCTTTGGGCCGAACTCACCCTCGACGAGCGCGCCGAGGCTGAGCGGAGAGAGATCGAGCACCGTCATGGGGGCGGTTCCGCCGGTTCCTTCGAGCTCCCCCGAGAGCCCGCTCGCATAGATGCGCGGCGTTTCGTCGCTGGGGGCGTAGGAGATCGATCCAACGAGATAGATGGCGAGGTCCTGTCCCGCTTGCGCCACGACCCTTCCGCCAAACCGGGCCACCGTGCCCTGGCCGTAGCACTCGCAAACGACACGCTCGTTCTCCGGCATCGCGATAAAGCTCCAGAGCCGGATTCGCGCTTCTTCGCGAGCGAGATGGGTCACCCAACCGGCGAGACAACGGCCGTCCGATGCGCGGGTCAGCCGAGCGCGGACGTTTCGAAAAGTGTTGATGGAGGCAGCCATGGCAAAGAGAGATCCATCACGATCCCCTTTAAGGTTTATTGCCCGACGGTGATCCGCCGCTCCGTCGGCATTTGTACGGGTTAGGCATCGGGCGAAGCGACGGCCCGACCGTCACTGCCAGGTTTTGTTTGCCCAGGCGGTGAGCACGTGATCTTCCCAACGGCCATCGATAAGCAAATAGTCGCGGGCGAGCCCCTCCTTCTCGAAGCCCAGCGCCTCCAAAAGCGTTCCGCTTCGGGCGTTGCGCGGGAGGTACGCCGCCTCGACCCGGTGTAAACGGAACCGATCGACGGCGGCGGGCAGCAAGGAGCTCAACGCCTCACGCATGAGGCCCCGCCCCTGACAACGTTCGGCCAGGCTATAGCCGAGGGTGGCCCGAAATCCGGGACTTCCCGTAATGGCGGTGAGATTCGCGACGCCGGCCACCCCTTCCCCATCGAAAAGCACCATGCGAAGCGCTTTGTTGTCGCGCCGCTCGGCGTCGATGAGAGGAATGGCACGTTCCCAGGCTGCGGGATCCGTGTCTTCCGGCCGGAAACGCGGATACCAGGGCTGCAGGAAGGCGTGATTCCGGACGTAATACTCGGCCATTCGCCCTCCGTCGCCACGCCGCGGCGGGCGAATCGACAGACGGGCGGTTAACAGCTCCATAGCCTCTTATTGTGGCGAGACTCTCCCGCGTCTCGCGCCACAGGTACAACCCTTGTCGGCGTTCGCAAGCCACCCGTGTGGGAAGGCCGCGCCCCGAAAGATGTCCGCTTACCACCGCGTCTATAACTTCTCCGCCGGGCCGGGGACCCTGCCCGTGCCCGTTTTGGAGCGGGTTCGCGACGAAATGCTCGAAGGAGGAGGGGCGGGAATGTCGGTCCTCGAAATGAGCCATCGAGGCGGACCGTACGACGCGATTCACGCCGCCGCCGAGGCCGACCTGCGAGCGCTGATGGCGATTCCCGAGGGCCACCGGGTGCTCTTTCTTCAGGGCGGCGCGAGCCTGCAGTTCACGATGCTTGCGATGGCGCTCGGACGGGGCGAGCGGGGGGGCGACTACGTCGTGACCGGCGCATGGGGCGAAAAGGCGGTCGAGGCCGCCGGCATCGAAGGCTCACCCCGCGTCGCATGGGACGGCGCGGACGAGGGTTACCGCCGCGTGCCCCGGCGGGACGAGCTCGCCCTCACGCCCGACGCCGCCTACGTTCACATCACGAGCAACGAGACCATCGGCGGCGTTCAATGGAAGGAGGATCCCTCCTTCCTCACCCTGGTCTGCGATATGTCGAGCGACATCCTCTCCCGGCCGGTGGACGTCTCGCGCTACGGATTGCTCTATGCGGGAGCGCAAAAGAACATGGGCCCCGCGGGGGCGACCGTCGCCATCGTCCGCGACGACGTTCTGGAGCGGGTTCCAAAGGGTCTGCCGCCCATGCTCGATTACCGCCTCCAAGCGAAGAACGACTCGCGCTACAACACGCCTCCCACCTTCGCGGTGTACGTGTGCGGCCTCGTCTATCGATACCTGCTGGAGAACGGCGGTCTAGAAGCGGCGCGCGAGCGCAACGCGCGCAAGGCGAGCCTGCTTTACGGCACGGTCGACGAATCGGACGGCTTCTATCGGGGCCATGCCGCCGTCCCCGATCGCTCGACGATGAACGTCGTTTTCACCCTCCCCGACGAGGAGCGGACCAAGGCGTTCCTGAAGGAGGCGGAGGGCCATGGCTTCGACGGTCTGAAGGGCCACCGAAGCGTCGGCGGGCTCCGCGCCTCGATCTACAATGCCTTTCCGCTCGAGGGCTGCGAAGCGCTTGCCGCCTTCATGCGGGATTTTGCGCTTCGGGCCGGCTGACGGGTGCCGATCATGGCCCACGTCGCTCACGATCGCCCGCGAAGTTTCCCGACGGGCGATCGCCGGAACGGTGCCCGATGAGCGGGAGGCTTGCCGCGGCGGCGGCACGGGGCGTCGAGGCGGTGCGGCACAACGCACGGCCGTTCCTGCTCGTCCAATCCATCGCGGTGGCGCTCGCCGCCGCGTACTATCTCTTGCCCGGCGCGCCCGCGGCGATGGCGGGCGTGGCCGCCCTCAAGCGCGCCGGCGGCTTGCCTCTCGCGGCGCTGCTGAACGCCGTCGCGGGCGCGATCCTTCCCGAGGTCGCGCGCGTCGCGACCGGAAGGCGACGCACCGCCATCGGTGAAATGGCCTTTCAGCTCGTCTTCTTCGCGGCGCTGGGGGCGTACGTGGACCTTCTCTACCGTGGACTCGGCGCGGTCTGGGGCAACGCGCCCGATGTCGAGACGGTCGCCAAGAAGCTCTTTTTCGACCAACTTGTCTCGTCGCCGCTCGTTACGATTCCCTTCTCGACCGTCGCGTTCGTTTGGAAGGACAGCGGCTTCTCTCCCGCCCGTACGCGAAACGCCTTCCGGGCACAGGGCGGTTTCTGGGTTCGCTACCTGCCGACTCTCGTAACCTGCTGGGGCTTCTGGGCCCCGGTGCTCGTCGCTGTGTACGCCATGCCCGGCGACCTCCAGTTCCCCCTGTTCCTTGCCGCCCAAGCGGCGTGGACGCTGCTGTTGCTGCACCTGAACGAGCGGTGAGGGGAGAAGAGAGAACAGGAAAGAGGAAATAGGGAGTGACGGACTCAAGAACTTCAAAGCCCGGGCTTCGCGAGCCGGCATGAGGGCATCAAACACCTACCAGCGCACCGGATACAGCCCAGATCTTCGGCTCCTCTTCCCTCTTTCCTATGTCCCTTGTCCCCTGTCCCCTAACTCCCTCCTCAACCGCTCTCCGTCCAAAGCGCCCTCCCACCGCGCGATCGCGAGGGCGGCGACGCCGTTGCCGACCGTGTTCGTGAGGGCGCGGCACTCGCTCATGAAGCGATCGACGGCGAACACCAGGGCGAGGGCGGCGGTCGGGATGGCGGGTACCGCCGAGAGGGTCGCCGCCAGCACGATGAAGCCCGAGCCCGTAACGCCGCTCGCGCCCTTCGAGGTGAGCATCGCGACGAGCAGCAGGGTCAGCAACTGCCCCGGCGCGAGGGACACGTTCGTGGCTTGGGCGAGGAACAGAGTGGCGAGGGTCAGGTAGAGATTCGTGCCGTCCAGGTTGAAGCTGTAGCCCGTCGGCACCACGAGCCGTACCACCGCTCGGTCGGCTCCCAGCCGTTCGAGCTTCTCCATCAGCGCGGGCAGAACCGACTCCGAAGAGCTGGTGCCCAGCACGATGAAAAGCTCCTCGCGGATGTAGGCGAGGAACCGGACGATCGAAAAGCCGACCCAACGGGCGACGAGACCGAGCACGAGGAGCACGAACAGGATCGCCGCCCCGTAAAAAGTCGCCACGAGTTTGGCGAGCGGACCGAGCGCTTGGAGACCGAACTTGCCGACGGTGAACGCCATCGCTCCGAACGCCCCGATGGGCGCGAGCCGCACCACCACCCCGACCGT
>CAXUKB010000414.1:0-3986 GCA_964251345.1 uncultured Fimbriimonas sp. | reverse complement strand
GACGTCCGCCGGCTCGGCGCTCTCGTCATCGAGTCGCATCCCGGGGAGGCTACCCTCTCGGGCCCTCGGCCTCGCGCCGCCGGACGAACTCGTCCAGCTGCCGGGCCGTGATCCGCCTAGAGCGGCCGATCGTGATCGAGCCGATCTCCTGCGCCTCGATCAGCCGGTACAGGTGCGCCCGGGAAAGCGAGAGCCGTTCCGCCGCGTCCTCCACCGTGTACGCCAGCTTGCCGGCCATTCCCCCCTTGTCCATGGCGGTATCTTCCCGCGGACGGCCCCAATCCGCAAAGCCCCGCGCGTCCCGGTTTAGCCGAAGCTAAACCATAGGGTCTCGGGCTTGTGATCCGCCTGTGCGTAGGCGGATCATCGCCTTATGCATTCGAAACGGCGGCCAAGGCGGCACGCCATCGGCATCGAGAAGGGATGGGAGGCGAAGGGCGGCCACCCGTTCGACCACCTCGTCTCGCTCGACGCATTCCGCCTCGCGACCCACGGCCTGATCGTCGGCGCGACGGGCAGCGGCAAGACGAACCTCATCCACCACGTCGTCGCCGGGGAGGCGCTCGCCGGAAGGAGCATGGTCGTCCTCGACATGCGCGGCGACCTCGTGGCCGCCGTGCTCCGGATCCTGGCGGCCGCCGGAACCGACCCGCGGCTCGTCGAGGCGATCGACCTTCGCGAGAAGGACCGCCCGGCCGGTTGGAACCCGCTGGGCGGCGAGGGCGAGGCCTACTTCGCGGCCCTGGGCGTGCTCGACGCCATCGAGGCGGAGCACAAGGAGCTCGGCGTCCAGCTCGCCGAGACGCTCCGGTACGCGCTGATGCTCCTCGCCGAGTGCGGCGAGCCCCTGACCCGCCTGGAGGCGCTCTTCTACGACGGAGGGTTCCTCCGCTCGTGCATCGAACGGTGCGTCTCGGAGAACGTCGCGGCCTTCTGGGAGCGGTTCGACGCGCTGTCGCCCGACCGCCGGCAGGCGCTCGCCATGCCGGTCGTGAACAAGGTCTCGATGCTCTTCGCGACCGAGGGGCTCCGCCGCACCTTCGGCCACCCGTCGCCCATCGACCTGAGGCGACACCTCGACACGCCGGGATCGGTGCTGCTGGTCTCGCTCGCCTGCGACGAGCTGCACGCGGCCGGGCGCATGGCGGGCCGGATGCTCCTGGCGGCGATCTGGCGTGCGGTGTCCTCGCGGGTCGGCGTGCCGGAGGCGCGGCGCAACCGGGTCCTGCTCGTCGTGGACGAGTTCGAGAACTTCGCCGGGCGCGACTTCGAGTCGATCCTCGCGGAAGGGCGGCGGTTCGGGCTCAGCCTCCTGGCCTCGCACCAGACGCTCGCGCAGCTCAGCCCGCGGACGCGCTCCATCCTGCTCGGGAACGTCGGCGTGAAGGTCGCGTTCCGGCTGGGGCGAGAGGACTCCGCGACGATGAGCCGCGACATGACCGGCGACCCGAAGGGGCTCGACCTCGCCTCCCTGCCCACGGGCGAGTGCGCGATGTGGACGCGCGACGGCAAGGTCCGGTTCGTCGAGGTGAACCAGCCCATCGTCCGGGGCGGAGGTCCTCTGACGCCGCGCGCGAGGGATCTCCTTCGGGCGATCCGGGCCCGGTCGGGACCGGCGTTCGTCCCGGCGGAGCCCGTGGCCAGGGCGGACGCGGAGCGCGACCCTTCGGGAACGGCGAAGCGGGCGACCGTCCGGGATCCGGCGCGCGCGAACGGGACGCGGGCGGGCGCGAAGACCGACCTGGAGGACTGGCTCTCGTGATCCGCCTGACCGAGCGGGACGTGCGGCTCCTGCGCGACCTCGTCCTGAGCCACTGCCTGACCCGGGACCAGGCCATCGCGCTGGGTTACTTCGGGAGCGTCACCCGCGCGAACACCCGCCTGCGCGGCCTGCGGGATCTGGGACTCACCCGCGTCGTCGACACGCCGTTCTTCGGCCAGTCGATCCACGTCCCGACCTCGAAGGCGTCGGACCACGTCGGGGAGCGGCTCGCCCCGCTCGCCGCGAGCCGGAAAGGCTCGCCGCGCTTCCTGCAGCACGCGATCTGCGTCACCAACCTGCGGATCGCGCTCCTGGCGAAGGGCGCGACCGACTGGCGGTTCGAGCAGCAGTGCCGCCACGCCTTCCGCCACGGCGGACGGGAGCATGAAATACGCCCCGACGGCCTCGCCCTCGCGGGAGGCGGCCTCGTCGCGGTCGAGGCCGACCTGGGGCACGTCGCCCCGGCGAAGTTCCGCGAGAAGCTGCGCGCCTACGAGGCGTTCGCCCTGTCGGGCGAGTGCCAGAGCCTCTGGGGCCAAACGTCCTTCACCCTCCTCGTCGCCACGACCGGACCGCTGCGCGCCGCGCGGCTGGCCCGGCTCCTCCCCGAACCCCGGGGCTTCAGGGTCTCCTGCCGCCCCCACGACCGGCTCGGCGTCCCCTTCCCGGGAGCCTGGAGCTAGAAGAACCATGAGAAACGAAGACCAGTACACCCAAGACTATCAGTTCGACCCCGGGGAGGAGTTCGTCCCCGGCGCGGAAATCACCTCGTTACCCGCCTCCGTCCAGCGCACCTTCGACCGGGCGGCGAGCCGCCTCCGGGACGGCGACGCGAAGGAGGGGCTCTCCCTCATGCACCAGGCCGGTCTCGAACTCTCCAAGGCCGACCCGCTCGTCTTCGCCGGCCTGATCGCGGCGCAGATGGGGCTCACGGGCGTCTCGGTCTCGAGGGCCACGAAAAACGTGCGCACGGAGCGGACCGAGCGGCGCGTCCTCGGCGTGCGCTACGGCGAGGACCTCACGACGACGACCGACGAGTCGTTCGAGGAGCGCGCGATCCGCTTCCTCGGGGGCGGGCGGTGAGCGCGCCCGCCCGGTTCGTCCTGGACGGGGGCGGGATCGCCTGCCTCGGCCTCGCGCGGCGGGACGGGGCGAGGCTCGCCGACCTGCGAAGGCCCCTCGCCGTCGCGTGCGGTCTCGCCCGGGGCGACCGCCGCTTCCGTTGCTACCTCGACCGCAACCTCCCCTACCGGTTGAGGGAGGAGGACCGCGGACTGCTGGATCTCCTGCTCGCGGAACACGCGGAGACCTTCCCGATCGTTCCCCCGGGTGCCGCGCCCGAGGACTTCATCCTCGGGCGGGCCGATGCCGCCGAAGCGGCGCTAGTGGGCGCGGGACCGCCGTCCTACGAGGCCGCCTACCTTGACCGCTACCCATGGCTCTCCGATCCCAGGCGTTACCTGCCCGTGACCGAGCGGGACGGGACCCTCTCGTGCGGCGGCCTCTTCGAGGCCGATTACCGCGCCTCCTCCGCCTTCGACCTGTACGACCAGCTGCTGCTGGCCCTGTGAAGACCATGACCATCCCCGAGAGATTCCGAACCGCCGTGCGGGCGCACTTCGCCCGCCTCGACCACCGCGACACGCTTTACCGCCACCTCAGCGCCCCGCGCGTCTTCTGCGTCCAAGGCCCTCCCGGCGTGGGCAAGACGACGCAGCTGGCCCAGTGCCTGCGCGAGGCCGGCCGCGCCTTCGCGCGGCTCGACGCCTCAAGGCTCGGCGGCGAGTTCGAGGGCGGGCCCGCTCGCGAGCTGCGCGACGCGCTGGAGGCGCTCCGCGCCGACCACCGGGGCGGTCCGCGCCCCGCGCTCGTGCTCGACGACGCCGACGTGAGCCTCGGCGTCCTCTCGGGGCGCAGCTACACGGTCAACACCCAGCTCACGACGGGCTGGCTGATGGCGCGGGCGGACGAGGCGTACGAGCCGGGCTTCGGCCCCGGCGATCCCGCCATCCTCCTGACCGGCAACGACTTCTCCGCCGTCCACGGGCCGCTTCTGCGCTCCGGCCGAGCCCGGCTGTTCGAGTACGATCCGACCCCCGAGGAGGTCTCGGAAGTGCTCGCGCCGATCCTCGCGGCCCACGTGGGAGACGAAGGCGCGGCGCTGGCCGGGGAGTTCCCCGGCCTCTCCGTGGCCGACGTCCTGGAGGCCTTGTCGCGGCTGAGG
>CAXUKB010000413.1:0-3989 GCA_964251345.1 uncultured Fimbriimonas sp. | reverse complement strand
GCCTGGTACTCGCCGTAAGCCTCGTGGCCTTCGAAGGGCGCGCGGCTGCGGGGGAAGGGACTCCACTTCGCATGGCCTTCCGCGTAGAACCCGTTCGATCCTCGGACGTGGCGGTCGGAGGCGAAGGCGACCGGGTTGGACTGGTCGGCGGGCGACAGGGGAAGTTCGACCTCGCCCAACCAAGGATGGTAGTGAACGTCGCAAAATCCATCCCGCCTCTCCGAGACGTAGATCGAACGCGCGGGCTCGACGATCTGGTTCTCGGTCGCGCCGAATAAATAGTAAGCGTTCAGGAGGTAGCTGCTCAGCGGACCCGGTGGCGGTGCGGCCGGGTCCGAGCCGACGCAGTTTCCTCTCGGGTCCAAGAGTCGAAGTCCATGGGGATCTGGATCCGACGGACAAACGTAGAGCGCGGTCTTCGACGTGTCGCGGCTCGCCACGTACGGCAGAATCTTGTCGAAGGGCGACCCATAATCCTCGGCTTCCAACTGCCCTTGGGCATCGTCGACGACCGGATTGGAAGTCGACGGGTGCTCCTGTGGGTAACGGTCGTCGTTGTCGTTGAGATAGAGGATAAGGGCGACCCCGATCTGTCGTCCGTTCGAGAGGCACTGCGTCTTTTTCGCCACCTCTTTGGCTTGAGCGAAAACCGGAAAGAGGATCGCGGCGAGAACCGCGACGATCGCGATTACGACGAGAAGCTCGATGAGGGTGAAAGCGCGGCGCATCAGTCGACCCTCGTTTCGGGATGCAGACCGACCTCAAGCGGGTCGCCTTCCACGAGAGAATGGTGAAGATTCGTTGGACGATCGGAGAGGTTGGGGGCGGCGAAAGCGGCCACCGTCGGACACGGCAAAAGAGGGCTGAAGCGGTTCAAGGGGGATCCTAAGGCGTTCGAGGCAGGGCCATGCCCGCTTTGGAAAGAAGGCGGACATGACGAAGCGGCGACCTTAGGCGAGGTTCGGCGGACGAATCGTAGGCGGAACGAACCAGTCGGCCTCGCCCCCTCGGTAAGACGGAGGCGTCCAGTCGCAAGGCAAAGCGGAGGGAAGGACGAGCGCGAAGCACGTTGGCGGCAAGGCCTCGTTCTGCGGCGAAGCGTCGCGACGGAGCGCACCCTGCCGCTTCTCCTGACAACGGCATTGCTTGAAGTCCTTGTCACCCGCGTGCGGCACGCGGGTGACAAGATGACCGCAACAATCGCGCGACGTTACCGTCTGCACGGTTGCGGTCGGGCACTGAATGCCCGACCGGGTCGTCGCCAAGGGGCCGAGCACCGTCGACAGCATCAATCCCAGCATCGCGAGAAGCGCGAGAGGGAGCCGCATGGGTGAAGGCTACCCCTTCGCCGCGACAGGCGTGTTCTTCTCGATCGTGAGGCGGGCAAAGGTTCGGGCGAACAGGGGAAGCGGCATCGTGAACACGCCGCCCGCGCGACGGAAGCCGTATTCGAAGCCTTCCGGCCCTTTGGGCGCAAAGTCGTCGCCGTGCGGATTCCAGATCGTGATCGTGTCGGCGGCGGGATCGAAGCCGAACACCGCGTAAGCGTGGTTCGGGGTGATGCTGACCGGCATCTCGGCTTTTCGGGTGCCGGTGAGAACGAGACGGTGCTCCGCCAGCGCACGGGGCAGGTCCTGCCGGATGGCCTCTAGTTTGGGTGCGAGCTCGGCGTTCGTGACGGGCTTGTGCCAGTCGCCGATGAGGTCGACGTGAAGGAATTCATGTCCGGTAAAACCCTTCGCGACCACGCCCGAGCTGCCTCCGTTCATTCCGTCGCGGGCGATCCGTACGCCAGTCTCCCCGTCGGCGAACTTGCGGCTGCCATATGCCTTTTCCATTACCCGAACCCAGAGGCCGTTGGCGGTCGACGAGCCGCCCATCGCGACCTCCGCGTCGGTCGGTCCGGCGACCCGGACCGTCTTCCCGTCACCGAACGCCACGGCGTACCCCTCGCCGTCCGGCTTGATCATCTGCCGAACCTCGTTTGGGTCGCGGTGCATGATCGCGCCCAACGGCGCGAGGAAGTAGCAGTCCCCCAAGGATCCTTGGCGAATGTCTGAAAGGCTCGGGCCCGTTTCTGCGAAAAGGCCGACCTCGCCCCTCCTGCGTAGACGGCGAAGGTCGGTCGCGAAAGCGCTCTGAAGGCTCGCGGGGGTCGCCGCGTAGGCCTTTCGAAGGCGCTTCTTTTCGGCGGGAGAGATTCCTTCCGGCAGCGAAAGTCGGGCGGGCTGGTACATGGCGAACCAGCCTTTTGTCAGACGGGGGGCGTCTTTGGCCACCGACAGGTAGGTATGAAGCGCCGCGAGGGCCGCGGCGTCCTCGCCATGAACGGAAGGGTCGAGCACCGCTCGCGTCACTTCATCGTCGCTCAGCGCACCATCGTGGTCGCGGTCCAACGCGTCGAAATCGCGAAGAAGGGTCGCGGAGAACGAGGGCGTGGGGGCCTGGGCGTGGAAGAGAGCGGCGAGCGCGAGCAGGCGGAGCACGCCCTAGCATAACGCGCGTCCGTTTCGAAGGTTCAATGAGGGGGCGAATTTTGCTCGTAAAAGATCAGAGAAAACGCGCGGGCAAAAAGCGGCAAGGGCATCGAAAACACGCCCGCTTTGCGGCGAAAGCCGTTTTCGAATCCTTCCGCTCCGGAGGGCTCGAAGTCGTTGGCGTGAGGGTTCCAGAGGGTGATTGTGTCGGTCGACGCGTCGAAGCCGAAGACCGCGAAGGCGTGGCCGGCGGTGACTCCGGGCGGCGCCGGCTCGTTCGACGTGTCGGCGAGCACGAGGCGTCGATCGGCGAACGCCTGCGTTAGGTCGTGTCGCAACCGCTCCAGTTTGGGCGCGAGCTCCGTGTCGGAGACTTCCTTCCGGTAGCCGCCGACGAGCCGAAAGTTGCTGAACCGGTGCCCGGTCAAGATCGTTCCGGCTTTGGCCGGGTTGCCCCCGTGGTTCGTCGTGTCGCGGGCGAGCCGTGCTTCGGCCTCGTCCGACGCGAAATCGCGGCTGCCGTAGGCCTTCTCGACGATCCGGACCCAAAGCCCGCTCGATGTCGACGAGCCGCCCATCGCGATCTCGGCGTCGGTGGGCCGGGCGACCGTCACCGTCTTTCCGTCGGCGAACGCCACCGCGAAGTCGCCCGCGCCGTCGGAGTGAAACATCCTTCCGACCGCCTCGGGGTCGCGATGCACGTAGGCGCCCAGTGGCGCGATAAGGTAGCAGTCGCCCATCTGGCCCTGACGGACATTTGCGAGAGACGGCCCGTCCCCCACGAAGAGGTTCGTCGCGCCGGGCGAAGTGAGTCGGCGAAGATCAAGGGCGTACTCGCCTTGCAAGCTCCCCGGGGTCGCCGCGTAGGCGTGGCGGAGCCGCTTTGCTTCCACGGCGTCGGTGTCCCTCGGAATGGCGAGCCGTGTCGGCTGGTAGGCCGCGAACCACTCTCGGGTGAGTCGCGGCTCCTCTTTCGTCGCGGCCAGGTAGATGTGGAGCGCTGCGAGGGCGGCGGCATCCTCGCCGTGCCACCATGGACTCAGGGCGGCGTGGTCGACTTCGGCCCGGCTCAGGGTGCCGTCGTGATCCTTGTCCCAGGCATCGAAGTTGCGCAAAACCGCCCGGGCAAAGGCGGGTGGGCCCAACGGGGCTTGTTCGCGTCGACGTTGGCCACCTTGTCCGTGGGCCGGAAGGAGCGCGACGAGGGCGAGCAGGCGAAGCACGCTCCAGAATAACGCACGTCGCGCGCGAGCGTCCACAATACGGCCATGTCTTTCGCGTTTCTCCTCGCCGTCCCGCCGCGAGAGGCGCGCTTCGATGTGATCGCCAAGGGGCGAAAGGCGGGCTTGGCGACGTACCGGCTTTCCGACCGTCCGGGAGGCGGCCGGGTGACGCGGCTTCGAATGGCCTTCTCCGACGGCACGACGGCCGAGAGCTTGGCCTTGACCGATGGCGGAGGAGCCATGGTGCGGACCGAGGACGTGGTGCGCCGGTCCGGCTCGTACCGCAAGG
>CAXUKB010000412.1:0-3996 GCA_964251345.1 uncultured Fimbriimonas sp. | reverse complement strand
AGCTCGACTCCCTTCACGAGGGCAACAACACCTCCCACTTTACGGTGGTCGACGCGGCAGGAGACGCCGTCTCCTGCACCTACACGCTCAATCTTGGATATGGGAGCGGCGTCACGGTCGCGGGCTTCCTGCTCAACAACGAGATGGACGACTTCGCCAGCGCACCGGGACGACCGAACGCCTTTGGGCTCATCCAAGGCGAGTCGAACGCCATCGCCCCGAGCAAGCGCCCTCTTTCTTCGATGACGCCGACGATCCTCGCCAAGGATGGCAGGTTGTTCATGGCGCTCGGCTCCCCCGGCGGCCCGACGATCATCAACACCGTGTTCGAGACGATCCTCGATGTCACGGAGTGGGGCATGGACGTCCAGCGCGCCGTCGCCGCCCCGCGATATCACCATCAGTGGCGCCCGGACACGATCGCTTACGAACCCTTCGCGTTCTCGCCCGACCTCATGGCCGCCCTACACGCGAAGGGTCACCTCTTCGCCGCTCGCCCGAGCGATCAAGGTTCCTGCCACGCCGTGATGGTCTTGCCCGACGGGTGGCGCGCCGCTGGATGCGATCCGCGCCTGCCCGACGCGGGAGCCGCAGGCTACTGAGTCGAAAAGCGCGCCGACTGGAGAAGCCGTTGCCGGCCGGTGTCGCAGGGCACCGCGATGTGCGTTCCGGGATTGAACTCGTGCCCGATCGCCGGGCAGCCCTCCGGCACGTGGATCACGAGGTGGGTGTTCGAATAGTTGAGCGGGAGGTACCGAACGTAGTAGCCGTCCGGGTGGAGCGACCAGCGGCCGCGCGGCGCCTCGATACTCCCGGGTCCTCGGGGCACGTCGCCGGTCAACACGGCGATGCGCTCCATCTCTTCGTAGGTCGCCGTCGGCGACGAGAGCGCCTCCCGCAGCCGATTCTCCGCTTGGTAGACCTGCTGCACGAGCGGCGGCTCCTTGACCAGCCCTCGATCCATCGCCTGCTCGCCGATGATCTGCATCGCACCGCCGTTCAGGTCGAGGATCTGCTTGGGGGAGAGCAGGGTAGCGGCGACGGCCTGGAGGTTCGAAGGCAAATCCGAGACCTTTTCCCGAGCGACGATCGCCCAGAGCAAAAGTTGAATGTCGTGTTGCGGGATCTCCGGGTGCGTGACGGAGTGGGTCACGACCGCGATCACCGCCCGATCCGACGGACCTTTCGGCGGCGCGTAGAGGTAGGCGTCGCCCCCGCCCGGTCCGTGGGTGCCTGCGTGAAGGCAATACGACTGCAGCGTCGCTTCGTAAGTGCCGGGCTCGAGCATGAAGCCGCCCTCCGGCCCGCGCTTCAACGCGTTCAGGGGCTTCGCTTCGGGATTGAATCCGTCCTTGTCCGGCGCCGCCCACTTGGCGTCGCCGAGCGACGTCGTGATCGCCGGCCCTTTCTTGAAAAGGCTATCGATTCCCGGGAGGGACGGAATCCGAAGTTTCGGAAGCTGCGCCGTCGCGCCGGCGAAGCACAAGGGGAGGATCAGGAGAGGCAACAGACGTCTCATGGGAGTGATCCTATTATCCACCGAAGCATTCTTGATGAATCTTCGCGATCGCTTCGACCGGCACCTTCGGCGTTCGGTCGAAGTGCAACAGGCCATTGATCTCCTGCATTACGTCGGTGAGCTGCGTGTAGCAAAATCCCGCGAAGCCCAGGTCCGCGATTGCCCGCAAGATGTCGCGGTACTTGGCCAGCAGTTCTTCGGGCGTTCGGTGCGAGCCGTACGCGGTGTAAAGAGGATCGAGCTTATCGGCATTTTCCGGGATGAGCAGGAAGCCACCGACCTCGCTGAGCACGATCGGCTGGCCGCGGTACTTGGCGTCGCCCACGTAGTGCGCCAGCTTCCCCGATCCCCAAACCCGATCGGGGAAGCGGCCGGCGGACCATCGCTCGCGGAGGCCGTCGCCGGTCGGCGTGTAGTCGTGGATCGCCGCGAGGTCCGAGACGTCCGTGTGCTCCCATCCGTCGTTGTCGACCACGGGACGGGTAGGGTCGAGCCGCCGCGTAAGGGCGACGAGCCGCTCGACGAAGGCGAACTGAGGACCATGCGGCTCGCCCAAGTCTGGCGTGCCCCAGCTTTCGTTGATCGGCACCCAGGTGACGATGCACGGGTGTCCCGCGTCGCGACGGACGGCGCGTTCCCATTCCAGGGTGAACCGCTCTTCCGCGTCGAACGACCAGTCCCGCGCGTTCGCCATCTCGCCCCAGACGAGCAGTCCGAGCCGATCGCACAGCGCGAGCCAGCGCGGGTCTTCGACCTTCTGGTGCTTCCGTGCGCCGTTGAAGCCCATCGCCTTCGTCAACTCCACGTCCTTGCGCAACGCTTGGAGCGAAGGAGGGGTCAAGCCGCCATCGGCCCAGTAGCCCTGGTCGAGCACCATCTTGAGCACGGTCGGCTCACCGTTTAGAAGGATGCGGTTCCCCTCGATCCGAATCTCGCGAACGCCCGCGTAGGTTTGCACTTCGTCCAAAAGCACGTCGCCCTCGAACAGCCGCAGTCTCAGATCGTGAAGCGTCGGCGTCTGAGGGGTCCAACGGGCGTTCTCCGGCATCGGCACGGTCAAGTTCGCCACGCCCGTGCCCTTGGTGGGAAAACTTTGGGCTTCGCCAACACCCTCGACTTCGATCCGGTAGTCGGCGGCGTGAGCGTGCAACCGCACCTCGACGTCCAAACGGTCGGGATCGAGGCGGGGGACGATGGCGAGCGACTCGATCCGCCGGGCGGGGGCCGGCTCCAGCCAAACCCGCTGCCAGATTCCGGTCGTACACCAGTAGTCGCAGCTCTTCGGAATGCCCGTCTCCGCCTGCTTGCCGCGTGGCTGTTCGGCACTCTGCGTGTCCTTCACGCGAACGACCAGCCGGTTCGCGCCCGCCTTCAGATAGGGCTTGATCTCGAACGAGAACGGCACGTTGCCGCCCCGGTTGCCGCCGATCTCTTGACCGTTGAGCCATACCCGCGACTGGTAGTCGACCGCGCCGAAGTGCAGGAGTAAATCCTCTGCGGACTCCTCTTCGGTCGGCTCGAAGTTTAGACCGTACCAGACGACCTCGTGAATCGTCGGGTCCGAAATTCCGCTGAGGGGCCACTGGTAGCCGAACGGCACCTGGATGCGCAGGGGCAACCCTTCCCCGGCGAACCACCTCTCGTCGAGCCCCGCGTCCGCGTCGTCGAACGCAAACTCCCACTCGCCCGAAAGGTCTCGCCACCGGTCGCGGGTCATCAGCGGGCGGGGGTGGTTGGGATCGGGGGGCGGGACCGGCACCCGGCTATTGTAGGGCGGCGAGCTCTTTTTTCGCCCGCTCGGCGTAAGCGGAGCCGGGCGTCAGCGCGATGATCTTCTCGAAGGCCCCGCGCGCCTTCTCCTTATCGCCCAGACGAAGGTAGGCGATACCCATTTCGCCGTAGGCCTCGCCCTGAACGTGGGTCGAAGCGCCGTCGATGCGAGGCCCCATCTCTTTCAGAAGCGCCTCACAGTCGTCCCGAATATGCTCCCAGTTCGTCCGGGGCACGGGGATGTTGGGTACGTACTGCGCTTGGGCATACAGCGTGGTCGCCCGCATCATATAAATGTTGTAGTTCTTCGGCTGGAGCGCCACCGCCGCGTCGACGTTCTTGCGAGAATCGGCGAGGAGCGTCGTCGCCTGGTCCTTTTGCCCTAGCAAGTTGGCGCGGATCGCCTTAATCGTCTGTCCGTTGCCCAGCCAAACGAGCGCACGAGCGTCCTTCGGGTTCTTCTTGACCATCGCGTCGATCTCTTCGTAGGCCGCGTTGAACGTCTTGAAGTCGCCATGCAGGGCGGCGAAGAACTTTTGCCGATATTCCGTGATAAACGGATCCTCGTGGTAGGTGCCAGGCCGCTTTTGAACGTTGTCCGAGGGCTTTGGAAAGACGAACTGGGCCTGCGCCGAGGTCGCGGCGACGAGCAGGGCAAGGGGCAGGAGGCGGCGCATCGTTTCTCTACTTTACGCCCAACCGAAGGG
>CAXUKB010000411.1:0-3996 GCA_964251345.1 uncultured Fimbriimonas sp. | reverse complement strand
GAGTTGCCCTGGCCCAACTCGTTCGTCCAGATGATCGTCGTATTGTCGAGGAGGCTTCCGGTCCCGTCGGGCTCCGGAGTTTCCGCGAGACGGCGAGCGAGATAGGCAAGCTGCTCGCAGTACCAGCCGTTGATGCGCGTGAGCTTGTCCTGAGCCTCCTTGTTGCTGTCCGGTTCGTGAGAGAGACCGTGCTGGCCCTCGTTGATGCCGAGCCAGGTGAACCGCGCTTCCCCCACGGAGTTCGTGTACTGTAGCGTCGCGACGCGCGTCGCATCGGCGATGAAGGCGCTGACCATAAGGTCGATCTGGAGCTTGGAAATCTTCGGCATGTTGTCGTTCTCGCGACGGATGCCAGGTTCGATGACGGGCACCTTGTGACCCACGTCGACGGTGCGCGCGGTGAGAATCTCTTTCTCCATATCTCGCACCCGCGTCGTTTGCTCATCGAGGAGATGCCGGTCGGCCTGCCCAAGCTCGCTTCGGACTCTCGCGAGATCGCCCTGAAGATCGTCGAGCACGCTCTTGAGCGTTTCGCGATCCTTCATCTGACCATACAGCTTGCCGAACATGGCGTACGGATCGTCGATCGGCGCCACCGGCTGGTTCGGGCCTTTGTAGACCATTCGTGTCCAGGTGTCCGCCCGCTCGGGCACCATAACTCCGAACTCTAGCGAGCCGAACCGGGTGCGGGTGAGCAGGCTCTTTTGGAGGTGGTTGCGAATCTGCTGGTCGATGGAGATGCCGGTCGACCATCCGGCGGGGGTGTCCGACCCACCCTGCACGTTGCCCGGAAACAGTTCGATACCCGTGAGCAGACAGCCGATGCCGCGCATGTGGCCGTCGCCGTCGCCGCGCACCTTATCCGAGATTCCCCTCAGCACCAGCGTTCGGTCGCGGAACGGCTCGAGGGGTTTGAGGCTGCCTTTGAGCACGAGCGGCCCCTCGCCGTCGGGCCAAAAGTTGGTCGGCACCACGCCGTCCGGGCTAAAGAGAATCACCAGCCGTTGCTTGCGACGTCCGAGCGCTTCCGCCGCGGCGAGGCAGGGAAGGCCGGTGATGAGGGGAAGGGCGGCGGCGCCCAAGCCCAGTTTGCGCAGGAAATCGCGTCGGCTGGAAGGGTTCATTTTGCTCCGGAGGCGGCGACCGCGATGGAAGCCATCAAGTCGCGGACGTCGAGGCCGTTCTTTTCGAACGACCGTTTCAGGTTGGAAATGGTTTGTGGACCGTACGCGGCGGGCGACTGATGGACCATGTTTAAGAAGAGTTTTTCCACGAAGGCGGTGTGCGACTCGTCGCCTTCCGCGAGATAACGAGCGAGGTCGCCTGGGCCTTTGAAAGCGATCTTCGATCCAGACGGCGCGACGTAGTATCCCGCGTCGTCGACCGGTTTGCCGTTGTCTACTCCTCGTACCCGGCCGATCGCGTCGTACCGCTCGAAGGTAAATCCCAGGGGGTTGATCAAGCCGTGGCAACCGTTACACATCGCCGGCTTCGTCTGGAAGGCGACCCGCTCGCGGGTGGTGAACTCCGGATGCGCGCTCGCGGCCAAAGGCGCGAACGCCATCGGCGGCGGCGCGAGGACCCGTCCTAGCATGTTGCGGACGATCAGCACGCCCCGGTGAATAGGGTCGCTCCCATCGAGGTAGCCAAGCCGGGCGAGCAGATAGGGTTGGGCCAGCACACCTGCCCGCTCTTTGTCCTCAACCGCTTGGAACGGCGCGTCTGGCGCAAGACCCCCTCCGTATAGTTTCGAGAGGCGACCGTTGAAGAACACCTTCGAGCTCGTCATCAGCTTTCGGTAGTCCCAACCGGCGTCTTGGAGGAACAGCTCCATCGAGGTGCGTAGATCGGCGGCGACGGCGGGGTCGAAGTCGGGGTACCGCTTCGTGCTCTTGACGATCTCCGGAACGTCGTCCACCTTCAACCACAGGAGCAGAAAGTCCCGTAGCTTCGTCCAGGCACGTGGATCGGCGACCATCCTCGCCGCCTGCTTTTCCACGCCCGAGGGTGTCGCCAGGTCGCCCCGCGCGGCGGCGGCGCGAAGCTCGTCGTCAGGGAGTCCGTCCCAAAGCGCGAAAGCGAGATTGGAGGCAACGGTCCACGGGTCGCGTGGTCCGATCTCCCGAACGAGGAACCGCGGCGACTTTAGCGCCAGCAGGACCACGCGCTTGACCGCCGTGTCGGGATCCTTCGCCACCTCGAACTGATGGTCGACATAAAGTGTCTGGACGTCGGGCGTGAGGGGACGACGAAAGGCGCGCTCGACGAAATACTTGGCGTACGCCTTGAGCCGCGAAGGTCGATCCGGAGCGTTGTCGGGCACTCCGGTGTGCGTGACGGCGTAGGCGGCGGCATGTAGCGCGGCGGTGGTGGTCGCGTCATCCCATTCCTTGCTCTCGTCCACGCCGCGCTCGAAGCCCATGCTTCGGTCGTCGGCGGGAAAGGCGCTCGCCACGACGTAGGTGCTTGGGCTGTCGGCAGGTAGGAGATCGCGACCTGGAATGGGCTCGGGGACACGCTTAGGCCGTCGCCACAGCAGCCGAACGAAGGCGGGCGGAGCCGGAGTGCCCTTTCGCTTTGCGTCGTCGTTCACGCCCTGCGTGGCTTTCGAAAACTCCAGGCGAAGAGGATAGGCCCGTCCGCCGAGAAGGGTGACGGGGGCGACGAACTCAGAATCCTTGCCCGACTTCACCCAACCGTCGACAAGCGGCAGGGTCGCGCCGTCGAACCAAAGCCTCACCGCCTGGTCGGACTGAACGATGAGGTCGTAGTCGCCCGTATCCGGGGCGAGTAGGGAACCGCTCCACACGGCGGAAAAGTTGTGGGGGTCGAACTTGCCCGGCACCGGCCCCTCGGTCCCGAAGTCGAACCGCACTTCAGGATCGACCCGCTCGACCACCCGGTCCTTGCCAATGTCTCGGCCCTTGAAGTACTCGCCGCGGAGACCGCCGGTCGGGCCCGCGTGAAAGCCGCTCAGGAGGTCCGCGACGGCATTGCGAAACTGCCGAACCGTCAGTCGGGTCAACTCTACGCGAGGCGCCACGTTCTTCGCCCGTGCGTTCGGCGAGTAGAACGCGGCGAGCATGTAGGCTGCGATTCGGTGCGCCTCCGGCACGGGCGTTCCGCCTCCCGGCGGCATCGACTTCCCGATGAAGGCCGCGAGTTGGTCGAGAGAGCGCGTGCCGACCAGCGCCTTTTGGTAGCCTGGCCCGCCGATCCCCTTCGGGCCGTGGCACGAGGCGCACCGCGCGGCGAAGAGCGCCTCACCGGCGGCGGGCTTGTTCGCTTGGGGTGGTGCGCCCGCCGACGAGACACGCATCGCGAGGAGCATCGGCAAAGATGCGCCAGCGAGCAAAAACGGACGAAAGGAGGGAGACGGCGTCATCGCGGCGACCCAAGCGTTCTTATTGTACGCCGCCTTATCGCGATCGGACGAAAGTGCTCGCCGAATCGTTAATTCCGCGCCTAACCGGAGAAGGTGGCCTTGTCGGTCTACCGTTTGCGCCTCAGCAGCACGACGCCCGCGAGCAGGGCGACTCCGGCGATCGCCAGTTTCCTTGGGAGAGGGTCCGGACGAGGTGGCGGCACGGTTTCCAGCCCGCCGTTCGGTCCGTACGTCGCAGGCCGATCTGCGTATCGACCTGAAGGTGGCGGCACCGTTTCGGTCGCGACCTTTCGCAAGCGGGTCGCCAGATCGTTCTCTGCGATGGGATAGCCGTGGCCCGGGGCGACGATGGAGGGATCGAGGTCGGCGAGTTCGAGAACGCTCATTCGCGCGGCCTCCCAATCGGGGGTAAACGGCGTCGGACTTCGCGAAAGCTCCTGGGGCCAAGTGTTCACCGCGATCCAGTCGTCGAGGTCGGCGGTCGTAAACGCGTCTCCCACGAGGAGGGCTCGGTCGGCTGCCCGGAAGTAGGAGACATGACCCACCGAATGGCCGGGGGTGTGAACCCAACGCCAACCCGGCAACTCGGGCACGCTGCCGTCGTCGGGAAG
>CAXUKB010000410.1:0-4008 GCA_964251345.1 uncultured Fimbriimonas sp. | reverse complement strand
GGGCTACACCGAGAAGGACGAACTGCGAATTTTCGTCGACGGGCCGGCCAAGGTCGTGACCTACGGCCAACCCCACCGTGACGGCCAGCCGGGCGAAGGCCGAGAGGACGGTGCGATGGGACTCACGATCGACGCACCGGAGGGCACGACCCACGCCCGTCTCCGCGTCGGGCGGGCAACCGGTCCCTATAAGGTCTACTCCGGCGCCAAGATCCCCTTCATGGCGACCGACGAGCCGATCTCGTGGCCGGAGGGCACTTTCCCGGGAGCGAAGATCGACTTTACGTTCCCGCGGGCCCTCAAGGATCTCGACCATCGTGTGTTCGTCGTCACGAAGTCGGGCCGGGTTGAGGTTCGCAGCAATGAATACGAATATACCGACGACGTTGACGATGTGCCGAAGAGGGTGTTCGTCGCCGTTCCCCATCCGACCGACGTCCTCGGCGTGGGCATCGAGACTCGGGACTACAAGGAGACTTCGATCGACGTGCCCCTTCGGCCCCGCGGGACGCTCGTAACGCCGAGTCGGACCGATTCGATCCACACGATCGAGTTGGTCCGCCTCTCCGAGGGCGGCCGGGCGTGGCTGCCCGACGGCACGCCCGCGAAGCCCCTCGGCACGATCGCCTCCCGCTACCCGGCGGGTCCGGGCGAACGCAAGCTGACGCTGGCCTTCCGCGTCCGGGGCGAGACGTGGTCGAAACCCTCGCTGATGCCGAACGTCGGTGAGGGCTACGCGACCGTCGCCGACTTCAACGGCTTTATAACGATTTCGGGCAAGCCGGACGAGCGGATTGGGATCGTGACGTTCAACGTCTCCGAGAAAGAGGCGACTTCGCCCGTCACCGTCGTGGTGCGGGCAAACCCCTGGCAGACCCACGCCGACCAGCTTCTCGGCCCCGGTTCCGGTCAGGCCCATCTCGTGCGCGAGAAGGAGGAACGGGGCAACGACGGCAAGGTATGGACCGTCTACCGTTTGACCCTCGACGGCGTCGCTCCCATCGATCCCGGCCGCGACCTCGACCTCAGTCTGCTCGATAAGGATGAGAGCCCGGTCGTCTCGATCGTCGATCGTCGGGCGACGAAGAACGATCCGAGCTATAGGGTGTTTGTGCAGGGCGGGGCGCCGATCCGGCGCGTCATCCTCCAATCGCAGTCGGTCGAACGCGCCCGCTTCGAAGGCGTCCATCTGCGGGCCAACCCATAGCGTCACCCCGGAGGAGCGTGTCGAGTTCGAGGGATCCGGGGTGCCGCGGGACCAGGACGATGGATCGTGCGTCCGACACCCGTGCCTTTCGGAGCGCCGAGAAGCACGGGTGACGGGCATGAACATCCCTTTACCCGTGGCACCCCGGTCTGGCACCCCGGTCTAGGGGAGGGTCGCCCCGGTTACTTTGTGATTCCTTGGAGCATCTGGTAGTGCTCCACAATCGGGCCGAGCGAGAGGGCGGGGAAGAAGGTCAGGGCGCTGACGATGACTACGGTGCCGACGAGGAGGCCGACGAACGTCCCGTTGTCCGTCCGCAGGGTGCCCGCGCCCTCCTCGATGCGCTTCTTCGCGGCGAGGTTGCCCGCCATGGCGAGAAGCGGGACGATCATCAGGAACCGTCCGATGAGCATCGCGAGGCCGATCGTCAGGTTGTAGAACGGCGTGTTCGCGGTGATGCCCGCGAAGGCCGAGCCATTATTTCCGGTCGCCGAGGTGTAGGTGTAGAGGATCTCGCTGAAGCCGTGAGAGCCGTTGTTGTTCAAGTTGCCCGTCGTTGGGCCGTAGGGCGTGTCCGCGCCGCCGTAGTTGCTCCCCGCGAACGTGTTCAGGCTCGCGTTCGGCCCGTCCTTGGGCAGATCGAGGTTCGCGGCGAGGGCGGTGAAGCCCAGGATGGATCCCGCGAGCACGAGGTTGGCGAGCATCGCCATCTGGATCTCGAAGCGCTCGATCTTCTTGCCGAGGTATTCGGGCGTCCGACCGACCATGAGGCCCGCGATGAACACGCCGATCACCGCGATCATCAGCATTCCGTAGAGGCCGCACCCGACACCGCCGAAGATCACCTCGCCGGTTTTGATGTTGAACATCGTCACCAGCCCCGCGAGCGGGGTGAGGCTGTCGTGCATCGCGTTTACCGCGCCGCACGAGGCGTCCGTGGTCATCGTCGCGAAGAGGGTCGAGGCACCGATGCCGAAGCGAACCTCCTTGCCCTCCATGTTCGCGGCCTCGATGCCCAGCTTTTGGATCGTTGGGTTGCCGGCGACCTCGGCCGCGAGCGACGCGAACGCCCCCACGAAGAAGAGCGCGGACATCGCGGCGAAGATCGCCCAGCCCTGCTTGACATTGCCGACCATACGCCCGAAGGTGTAGGTCAGACCCGCCGGAATAAGGAAGAAGAGGAGCTTGGTGAACAGGTCCGTGAAGGCGCTCGGGCTCTCGAACGGATGCGCGGAGTTCGCGTTAAAGAAGCCGCCGCCGTTCGTGCCAAGCTGCTTGATGATCTCCTGCGAGGCCACGGGGCCGAGCGCGATCTTCTGCGCGACGCCCTCCAGGGTCGTGGCGTTCGCGTAGGATGCGAACGTCTGGGGAACGCCAGCCGCGACGTACACAAGCGCGCCGAGGAAGCAGATGGGAAGCAGGATGTAGAGGGTCGCCCGCGTCGTGTCGACCCAGAAGTTGCCAAGGCCCTTGGCGCTGCGCCGCGCGAAGCCCCGCACGACGGCGATCGCCACCGCGATGCCCGCCGCCGCCGACATCCAGTTCTGGATCGCGAGCGCGACCATGTTCGAGAAGTTCGACACGGTGAGCTCCGGCGAGTAGCTTTGCCAGTTGGTGTTGCTCGTGAACGAGGCGGCGGTGTTGAACGCCAGGTGCGCGGGCATCTGCTTCACGCCGAAGCCTCCGCCGTTCATGGGCAGGGAGCCCTGCACGCGAAGCAGGACGTACGTGACGAAGAGCCCGACGAGGGAGAACGCCAGCAGCGCCCCCGCGTAGTGGGTCCACGGTTGGTCGTCGTCTTCCCGGACGCCCAGCAGGCGGTACAAGGGACGCTCGAGCCAGCGCATAAATCGCACCTCGCCCTCGAACACGCGCGCCATGTAACGCCCGAACGGGATCACCGTGACGAGCAGGAGGGCGAAGAAGAAAAGGATCTGAAGGGAGCCGGACAGCATGGGTTTAGAACTTCTCTGGCTTGAGCAGGGCGTACAGCAGGTACGCCAGAAGCAGGAGGGTGAGGGCCGAGGTCCAAACGTAGTCGCTCATCAGCGGCCCTCGTAGTCGCGCATGAAACTAGGCATCGGGATCGTCTCCCGCGGGTCGAAGCCGTTCGCAGCCGCGGACGTAGATCCCGGCCACGAGGAAAAAGAGGCCGGTGACGGCCAGGTAGAAGAGGTCTTGCATCGCTTTTGGTCAAGTCGCCAGGCGCCCATCCAGAGCGCGCCGAAGAGAACGAACGGGATGAGGTCGTAAGGGGTCACGGAATTCACGGGTGGACGAGGTTGCCGAGAAGGGTCAACGAGCCGGCGCCGAAGGCGAGAAAAGCCAAAGCCCGAAGGAGGTCTCGCATCGCTTCTTTCACCTTTCTAGGTTGGCGTTCGGGACGGTCAGGGCGGCGTCAAGAGGCGCCGCCGGGCCGTAAGGATCTCGTCAAGAAGCGTAGTAGTCGCCATGCCAGGCATCGAGGGGAAGGTGGTCGCCATCACGGGCGCGAGCAGCGGGATCGGCGAGGCGACGGCCCGGTTCCTCGCGGCTAAGGGGGCGAAGGTCGTCGTGGGCGCGCGCCGGGAGGACCGCTTGCGGGCGCTCGCGGACGAGATCGGCGGCGCGTACGCGGTCACCGACGTCGCGCGGCGAAAGGATCTCACGCGACTGATCGAAACGGCACGCGAGCGGTTCGGAAGGCTCGACGTGTTCGTGGGCAACGCGGGGATCGCCCGCACCTCCCGAATCGACGCGCTCGACGTCGAGGACTGGGAAGCGATGATCGACACGAACCTCAAGGGCGTCCTCTACGGGGT
>CAXUKB010000409.1:0-4010 GCA_964251345.1 uncultured Fimbriimonas sp. | reverse complement strand
GCGTGCCTTCATTGCGCTCAGGTGGCCGAGACCAAGCGCGAAGAATACAACGATCGATACCGGCGCGATCACGTAGGCCTGCCAGATCGGCGTCTTTGGTGGAGTCGTCGCCGTCAGATTCTTTGCGATCGCTCCCGCGAAGTTCAGGAACATGAGAAGGGAAACGACCGCCACGCCGATTCGGCCGACCTGACGCTTCTTCGCGGTGATTGCCAGGAAGAACAGCACCAGCGCGCCGGAGATCCCGCCCGCGATCAACGAAATCACGGAACCGCCGACGACGAAGCCCACGATTCCGAGAAGGATCAGAAGCAGGCCGTACGCAAGGACAAGACCGTCAAGGACCTTCGGTTTCACGTTCAGAGGGTACCGAAAAAGAAAAAGGCGACCGAGCTTGCTTCACCCTCGATCGCCGATGCCACTTCCACCCCGTAAATCGGGGGGTGTTTCGGCCCTCCATCGTTGCGGAGGCGCCTTGCGGAAGAGAGCTCTCGCCCCTTCCGGCTTAAGGACGGAGCGGGCAAGCCCGTTCGTTCGTCTCTGTTGAAAAGAACGACCAAGAGCGGCGGCGTAGTTCCCCGGGCGACCCGTAAATCTGCCCGATCTAGCGACCACGGCTTCGGAAGTCGGGCAACGCCTCTTCCAAAGGACGACCCACGTTGCCGCTCGGGTACTCGATGCCGAGAAGCGTCGAAAGGGTCGACGCGATGTCCTGCGTGTAGACGCGCCGGGCGATTTTGGCGGGCGTCTGTCCGCCCCAGTGAGTCAGGATCGGCACGTGGGTGTCGTAGGCCCAAGCGGAACCGTGACTCGTTCCCGTCGCTCCCGTATAGACCTGGGTCGGCCCCTCGAGAACCATCACGTCGCCTCCGAGCAGGGGATTGAGGCCGTTGGTGACCCACTCGGACCAAGGGGCGTTCGGAAGACGGCCCTGAACGATGTTCGTTCGGGTGTAGGCCGCGTAGATGCCGGGCACCGTCGCCGCCGCGTCGGCGGCGGTCTGCTCGACTTCGTCGTGCCGAAGTCCCTTGGCATCCATCACCGTCCGATCGAGGTAGAGGTTCTGCTCATAGAGGCTGCCCAGCACCCACTTCGCTTCTCCATACTTGGCGTTCAGGGCGGAGGTAACGGCCTTGGTCACATCGCGGCCGCTCATCCGGCGGGCATCGACGTGATACACGTCGGCCTCCTCGCCTGGAATCGGCGCGACGCCGTGGTCGGCGGTCACGACGATCGCGACGTTGTCGATACCGCCTTGAATCGTCTTATCCAGCTTGTTAAAGAGATGGGAGAGCAGACGGTCGGTCTGGACCCAGACGTCGAGCGCCTCGGGACTGTACGGACCCCACTCGTGGCCGATGTAATCGTTCGACGCGAGATTGACGACGAGCACGTCCGGAACCTCGTGCTGTCCGAGGCGATCCGCGTCGATTGCGCGCTCGGTAAGGTCGAAGATCTGGGCTTGCCCGCCGCCGCTCCGAACGACGTTCGAGTAATAGGCTCGCTTGCGCTCGGCCCCGTAAGAATGGGAGAACAGAATCTCCTTTTCTTGGGGCGCGGGACGAACGTTGATGTACGCCTGCCGGGGGAGCGAAGCGCTCCAAGACTTGCCCAGGTAGGCGTCCATCGCACGGCTTTTGTTGTAGGTGTCGACCCAACCGGGAAGTGTATCGGCGTAGTACGTGCTCGTCACGAAGTTGCCGGCGTCGTAGTCGAACCAGATCACCTCGTCGGCGGCGTGCCCCGCCATCAGGATGGCGGCACGATCCTTAAACGAAAGCCCGACGACCTTCGAGCGGCCGTTCGTGGCCATCTTAAGCTCGTCGCCGACGGTCGTGACCTTCAGTGGCCGCGCCGACTGCGGATCGCTGCTTCCCCCGACCGTCTTCACCGTGTCGTCGTCGGTGACATACCGCGGTTTACCCTTGGCTCGGTCCCACCAGTCGTTGCCGACGATACCGTTGAGTGCCGGCACGGATCCCGTCATGAGTACCGAGTGGCCCGGGCCGGTCGCCGTTGGGAGATGGTGGTGGTGGGCGTCGGTGTAGCGGACGCCGGTCTCACCGAGCCACCGAAATCCGCCGAGCGTCTTGCCTTTCTTAGGCGGAAGGTAGAGGTCGGAGAAGCGATCGATGTAGTCGGCGCGACCCTGATCGATCGACACCAGCAGCACGAGCTTGGGCGCGGTGGAAGGGAGGCGCGCCGGACGAGCGATCGCGGCGAGAGCGAGGAGGCCGGTCATCGTCCTTCAGGTTACCGGCAGAGCTTTGCGGGACCGTTAAGATCCTGCGGAGCGCCATCCGAACCTAAAGGTGGGTAGACCGACGCGCTCTCGTCCATCACTCCGCAAACGGGCAAAACCATAGTAACGACAAACGAAGAAGGCCCACCTTTCGGTGAGCCTTTTCTTAGAGGTCTGGGTGCGGGAGCAAGATTTGAACTTGCGACCTCCGGGTTATGAGCCCGACGAGCTACCAGGCTGCTCCATCCCGCGGTACAAGAATAAGTTACCCCACGCTTCTCCGATTGTCAAGTGCGAGGAGGTCCGAGACGTCGGATTTGGTGAAAATTACGTCTCGAAGGCGAGGGCCCTGGGTCACTTTGCGACGTTCTCGTAGGTGTCGAAAGGATCTGGCATTTCGACGTAGGTGTGTCGATCGAGGGCGACGCCGTTCCAGTCGAACATGTAGAACTTGGCGCTCTTTCGGGCGAGTACTTTCTCGACGAGGGCGGCGCGACCCTTCGCCCGGGTGTCCTGCGGCGGGTCGGTCATCGCATCCACGATGTCGAGATCGTCCAGGGTGCGCCGCGTGTTCCCCATCGCCTGCCAAGCGTGGAAAAGCGACTTCTCAGGATCGATGTTGTGGTACTCGAGATCCACGGAGTGGAGCGCGTCGTCGTCCCAATCGAGTCCCTCCTTTTCCCGGTACTGGTCCCCAATCTGGCGCTTCGCCACCCAGTCGATCCGGTCGCCCATCTCCATGGGTTCCTTTTCGAGTCCGTCCAACACGCCTTCCCACTCGCGAAGAACCCAGTCGCCCTGTTCCGACTCGCCCGCGTAGGCCTCCTTACAAATCTGGAGGTATTGGCGCTGAAGGTCGATGGCCCGAATCGTGCCCCCCCGCCCTCGTTCGACAAGCCAGCGGTACGACTCGTCGCGCGAGACCTCGCGAAGGGCGAGGATCGGATTGTCGAGGGTGAGATCCTGCGGCACGCGGTACTCCTCGCACGCCCGAAGCACCATCGAGGTGGTCCCGACCTTGAGAGCGTAGGCGAACTCGTTGGGGTTGCCTTCGCCGAAGAGAAGGTGAAGGCGGGTCATACCTTCATGAGAATAGAAGTGCTCCCACTTCGGATTGATGAGCGCGCGATTAAAGCGAACGCGACTGGCGACGGTCTTTAGGATGTGGTCGGCCCGCTGACTAAGCTGGAACCTTACCGACCGGTCCGGCACGACGCCGTAGATATTGCTCACCCAAATGTAGTCGACGGGGTTGTCCATGACCTCTTGGTAGCTCGGCCGTCCGTGCGAGGTGGTGAGAATGTGGCCGCCCACCCGGCCGACGCCCGAAAAGATCTGGCGTGTCACAAGGAACGGATAGAGGTTGTTGACCGGCCCGTTAAGGAAGTCGTCGTCGGCGCGAACGAGATAGTTCTCGTGACATCCGAACGTGTGCCCTCCGAAATGGTCGACGGAGTTGTTGTAGACGTCAACCGCATCGGAAAGCCCCAGTTCGTTGATCGCGCGCACGATCTGGCGCTGCCCACCGCGGTCGTTCGCGACGAGATCCTTCAACCGACGGCACTCCGCGGTCGCGTACTCGAGGTGAGAGCCCACGGCGTCGATGTAGAGGCGCGCCCCGTTCATCAGGAACCCGCCGGACGCGGCGGGTTCGAAAACGTCGTCCCGTGCGTGGAGATCGATCGCGCCGAGACGGAGCTCGTAAAAGATGTAATCCTTGATCGTCTCGACGGCGGCCTCGGGGGTGCCAAGGCCCTCGTCCGAGCCA
>CAXUKB010000408.1:0-4034 GCA_964251345.1 uncultured Fimbriimonas sp. | reverse complement strand
CGGGAGACCGCCGTCCCGTTCTATCTGGCGCTTGGTTAAGCGGCCGAAGGCGAACCTTTCGACGAAGTGGGCATCCCCCATCGAGCGATGGCGAAGAGTCTTTAGCGTGCCCCCTCAGGGCTTCGGCTTGATCGGCATGAGGATGAGCATCGTTCCCATCCTTTCGTAGCCGAGGCGCGGATAGAGAAGCGCTCCGGTGCAGGAGGCGAGAAGGACGCTCGAACGGCGTCCGAGTCGAGCGTCGTCGTGGAGAAGCGCGGCCATGAGGGCGGTCCCGAGGCCCTGGCGGCGAGCCGATTCCCGCACGTTAAGCGCGGACACCCAAGCGTCGGGACCCGCTTGGATCGACCGCACCCAACCGACGTTTTCGCCGTCGAGGCTCGTTTCGTAGAGGCGGATCTCTGCGTCGTCGACATCGGCGGCGCCCATGGTAACGGGCCGCATCCGGGCCGCCTTGGCAATCCGGGCGACATGCTCGGCGGACCTTGCCCGCACGGCCCGAGGGTCCGGCGGAGGCAGTGTGAGCAACTTGTGCATGAACATCGGTTCGGTTCTCAGGAGACGCCAACCCAGCGAGCGGAACTCCCGTTTGTGATCCTCGATCGACTCGGACGGGGACAACAGCGATCCGACCGCACCGCGCTCCCCCTTTGGATAGCGATCGAGAAGTTCTTGAGGTTGAAGGTTAACGCCGATAAGCTCACCCACGCGCGTCCCTCGTGGATCGTGAAGCCAAGATGCGCCGTCGCGTCGTTCGATCTCGAACGGCCCGTTCAGCCGCTGTGTCGCGCTCCATCCGGCGAGAAACGCCTCGGCGGCGTCGTCCAGGGTCATGCTCCTCAGAATGCCACCGCCGAGACCAAACGTGACGGACGAGGCGCGGGTACCTTCTTGGCCGTGCAAGCCATCGCCAAAGTCCGGCCGGAGCCCGGCGTCGAAATTATCGACGTCCCCGATCCGATCCCTGGCCCCGGCGAAGTCAAGCTCAAGCTTGAGGCGGCCTCCGTCTGCGGCACCGATCTCCACATCTGGAAGTGGGACGCTTGGTCGGCGGGGCGGATTCGTCCGCCCCGGATCATCGGCCACGAGTTCTGCGGCACGATCGTCGAGTTAGGCGAGGGCGTGGAAGGACTGGAGGTAGGGCAGTATGTGGCCACCGAGTCGCACGAGACCTGCGGCCACTGCCGCCAATGCCGGGCCGGACAGCGTGAGGTCTGCGCGAACACCCGCATCTTAGGCGTCGACGTGGACGGTGGCTTTCGCCCCTACGCGACCCTCCCGGCGGTCTGCGCGATGCCGACCGACCGGAGCGTGCCGCCGCACCTCGCCGCATTCCAGGACGCGCTGGGCAACGCCGTCCACACCGTTGCGGACGGGCCGGTGGAGGGGCAGACGGTGCTCATCACCGGCATGGGCCCGATCGGACTCTTCGCGGTGACCGTCGCTAAGGCGATGGGCGCGGCGCGCGTGGTCGCGACGGAGGTCAGCCCCTACCGGATCGGGTTGGCCCACGCGGTCGGAGTGGACCGGGTCATCGATCCTTCGAAGAACGACGCGCGGGCGGAAATCCTTAAGGAGTTTCCGGGCGGGGCGGACGCCACCCTCGAGATGTCCGGCCATCCGTCCTCGCTGGATCTCGCCGTCGCCGCCACCCGGCCGGGCGGCCGGATCAGCATGTTGGGCGTCTACAGCGACGACCAGCAGTGCGTCGACATGAACTCCGTGATCTTCAAGGGGCTGCGGATGCAGGGCATCGTGGGCCGTCGCATTCCGGAGACCTGGAGTCTCATGCGGGATCTCTTCGCCTCGGGAAGGCTCAACCTGGAGCCGGTGATCACCCACCGCATGCATTACACGGACTTCGAAAGGGCGATGGAACTCATGGCGGCCGGGAAGGCAGGAAAGGTCGTTTTCGACTTTTCTTAAATTGCTATCCCGATCGCAAAGATACGATGTATAGTGATGAGGCTGGTAAGGGCTGACTCCCTTATCGGGGACAGTGGGAGTTCCGTATTCACCTTATCCTGACTGCGGTGGCTCGCTCGACGGACCCGCCGTTGTGAACATCCCCATCGGCGCGACTCAGAGCTTGCTCTTTGCGATGAACCTGACGGTCCAGGACTCAGACACCTTTATGGTGAACACAAACGGAACCATAACGTACCCCGTCGAAGGTACTGCGATCTACATGAACTTTATCGAACAAGATAATAACGGAAAGGTTGCGCAGGCCGGCGGTGATGGTTATGCTGCTATTGTTAAAGAGGCCAATCAGACTCTAACTTCAAGTGCGGCCGACCATTTTGTCGAGGCCTTCAACTACCATGCATTAAAGATCGATAACGTGACCTATCCCGCCGAAACCGTCATGGGTTATCAGATCTTTGACAGCGTTAACCTCAGATCCTAACAACCTCCCGTCTAAAATCTACGACACCGCGGTTCCTCTGTATGAAAAAGATATTACGGTGACCTTGGGAGCATCGTGATCGTCCTCCTTGCGCCCTTTGCGTTCTCCGGCGGTAACGTCGGAGATCTTGTAAGAACGATCGCTACTTGGACGCATAAGCCTACGGTAGCCTTTGTACAAGCGCAGCGTGACCGTCCGGCGGGTATGGGGGGCAACGGCGGTACCCCCTTGCCACCGGAGTGGAAACCGGCCGTGCCGCTCCCATCCTTCAGTCTTTATCTGACGGAGATTAGCGACGGTAAAGCCTTTACGCGCCCTGTTCGCATTCGTACCGGCCTTGATCTCAGCGTCAAGGTTGGCGGTATCGCTCTGTGGCCCGTGGCTTGGGATCCTGCAACGACTTTTCCTCAGGGCAACAATTCGGTTCCACCGTTGCCAGACGGCTGGAGCCGCGCCGAGGCGAAGAACATCAAGTTGAAAGGTGGACGAGTTACGTTCGATCTTCCGCCTCGGCGGGCATTCCAAGTTTCAGACTTGTCGAATCTGCGTTGGCCTAAGCCCATTAGCACTCACTTGCTATTAAAAAAATTTTGGTTTTTACCTGCTGGATCAGACGCTGGAGAGCGGGAGACGCTTAGCGCGCTTGCCGCATCGATCAGCGGCAAACTTGTGGAGACCAAGGATGAATATCGCATCGATCTCGACCCGGGTGCTTTCCGTCTAAGG
This sequence comes from uncultured Fimbriimonas sp., assembly GCA_964251345.1. Classification (GTDB taxonomy): domain Bacteria; phylum Armatimonadota; class Fimbriimonadia; order Fimbriimonadales; family Fimbriimonadaceae; genus Fimbriimonas. The sequence continues at coordinate 898 of CAXUKB010000408.1, read as the reverse complement.
GCGCAGGCCTAGGTCGCATCGCGCCGGGAGTTTAATTCCCATAGTCCGCTTGCATTGGCCCACTTTCGGATTTGGCAAAGCGCATGGAACGACATCGACGACGCGACGATTCTTGATCTCTATTCGAAAGATTGGGGCGGTTTGGGCCGAAGCGTCGCGCCGGGAAGCCCGCTCGCAACGTCGCTCTCGAGCTACCTCGAGGCGTTGCGCGACTGGGCCGCGAACCCGCCACCCGATCAAATGCAATCGGTGCAAGGCACCCGCGGGCTGCTGGACAAGGTCAATCCCAATGGGGTCGATTCAATTATCTTTGGACAAAATATGGGCGTAAGCGCCGCGCTTCCCCGCATCGGCGGCGGTACCGTCATCCCGTAAGATCGTGTCGGGCGCGTGCCTAAGCGCGCCCGGTAAACTCCACCCCCATGAGGATCGCCGTCCTGCCCTTCAATGCCGCCGAAGGGACTAAGCCCGCGCTCGGACGCCAGTTCGCGGCGTTCGCCGCCGAGCAGCTCCGTGCCCACGCCGAGGCCGACATCAACGTCGTGTCGTTCCTGACCCAAATCGACGACGAGAGCGGGGAGCAGAGGATGGCTTTCGTCAACATCAGCGATGCCCTTCTGCCGTACGAGCAGCTCAAAGACCTCTTCGAGCAGGCCGATGTCGCGCTGGTGCAGGATGGCTACCTCAAGCAGGACGACGATGTCTTCGACCTGACCGTGCGCTTTCACGGCAAGGAGAGCGAGGAGCCGATTCGTAGCGAGGAGATCCACTTCGCGAAAGCCGAGCTGTTCTCTACCCTTCACGGCCTCGTGAAGACGCTTGCGCAGGTTGGCGCGATCGAGCTCCCCGAGGCGCTCGCCGGCGAGACGATGGAATTTGGCACCGACGATCCGGAGAC
>CAXUKB010000407.1:1444-4093 GCA_964251345.1 uncultured Fimbriimonas sp. | reverse complement strand
GGCGAGACCCGCGCCGCCGCCCCGGAAGGGGGGGTCGTCGGCGGCAAGATCGCGATGACGAGTGGTGAAGTGATGGGTATTCCTGGCTGCAGGATGCTGAGTTTCGTCGGCTGACGCTCACTCTCCAAACGCAAAGCGCTTGGAGTCGGGGGCGAGGCCTTCACTGCGGAGCTTCCTCTCTTCCGGACGAGGAGGTACCTTTTCCCTAATGCCGAAGCTCATCCTCGTCCGTCACGGTCAATCGCTCTGGAACCTGGAAGACCGGTTTACGGGCTGGATCGATGTGCCGTTAACGGAATTGGGACAGGAAGAGGCGAGGGCGGCGGGCAAGAAGCTTGCGGGCACAAAGATCGACGTGGCCTACACGAGCGACCTGACGCGGGCGCAGACGACCTTGAAGCTGATGCTCGACGAAATGGGCGTCGACGTGCCCACCATTCGTAACAAGGCGTTGAACGAGCGGCACTACGGCGATCTCCAGGGACTCAACAAGGCGCGAACGGCGGAGAAGTACGGTGCGGAGCAGGTCAAGGTTTGGCGACGGTCGTACGACGTGCCGCCTCCCGGCGAAGAGGGCGAGTCGCTTGAGATGACCGCCGCCCGGACCCTGCCCTTCTTCGAGCGTTGCATTCTGGGCGACATCGCCCAGGGAAAGAACGTGCTCGTGGTGGCCCACGGCAACTCGAACCGATCGATCGTCATGGAACTCGACAAGCTCAGCCGCGAGCAGGTGCTAGAGCTAAACCTCGGCACGGCGGTGCCGTTGGTCTATGACCTGACCACCTCGGGTGTAGTCGAAGGGAAAGAGATCCTTTAGAGTCCCCAGGTCGTTAGGTCCGATACTAACGACCTGGGCGCTTCTGCTTTTGGTAGACGCGAACGTAGTCGATCTCATACCGGGCGGGGAAGATGGCATCGTCGACGCCCTTCTGCCCGCCCCACGATCCGCCGATGGCGAGATTGAGCAGAAGGTACTGAGGCTTGTCGAAAACCCATGCGACGCCGTGAGGGTCGGCCTTCGAGTAGGTGTGGACGATCTTTCCGTCCATGCTCCAGACGATCGCCGAAGGACTCCACTCGATGGAGTACACGTGGTAGGCCGCCGAAAGATGGGGCACGCTCACGGACTCACCCCATCCGGCATGGTCGGTGCCGTCGAGCTTCGTCGAGTGAACGGTAAAGACCGCCTTGTCGGGATCGTGGCCGACGTTTTCGAGAATGTCGATCTCGCCGTCTGCGGGCCAGCGCCCCCCGGTGCCGAGGGTCCAGATGGCGGGCCAAGTGCCGTTTCCGGTCGGGATTTTCGCCCGTACGTCGATCCGACCATAGGTCCAGCTGGCTTTGCCCTGCGTCGTCAGGCTAGCCGAAGAGATCGGGTGGCCGCCGTAGCCGTCGTTTCGCGCCTCGATCAGTAAGCGGCCGCCCTCGACCCGTGCGTTCTCCAACCGACCTTCGGTGTAGAACTGCGCTTCCTGATTACGAACGAAGCCCTTTTCGTAGCCCCACTTCGTCGGATCGGGAAGGCCGTCGTGGTTGAACTCGTCCGACCAGACCATCCGCCAGGAGCCTTGCATCACCATCGTCGCCAGCGCAATAAGCATCGATTGAGTTTACGCCGGTTATCCTAACCCTTATGGACGTTGGTGAGACACTTGGGCGACTGAAAACGACCGAGTGAATCGACGAAGACGGTGAAAGACTGGCGATTTCCTACTTACCGGGTTTCTCTGCCGAAGCGATCGACCATTTGGAACAAGCGCTCGAAGTGCCGTTTCCTAACGATTTCCGCGATCTTGCTACCCGTTGCCGTGCTATTCAAGGAGCGGGCATCGACGTCGACCTGAGAAAGCCTTCCACCGACTAAAGAGTCGAGGACATCCTGCCCAACGGGTTACCGATCGCCGGTGATGGGTGTGGCAACCTTTGGGTGGTCGACTGTCGCTCAGAACGAGAGACGAGGAGCTCTATCTTCTATGTATGCCACGATCCCCCGGTATTGGTTTTTCCAGGAAATGGCCTCGCAGAGTTCTTGAATGCGCTACCCGCCTACGATTGCGGCGATCGAAAGTCCGCAATCTGGAAAGTGTGGGACGACGCGGTTCGGGAAATCTGGTCCCACAATCCTAATCTCATCACGTTCGAACAGGCGCTCGTCTCTCCCGAACCTGCGCTTCGCGAGTTTGCCGAGGAGATCGGCGAGCCGTGTCACATCGTCGACCTGCGCGACGTGCCGATCGGGGCAGGATTCTCTTGGAGTCGGTACGGAACCGATACCCCAGCTCGGCGATTTGTAGAGGAGCGGATCTTTGCGTATAAGCGGCCTTCGCTGCCTTAATCGCCGTTCCATTGACTTCCGCCATCTAAAACCGGAATACTCCAGAAAGATCGAAGTTTTATGCCTCGAATGGCGTAGGAATCGGTCACAGGAACGAAGAGGGTCCTCCGTGGATCTCTTCCTCACCGCAAAACGCCCCGTCCGAAAACGACGGGGCGTTTTGCGGTGAGGATTGAAGCGGATCGTCCGACTTTCCAGCGACCCTCGCAGTCCAACGAGAAAACCATGCCCCGTAGCCATCCCCTTGAAAGAGTCCGCAACATCGGCATCGCCGCCCATATCGATGCGGGCAAGACGACGACCACCGCCCGAAT
>CAXUKB010000407.1:0-1434 GCA_964251345.1 uncultured Fimbriimonas sp. | reverse complement strand
TCATTTCTACACCGGCAAGGCCCACAAGATCGGCGAGGTGCATGATGGCGCCGCGACGATGGACTGGATGGAGCAGGAGCAGGAGCGAGGCATCACGATTACCTCGGCGGCCACGTCGTGCTTCTGGTCGGGTTCCAAGAAGGACAAGCCCGAGCACAAGATCAACATTATCGACACCCCTGGCCACGTCGACTTCACGGTCGAGGTGGAGCGTTCGCTACGCGTCCTCGATGGCGCGGTCTGCGTCCTCTGCGCGGTCGGTGGCGTCCAGCCTCAGACGGAGACCGTCTGGCGCCAGATGAACAAGTATAAGGTTCCGCGGATCATCTACGTCAACAAGATGGACCGACTCGGCGCGGACTTCTATACCGTTCTCGCGCGGGCCAAGGACCGCCTCGGCGCGAAGGCCGTTCCGATCCAGATTCCGATCGGCGCCGAGTCCGACTACCTTGGGTACGTCGACCTCGTCACCATGAGGGCGTCGATCTACGACCTCGACGACGACAAGGGCAAGACTTGGACGGAGACCGACATTCCGGCCGAGTACGTCGAGCGCGCCAACGAGTACCGCGAAGCGATGCTCGACGAGCTCGGTGGCATCGACGACGACATCGCGATGAAGTACCTCGAAGGCGAGGAGATTTCGACCGACGAGATCAACGCCGCCATTCGCAAGGGAACGCTCGACCTGTCGATCGTTCCGATCATCTCTGGCTCTTCGTTTAAGAACAAGGGCGTCCAGGCGATGATCGACGCGATCGTCGACTTCCTGCCGTCTCCGACCGACGTCGGCGGCGTAAAGGGCGTCAACCCCCGGACGGAAGAGGAGATCGAGCGACAGCCGCTGGACACGGAGCCGTTCGCCGCGCTGGCGTTCAAGATCATGAGCGACAAGTACGTGGGTCGTCTCACGTTCCTTCGCGTCTACTCGGGCCTTTTGAAGAAGGGCACGCCGATCACCGTCGCCTACCGCGATCCGATGACCAACGAGTTCCGAACGCGAACCGAGCGCATTGGCCGCATTCTGGAGATGCACGCGAACAGCCGCCACGACATCGACGAGGTGTACGCGGGTGAGATCGTGGGCGTGATCGGTCTGAACGACGTCAACACGGGCTATTCGGTCTGCGACGAAAAGGACCAGATCGCCCTTGAGTCGATCAAGTTTCCCGAGCCGGTTATCCAGATCGCGATCGAGCCGAAGAGCCGCGCGGATCAGGAGAAGTTGGGCACGAGTCTTCAGCGTCTTGCGCAGGAAGATCCGACCTTCCGCGTCTTCACGGACCACGAGTCGGGCCAGACGATCATTTCGGGAATGGGCGAGCTCCACCTCGAGATCATCGTCGACCGCCTCAACCGCGAGTTCGGCGTCCAGGCGAACCAGGGCAAGCCGCAGGTTGCGTACCGAGAGACGGTGCGCTCCAAGGCGAAGGG
>CAXUKB010000406.1:3749-4105 GCA_964251345.1 uncultured Fimbriimonas sp. | reverse complement strand
AGGCCAAAAGTTTGGGGTGCCCACAACCACCGATATTCACTTGCCGGATCAAGCTGGGCCGGTCGCCGAGTCGATCGACCTTCTCCAGATTCCCGCCTTCCTCTGCCGACAGACCGACCTTCTCGAGGCGGCGGCCGAGACGGGTAAGCCGGTGAACGTCAAGAAGGGCCAGTTCCTTGCGCCGCATGACTGCGGGAACATCGTCCAGAAGCTCCGCCGCTTCGATGCGAGGGGCATCATGCTGACCGAGCGGGGCACGACCTTCGGTTACAACGCCCTGATCGTAGACATGGCCGGGCTCGAAACGATGGCCTCGTTCGGCGTTCCGGTCTGCTTCGATGCGACCCACTCCGCCC
>CAXUKB010000406.1:0-3739 GCA_964251345.1 uncultured Fimbriimonas sp. | reverse complement strand
GGCACGGAGACGGCGGGCATTCGCGAGTCGATCCCGGCGATGACGCGCGCGGCGGTGGCGGTGGGGTTGGACGCCCTTTTCCTGGAGATCCACCCAGACCCCGAGCACGCCTTAAGCGACCGGGCCACGCAATGGCCACTTGCCCGGGCACGTGAGCTTCTCGAGCCGGTTGCGGCGCTCCACGCTTTGCGCCACTAACGCGCCGCGCGCATCCGGTCAACGAACTCTTTGAAATAGGGCCGCGAAGCCCCAGGGCCGGGTGCCGCCTCGGGATGGTACTTAATGCTCGCCGCATCGGCACTCGGCACGGCGATCCCTTCGACGGTGCCGTCGTTAAGGTTTAGCTGGGTGACCTCCGCGCCGGTGCCCTCGAGCGACACGGGATCGACGGCGTAGCCGTGGTTCTGGGAGGTGATCGTCACCTTCCCCGTTCGCAGATCTTTCACCGGATGGTTCGAGCCACGGTGGCCAAACTTGAGTTTGAAGGTCTCGCCGCCGATGGCGTGGCAAAGGAGCTGGTTACCCAGGCAAATGCCGAACATGGGGCGTTCCCCGAGCAGACCCTTGACCGTTTCCACGACCGGGCCGAGTCGAGCGGGGTCTCCCGGACCGGGAGAGAGGAGAACGCCATCGGGGCGGTACGAGAGAATCTCTTCGGCGGACGTTCCCGCGGGGAAGACGAGAGGCGCGCACCCGTCCCGATAAAACCGGCGGAGAATGTTGTGCTTGAGTCCGCAGTCGAGCACTGCCAGGCGAACCCGTCCGCTTTCGTCCGCTTCGCCGGCGTCCATTCGGCCTTCCGCGCCCCACTTGTAAGGCACCCCGGTCGTCACGTCCGCGACAAAGTCCGTATCGTCGTAGCCCTTGGCGGCATCCAGCGCCGCCCGCATGGCGTTCAAATCGTCGCCGATCGCTCCCATCGTGACGCCCGCGCTCCGAATCCGCTTCGTGATCGCTCGCGTGTCGAGCCCCTGGATAGAGACGGTTCCTCGCTCTTCGAGGAGACGATGAAGCGACTTCGTGGCGCGCCAGTTCGACGGCACTTCGCACGCCTCCCGAACGACGAGTCCGGTGGGCTGAATCCGATCGGACTCGAAATCATCGTCGTTGATCCCGTAGTTGCCGATCAAGGGATAGGTCAAGAGAACGATCTGTCCCGCGTAGCTGGGATCGGTCAGGATCTCCTGATAACCGGTCATGCCGGTGTTAAAGACGACCTCCCCGATTGTCGTGCCCGCCGCACCGAGGGGCTTTCCCTCGAACACCGTGCCATCGCTCAGCAGGAGATAACGCTTCAACTCAAGAGTGAAGGATACCTGGCGCGAGCCCTTTGCGACGACGTCGCCGACCTATCCTACACGCTTGCGGACACGATGACGCCCTGCCGCCCCGCTAACCGTCCTTCGTCGTCGTAGACGGCAAGAACGATCGTGTGCTTTCCCGGCACAAGTAAAACCTCCACTCGATGCGGTCCCGCGATCTTTTCGTCGCTGACGGTCCGCCCATCGACCTTAACGATCGTTCGCGGACGTGGATCGTAGGAGCGGGCATAAGCCGTGAGCACCACATGGCTGGGCAACCGGTCGTCGCTTCGAAGCGGGCGCGGCACGCTCGTCGCGACGTCGCCGACGCGACCGAGATAGAACGGCTCCGCCGTCGCTTTCGCGTAAGCCTCGGCGACCGGTGGCTCGCTGAGGAGGGTGAAGTCGTTCAGCCGACGGGCGCCCTGCGCATATCGCACGGTGTCGAGGCTAAGCCAGTGAACGGCCTTTACCCGCGGATAGCGCCGCGGTACCGCCGCGTAGAATTGGGCGATCTTGTCGGCGGCGAAACCGGTTCGCAGAAGCCCGTCGACGACGCTTCGGTGGGTGGCCGCCCATTCACCGACCATCATGGGGTGGCGGTCGGCGTAACGACGGTAGACGTAGTCCAGAGAGTCTTCAGGATGGCGCCAGGCGGCGGCACGGCCGCGATTGCCATCGTTGTACAGCACGCTGTAGAAGTTCACCCCGACCCAATCGACGGCGTCGTCGCCCGGCCAGTAGGCATCGAGTCCTTTCTCTGGCGAATCCGCGGGACACCAAACCATCGCCACGTTCGCCGCCGTCGAGTGCGCCACGGCGGCGACCCGTCGGAACGCCTCTCGGTAGGCCGCCGGGTCGGCATGGTATGACGTCCAGTCGCCGTTCATCTCGCTGGCGAAGCGAAGAAAGACGGGAAGGCGGGCGCGCGCCGCCGCTTCCATGAACCGACTAAGGTACTCACCGTCTTCCGTGTCCCGAAGGTCGCGCGGCTCCCACGCGATCTGCAAGCCGCACCCGAGGCGGCTGAGGCGGCGCGCGAACTCCGTTGGGAACGGTTGTCCGTAAGCACGATAGACGAAAAAAAGCGCATGGTCTCGGCCAAGGAGCCGCGCAAAGCGCGCGGGGTCTCTCTCGGCGGCGTCTTCGTGTTCGACGTTAGCGCCCAAGTAGCAGCCGGCGGAGGGCTCCGCGCGGGCAAGATCGTGCGGCGGGGTCGGTGCGTCGTCGACGTAAAGCACGGCGTCGGTTCGATACCGCCGGGCGTAGTCGCGGAGAATCTGGGCCGCATTTGGATCGCCTAAGGCCGCGTACCGCCTCGACGCGTCGGCGAACGCCTCGGAAGCCTCCGGATAGCGCCGCGCGGCGACGAGCCGGTCGGCCCGCGCCCGAACGTCGGCCGCCGTTTGCCGTGGTAGAAGCAGAATCAGGGGGGCGAGGAGCACGGCGTTTCTACGCCACGAGGTTTAAACCCGCTTTAGCGAAGTCGGCCGCGGAGACCGATTCGGCGGCGTTCGATAAGGGAACGGGCCTGGTGCATCGTTTCGAGAAGTTCGATCTCCCGCTCTTCGACGCCAAGCGATCGCAGAACCTCTCGCTGGTGATCGCTCGGCGGCTTCTCACGCCAGCGCGCGTCGGCCTTCACGATTCGCCCCGCGTCCGACCAGGTCATGCGAATGAGGCGGTCGGCCTCATCGAACGCGCGCTGGAGGTCGTCGCCGAGCGGGACCTGCATGGGCGGCATCATCGAACTTCGAAGCTCGACCGTCATCCGCCCAAGTTCGTCCGTCGAGATCGTCGCGGCGCGTCCCTTCTCCATGGACCCGTCGCCGCAGGGTAGCCAGTACTGCCCGTCGCCCACCTTCATCCAGGCGAGGCCGCTTACGCCTACGATTTCTTCCGGAATGCTGAGTTCCTTGATCAGATCGACCTCGCTGAGCACGGTCGAAAGATCGTCCCAGTTCGTCTGCCGACGAAAGAGCGCGCCTTTCCGGGCGGGCTCGAGCTCCTCCACCCGCTCGGCGGCGGCGAAAAGACTGTTGCCCTGGAGATCGAACTCCGGCGGCAGGCCGACGAGTCCCGCTAGCGAGGCGTTTTCGCCCTTCGGGTTTTCTTTCGGCGCCTCCTCGCCCTTCTCAGGAGGAGCGGAGAGCCCGAACTCTTTGCTCGCGTCGACCACGTCGATCACGATGCAGTCGCCCTTCGGGCTGTCGGCGATCGCTTGCCTTCGCCCCTGGGCGGCCTCCTCACCATCGACGGTTCCGCCGAGCGTCCGTAATCCCCGTCCCACCATCTGAGCGTACAAAGACCAGCTTTGAGTAGGCCTCAAGAGCAGAACGCAGTCGGTGGCGGGCGCATCGAACCCTTCCGTCGCCACGTCCACGTTCACCAAAACCTGGGTGCGGCCCAAGTTGAACCGCCGGAGGATGCCCTCGCGC
>CAXUKB010000405.1:0-4117 GCA_964251345.1 uncultured Fimbriimonas sp. | reverse complement strand
CGCTTGGGACGGTCAACGTCCGGACGAAGCTCGGGCTTGCCTGATGCCGGGACGGTTCGAGGCACTCGTTTTCGGGTACCTTTCACCTGCCGCAATCCTCGCTGAGGACGCCGACTGCGCGGTGGACGAGGAGGCGCAGGCCGTTCTCGCCGCGCTCTTTCCCCCAGGCGACTCGTTTCTGCGACCGTAGGGGCGGCCACTGCGAAAGATGCGCCCGAACCCCGCGCGGGCGGGCGCGTTCTGGCGTAGAAAAGGAGAAGTTATGAATAAGAAAGTCATTGAAGTGATCGTTGAGGAAGTCGATGCCATCCTGAGCTCCCCGATCACGGCCAAGGGTCTGGACGAAGCGTTGCTCATCGGAGCCGAGACCCGAACTGAAATCAAGAATCTGTTGAAGAGCGCCCTGGCCGAGGCTCCCGAGCCGACGTCGCTGGTCCACCAGACTCGCCGCCGCTAAACTCGTCCGCTCGACCGCAACGACGCGGTCGCTAATCCTTCTTCGCCCGCGGTCATTTACCGTTCGCCGTGTCTACCTTGCCCCATTCGATGGGAACGACCGGCACCAGCAGCGATCGCACTTTTGCCGCTCCCTTGCTTCCGATCTCCACGCCATTCGGTGTTTCGTGCCGCTGAAGTCGCTGAGGTATTCGTTGGCCGGATCCACTCTGAGCGCACCCGGCTCATCAGGAGCCGAGACTTTTCGTCCGTCCGCCAAAGCCGAAAGCTGACGGGTTAGGGAGTGACGTAGAAGAACGCGATCGAGAGGATGGCGTACACGCCGAGGAGCAGGACGCCTTCGAACCAGTTCGTCTCGCCGTCGCGAGAGATCGCATTGACGCAGAACGCCGCCGCCGCCACCGCCACGAGTTCCAGAGGTGAGCGGAAGACGAGGGTCATCGGATGGCCCATCGCAAACGACGCGAGCACGAGAATGGGGGCGACCAGCAAGGCGACTTGGATCGTCGAGCCGAGGGTGATCCCCATCACAAGATCCATTCGGTCTTTGCGGGCGAAGTACACCGCCGACAGGTACTCCGCCGCGTTGCCGACCACCGCCAGCAGTGTGATGCCCAAGAAGAAGGTCGAGAGTCCGAAGCTCTTCGAGGCTGTTTCGAGGGAGCCGGAAACGATCTCCGCTTCGATCGCCACGAAGACGGTCGCGACCACCAGGGTCAGGATCGCCTTCGAAAGCGGCGTGGTCGCCGCCTCGCGCGGCGGCTCGTCGCTGTCGGCCTCGGCGAAAGCGTCGCGGTGGGTAACGAGCGTGAATATCAGATTCGCGAAGTAGATGAGGATCAGAATGATCGCCACGCCCAAGCTCATCTTCTCGTCGAGTTTCGTGGGGTCCGGAACGTTCTTGAGACCGCGCTCGGTGTAGTCGAACATCGCCGGGATCATCAGGGCGAACACCACGAGCACGAGCAGGCTTGAGAGGGTGCCGACCTTGTCGCGGTCGAACTTCTGCCGCGACGTCTTGAAACCGCCGAACGTCGCTCCAAGGCCAAGGCCCAGAAGGCTGTTGCCGATCAGCGAGCCCGTGATCTGCGCCTTGGCCACGTTCGGCTGCCCCGCGGCAAGCACGAAAAGCGCGAGGATCAGCTCCGCCGCGTTGCCGAAGCTGACGTTGAGCAGCCCGCCGATGGTGGAACCGACGTGCGCCGCGACGTGCTCCGTCGCGTCCTTGACCATGCTCGCGAGCGGAATGATCGCGAGCACGGAGACGACGAACACAAGCGTGGCCGGCGCGTGGAAGAGGTACTCCATCGCCAACGAAACCGGTACGAGGGCGAGAAGCCAGCGCATAGTGCTTGCGGAAAGGTACCGCACCGGCGAAATCGCCCGCCGTCGGTCTTAGAATCCTCTAGGCTACTCCCCTTGCGCTCGCAACCACGTCGCGATGCAGACCGCCGCATCGAAGGGAGCGAGTTCGGAGTTGTCGATCGCCAGACTGCCCGGGAGCGGCGTCGTCAGATCGTTTCCGTCGAGCAGACTTTCCAGAAGCTCCCAGTCCTTGATCTTCGCGTAAGCCGCGCGCGACGGGGCGTCGACCCGTTCGCGCAACGCCGCGCGAGAAGGCAGAAGCTGCACGTAAGCGACGTCGCCGCCGTACCGATGAACGATCTCGACGATCGTCGCCACGAACGCGTCGTCCTGTGGTCCGGCCGCGTACACGAACGTCGAAATGAGGGAGACGTCCGCACGTGCAGCGGCCTCGAAGACGTCGAGGCGCAGTCGCGCGACGAGGTCGCCGAAATCGGCATTCCGCACGGGAAAGATTTCCTGTGCGAGATCGTTCGTAAGGTGGTTGTGAAACACGCGAAATCCGGTGATCTCCGCCAACTCCTGGGCCACCGTCAGCTTGCCCGCCGCGGGCGGACCGTAAAGGAAGACGAGGGTCATGGCTTTGGCGAGAGAGTCGCCCCGTCCCAATGCTCGTCCGCTTTCCCGTCTTGAATGCGCCACATGTCGAACCAGGTCGTCGTGTAGGTTCCACCGCTCGGCTTCGATAACGTGCGCGCCGTCGCGACCGCCACGAAGTCGCCTTCTGCCAGCACCGCGACGACCTTCGTTCGCCAGGCGTCCGGTGGAGGCATCGGCCGCTCCGGCATCCCGCCGAAGAACATTATCACCGGTGCGAGGCCCGAGGCGACGTTCGGATTGTGCTGGAGATAACGCTTTGTGAGGTACTTCGGCGCCTCCTTCCAGTGGCCCGCCTCCAGAAGGTCGCGAACGATGTGCAGGACGACTTGCTTGTTCGCGTTGAGTCGCGGATCGGAGCTCGTGAAGAGCGACTCCGGATTTCTGACGCCGACGACCGGCTCTTGAGGATCGGCGAGCGACAAGAGGAGGGCGAGCGGGAGCATGGGCTTATTCTATCGTCGTCCCCCGACGCAACGAGAAGTGCGCACCTTGCCCCGATCCCCAACCTCCTCGCCTCGTCCCGATCGGATCGAGGCGAGGAGAGGAGAGGTGACGGCGGTCTGTCACAATAGCAACCATGGCCGCGCGCATTCGCCCCAACGTTCTCGGGATGACGCCTTACTCGCCCGGAAAGCCGGTCGACGAAGTGAAGCGCGAGTTGGGGCTCGACCGCGTGGTCAAGCTCGCCTCGAACGAGAACCCGCTCGGTCCTTCGCCCAAGGCGGTCGCGGCCGTTCGGGCCGCCGCCGAGAACATGCACATCTATCCCGACGGTGCGGCGTACACCCTCAAGACCGCGCTTGCCGAGCGGTTCGGCGTCGGCAACAAGCAGGTGATCGTGGGCAACGGCAGCGACGAGCTCATCCACCTGCTCGGCCTCATCCTCCTCGACGAGGGCTCGGAGATGATGATGGGCGACCCCGGCTTCAGCCGGTACGACGCCTCGGCGCACCTTTCCCAATCGAAGCTCGTCAAGGTGCCGCTCGATGCCGACTACCGACACGACCTGCCCGCGATGGCCCGCGCGGTCACCGCTAAAACGCGGCTCGTCTACATTGCGAACCCCAACAACCCGACCGGCACCGTCGTCCGCAAGGCCGAGGTGGACCGCTTCCTCGCCGACATTCCCGACGACGTCGTTGTCGTGCTCGACGAAGCGTACATGGAGTTCGCGGCGGACCTTCCCGATTTTCCCAACTCGCTCGACTACATCATGGCCGGAAGGTCGAACGTCGTCGGGTTGCGGACCTTTAGCAAGGCCTACGGCCTCGCGGGAATCCGCGTGGGATACGGCTTCGCGCCCGAGGCGATCGCGGACGCGATCGATCGGGCGCGCGAGCCCTTCGACGTCAACTCGCTCGCTCAGGTCGCGGCCGTCGCGGCGCTGGACGACGACGATCACCTCAGGAACACGGTGGAGACGAACCGGCGGGGCCTCGCGCGCCTCGCCGGCGCCTTTACGGAGGTTGGCGCGAGGCCTTTGGAGAGCTTCGCTAACTTCGTGTACGCCGACCTGGGACGGCCCGCCCGGCCTGTCTTCGACGCACTTCTGCATCGCGGCGTCATCACCCGGCCGGGCGACGTGCTCGGAAATCGCACCTGCCTGAGGGCGAGCGTGGGAACCGAAGAGGAGCTCGAGATTTTTGTGAAGGAATTGAAAGGAGCTATGTCGCCGGCGGTAAGCCGGGGCTCGTCG
>CAXUKB010000404.1:0-4133 GCA_964251345.1 uncultured Fimbriimonas sp. | reverse complement strand
GAAGCGCCTCGCGGTGGTCGAGGACGAGCCCGGCATCACCCGAGACCGACTCTACGCCGCCGCCGAATGGAACGGCAAGCGATACCAAGTGGTCGACACCGGCGGCATCGTCTTCAACGAAAGCGATCCCCTCTCCGAGCAGATCCGCGTCCAGGCGAACGTCGCCTTGGCCGAGGCGGACATCGTCCTGTTCATGACCGACGCGATGGACGGCGTCAACCCCGACGACCAGGATCTTGCCCGCCAGCTCCGTGGCTTCACCCGGCCGATCTTCGTGGTCGTCAACAAGGCCGACCACCCGAACCGCGACCTTAACGCGAACGAGTTCTACACCCTCGGCCTCGGCGAGGTGTTCCCCATCTCCGGCCTCCACGGCCGCGGCGTCGCCGACCTGCTCGACCTTATCGTCGAGAAGCTTCCCGAGACGGGCGCGGCGGGCGAGGAGCCCGAGGGGATGAAGCTCGCCATCGTCGGCCGGCCGAACGTCGGAAAGTCGAGCCTGGTCAACGCCTTCACCGGCGAGCAGCGCATGATCGTCTCGAACATCGCGGGCACCACGCGCGACGCGATCGACACCGAACTCGAGTACCGGGGCGAGAAGTTCCGGCTTATCGACACCGCGGGGATCCGCCGCCGCGGCAAGATCCAGGGCACCGTCGAGTACTACATGGTGAACCGCGCCGAGAAGGCGATCGCACGGGCCGACTGCGCCCTCGTCGTGATCGACGGCACCGAAGGGCTCACCGACGGCGACAAGCGCGTGATGAAACTCGCCCACGACTCGGGCAAGGCCGTCGTTTTCGCCATCAACAAGTGGGACGTGAAGGAGCCGCCGGACGGCCAGCCTCGCCGTCCGACCGAACTGAAGCGCGACTTCCTCAAGACGATCTCCGACGAGATTCCGGAGCTCTCGTACGCGACCGCCGCCTTCACCTCGGCGATCGAGAGCGCCGGACTGGAGCCGGTGCTCGACGAGGCGCTCAAGGCGGTCGAGGCGTACAACTTCCGCGTTTCCACGGGCCAACTCAACCGCCTCATCCAAGACGCGGTCTTCGCCCGTCCCTACTCGACGAAGGGCAAGAACCTCAAGATCTACTACGCGACCCAGGTCTCCGTGCGTCCGCCCACCTTCGCTCTGTTCTGCAACGACCCGGAGATCATGCACTTCTCCTACCAGCGGTACCTGCTGAACAAGATCCGCGAGGTGCTGCCGCTCGAGGGCACGCCCGTGCGTCTCGTGCTGAAGCACAGCCACAAGCGTCCCGATGAAGAAGCGCCCCGACGCACTACCCGCCGCAAGCGCGAGGACTCGGCCCAGACCGAGGAGCGCCGCTAGAGCCTCCCGAAAGGATCCACGCCACGGGGTCTCGGGTGCCAAGGGTAAAGGACGATGGCTCGTGCGTTCGCCACCCGTGTCCGGAAGGCCGTGGCGCCCGGGTGACGGCGGCACAATCATCCGCATCTACCCATGGCACCCAAGGCGCTTAGGACCTGACGTCCCGAAGCGGCTCACCCTGGGTGAGCCGCCACCTCGTAATCGCCGCCGTTCACGTCGATGGAAACGACCTTAACGAAGTGCTCCCTTTCCACAAGCGGGCGGATGCGCGCCTCATAAATCGCCTTCGCCCGCTCCGCCACGTCCCGTCGCGCGCCCTCGTCCATGCCGTCATTCGACGACGCCGGCGCGATAGGGCATTCCACACGAGGAACCGACCTGCGATCGTATCAACCGCCGCAAGCGCGAGAATTCAGGCCCGACCGAAGAATCCCGAAGGGTGAACGCAACCCGAAGGGATGACCCCGAAAAGCTTATCCATAAAACGAAAAGCGCCCCGCGTGGGCAGACGCGGGGCGCGGGTGGGAAGCGGCGACCTTACATCATGGACGCGGACGTCGACGCGGACGAGTCCGCGCGCGACGACAGCAGGCTCATGATCGAGTCGTTCTGCATCGAGGACGTCGAATCGAGCAACGAACTCGCGCTGAACGTCGAGGACGTGCTCGACGAATCCGAACTCGACGAATCCGAGTCGCTACTCGCCTTCTTGTGGTGATGATGCCCCCCGGAAGGCGGGGTGCCGCCGGGACCGCCGGCGGGCGGCGCGGGCATGGCCGTCTTAAGCTCGGATTGCTCCGTACTGCTCAGGCCGTCCATCGTCGACTTGATCGTGCTCTGGATGTCCTTCTCGGACGATCCGCCTTTCTTCATCGACTCGACTTGCTTCTGGAGATCCGTCAGCTTCGACGCGAGGGTCGGGTCGGTCGACTGAAGCTGGCTAATCGCCTGCGACATCGGGTCGTCGCCTGAGGATTTCCTCCGGGATGTGGAACTGTTATTGGTGTAGCTGCTCGCGTAAGTGCTGGAACTACTGATCGCAGAGATGCTCATGGGTGAAAAGGCCCCCTCCTTGCGGGGCCAATCCTTTTATCGGAAAGGCTTTTTCCACACCTCATACGAATGAGGAATCTTCATCACTTCCTCATCCGTCGTCTCCCTCCCTTCGTCGATCGGGGCAGTCGGCGGCGAGAGGTTGGCAAACGGGATTCGCCCCGTATCGTACTCCTCTCTACATGCACGCCGCGCCGAACGAATGGGACCCGCAGGGCGCCCCCGCAAGGAGCTCCGAGGTGGCCCACACGGCGGATGAGTTCCTGCGCATCGTCACCGACCGCCTGCCCGTGCGCGTCGGCTACGTCACGCCGGATTTTCGCTACGCGTTCCTCAACGGCGAGTACGAACGCACCTTCGGCTTCGCCCCCGGCGAGGCGTGGGGCCGGACGGTCGAGGAGATCGTCGGGACGGACGCGTGGCACGTCGCGGAGGGTCACATCCGCCGTGCCCTCGCGGGGGAGACGCACACCCAGGAGTTCACCGTTCGTTATCCTTTCGGCGAGCGGCGTGTCCAAGCCGATTATGTGGCTGACTTCGCGCCCGACGGCACGGTGCGCGGCGTCGTCATTCACGTGCTCGACGTCAGCGCGCGTTACGCCGCCGAGCAGGCCCTCGAGCGGGAACGCGAGGAGACCCTCCGTTCGCTCGACGCCGCCGAGGTCGCGGCCTGGATTATCGACCAGCGGACGGGGCTCGCCTACACCAGTCCGCGACTTCGCTTCCTCTTCGGCTTGCCCGAAGACACGCCGCTGTGGGCGCCCGCGTCGCTCTACGTCGAGGCCGTCCGCATCGAGGATCGTCCCGCCGTGTACGCGGAGTTGAAGCGCTCGGCCGCGCACGGCGACGAATTCCACGTCGAGTACCGCGCGACGGGGCAGGACGGACGAGAACGCTGGCTTCTCTCCCGCGGCGTCACCGCCCTCGACGACGACGGAGCGCCTTTGCGGACCTCGGGCGCGATCATCGACGTGACCGAGGGGCGCGCCGCCGCGAGCGCCCTGCGCGAAAGCGAGGCTTCCCTCCGCGCGACCCTGAACGCCTCCGCCGGCGGCTTCTACTCCGTCGACGCCGAGGGACGCACGGTCGATGGCAACGCCGCATTCCTCACGATGCTCGGCATCCCAAGCGTCGACGCGGTCCGCGGCGAGAAGCTCCACGGCCGAATCCACCACTCCCATCCGAACGGAACGCCCTATCCGGTCGAGGACTGTCCCATCTACCGCGCCGCGAGCACGGGAGTCCCCGCGCATGTGGTCGACGAGCTGTTTTTCCGGCTCGACGACGGCACCCCGTTCCCCGTGGAGTATTGGACCCAGCCGATCCTCGTGGATGGCGAAAAACGAGGCGCGGTCACGACCTTCATCGACATCTCCGATCGCAAGGAGGAAGAAGCGCTTCGACGCCAAAGCGATGAACGGTACCGCGCCGTCTTCGATTCGATCGACGAAGGCTTCTGCATCGTGGAGATGGTCTGGGACGAGGCGGGGCGGGCCGTCGATTTTCGTTATCTCGAGGTCAATCCGGCTTTCGAAGGCATGACCGGGATGCCCGCCGAAGTCGCGCTGTCGGGGAAAACGGTTCGCGAGCTTATTCCCGGCTACGAGGAGTTCTGGATCGAGACCTATGGCGAGGTGGCGCGAACCGGCGAGTCGGTGAGCACGACGAACGACGTCAAGTCGCTCAATCGCTGGTACGAGGTGCGGGCGGCGAGGCTCGGCGGCGAGGGCAGCGAGCGTGTCGC
>CAXUKB010000403.1:0-4135 GCA_964251345.1 uncultured Fimbriimonas sp. | reverse complement strand
GATCAATCCCACACCGGAACCGGCTCCGCTCGCCGTCCTCGGCTTGGGCGCGCTGGCGATCGTGCGGCGACGCCGGCGGTCCTGAGTCTCGATCCGACCCCGGCTTCGGGCGCGCGACGTTCTTTCCAGGCCCGTCGTCTTCGTTAAGCACGGTCCGACGGCTCCATTCTCTGGCGCGAGATCGGAAGCCCTTCGGCCGCGATAGGCTCCCGCGCGGGCACGAGGAGGGGTCATGCGGTTCCGGCCACCCGACCGCCCCGTTTGAACTGCCCGGTTTTCAGCTCACGCATCTCGGAGTAAGCCGATTCACACGGCACTGCGGGGCGCGGGGCGGGAGAGTCGGGATCAATCGTCCTCGAAAGGATCGCGCGCGCCGTTCGAATCGACCAGTCCCAGCTTGGGATAGAGGGTGAGTCCGTTGGATCGCTGCTTGTGGAAGCCTCGCCTTTTCGCGGCCGAGCCGAGCTTTCGGCCCAAGGTCACCGAGTTCGTCTCCCGAAAGCCCCGCGACGTGGCCCAGGCGTTGTAGGCCTGGAGAAGCGACTGCGCGGTGGCGCAGTGCTGCGGGCCGACCTCCGTGCGCTCGTCGAGAAACTGGCCGAACACGTCGCTCTCGCTGCGGTACTCGTCGGTCGCCGCGCGCACCTCGGCGGGCGGACGCAGGCCGTCGGACAGAAAGTCGTCGAGCCCGTCGAGCGCCCAAAGCAGGATGCCCGGCGCCTCCTCCAGGAGCTTGCCCGGGAGGTCGCGGTCGCGCTCCTCCGCGGGGATCTGCACCTCGAACGGCACGAGCATGACCCGCTCCCAGATGCCGTCGTCGTCGCCCCGGATGGTCGGCTTATGGTTGCCGCTCATCCACATCTTGAACTCGGGCCGGAAGCGGAAGGTGTTCTGGTGCATAAACTTCGCCACCAGCTCCTCGCCGCCGGTAAGCCCCTTGATCATCGATTCGTTCAGCCCCACGCCCTCCTCCGTCTCGATCGACGCCGTCATCCGCACCCCCTGCAGCCCGGCGAGCTCCGACAGGACCGCCGCGTCGCTCCCGCGCCCTTTCATGAGGGCGTCGGTGCGGAAGGGAACCGCGTAGTCGCCTAAGATGGCCTTGAGGGTCTCGACGAGGGTCGACTTGCCGTTGCGGCCGGTGCCGTGGAGAAACACCATGCCGTGGGCGCTCGTGTCGCCGCTGAGGGTCAGCCCCGCGAAGCGCTGAACGAACTCGCGCACCTCGGGCGAGGGCAGCACCCGGCGCAGAAAGGCGTCGAAGCGGGGACAGGCCCCCATCTCGCTCCACGCCACCGGGGCGAGGCGGCGGATCATGTCTTCGGGATCGTGGGACCGGAGCTCGCCCGAGTGAAGGTCGAGCGTGCCGTTCTCCAGGTTCAGGAGCCAGTGGTCGCGGTCGAAGTCGCCGGGCGAGACGGCCACGCCGGGAAGGGAGCGGGCCACGGCGAGGGCCGCGTCCAACGAGCCCCGGTTGAGCGAGCGGCGAGCGAAGGCGAGGGCGGTCCGCCGCTCGTCGGCGGGAAGGTCGAAGCACCGCAGCCGGAACGACTCGGCGCAGGCGATCAGGCGGCGCATCGTCTCGCCAGTCTCATCGAGCCGCCACCGCGTGCCGTCGTAAACGAGCCAACCGCCCAGCCGGTCGCAGTGGCGGACCTCCGTGCCGTTCTCCTCGATGAACCGCCGGGCGTTTCCGAGGTCGGTGAGGTCCTGCGAAGAGTCCTCCGTGTGCGGTTCGAGTCGGAAGGGCGGTCGGTCTCGGGTCGTCATCGGTCGTGCCTCGTCATGCGGGGGGCGCAGAAGGCTAAACACCCCGAGCGACGCCGGACATTCATTCGCGGGGAGGGCCGTGCCGCTGAGCCGTCGACCGAAGATTCAGACCATCCCTGCGCCGAAGGCGTGTCGTCGCACGCGAAGCTTGCGCGAAAGCCTGATGGTCTCGATTAAAGTAACGATGAGGAGGGGTGGCCCGAAGGGCGTCCTCGCTCGAAAGTGCGGCAGGGCTCGAGCCTCGACGCCGGCGGGACAGTGCAGATAGTGCAGAAGAAACGGACAAATAGCGCCCGCTTTTTCCTTCTTCTAAGGTCTTTTTTCTCGCGTCTGATAGGAGAGAAGTAGTGCACTACCTGCACTGAGAGGGTGCTTTGAACCTGAATTGGGCCCTCGATCAGTGCAGATGAGTGCAGAGCAGTGCAGAATGCGGCTTGGATTTCAGGGGCGGCGACCCCAACCCATCCTTGCCTTTCCGCCGCTCCAACCGCTCACGGACGTGACGCTCGAAGGACCGATCTCGCCTTCGCCGCCGAGTGCTAGGCTTTGTCTCGCGGCTCAACTTGACGGCGTTGCCGTAGCCGCGGGACGCCCTTGTGCCCGCGCGGCGAACCTGACGACGTCCACGCGCTAGCCTTTTGCCGCAAGACCGTGGCGCCGCCAAGCAGCGCCTAGGGCGGTTCGATCACGACGTTATCCGACGCGACGAAGGCCTCGAGACGCTCGCGAGCCGCGCGGAGAACGAGATGCGCGGCGTCGGTCGTGCAGTTACCGAGGCGGAGCCAAACGAAGCGTCCACCCACGGGTGACAACATCGCCCTCTCGATGAAATCGGAGTCTTTACCAACGACCCGCATTCCACGCTGTACGGCGTATCGCCATACCTCGGGATCGGGACGTCCGCCCAGGCCCACCCGCAGAGCGCTTTCGGAACCGGGATAAACGTCGGCGAGGAGCTTACCAAGTCGAGGCAAGAGGTTCTCGTCGAAAAGAAGCTTCACGCGGCGCGGCCCGGAACCAGTCGGCGTTCCCGGTCGGCGGCGTAGGCAAGGCAAGCGCGGATCGACTCGCGGGTGAGCTGAGGAAAGTCGTCGAGAATCTCGTTCTCCGTCATGCCTCCCGCAAGGTAGTCGAGCACGTCGAACACCGTGATCCGGGTGCCCTTCACGCACGGCTTGCCCGAACGGACGTCCGGTGTGATCGTGATGAGGCCGTCGTAGGGCATCCGTCCAGTATAGAGGACGATCGGCCGCCTCAATCGGCGCTTTCCGGATATCCACCCCCAACCCCCTCCTCATTTCGCTCGCTTTCGGGACGGGTCAGAGCGAGGTCTCTGCCCCGCGGCGGAACGAGGAGAGGGCCCGGACGGCCCGCTCGCGAGGCCGTGGCGGCGACCGGAACCTCTTTACGGCCCGGGCGACGTAGGCGGAGATCCGTGACGTGCATGACAAAGGGTCAAGCGCGGCCTCTGCGACGTAGGGCGCTCTATCCTTGGTTCAGCGGGGGTGTCTACCGGGAGAGGGAGACGACCCTAAGGGGCAATCTCTGCACGTGGAGCGTTGACCCATCTCTTGGCCATTCTCCGAGAGGAGGGCGCACCGACACAAGCCCGATCGTGCCGAAGTGCCCCGTGCGTTTGCCCAGCCCGTCGTTAGCCTGTTCGGAGTGGGCGGTTTCACGCGGGGCTGCGGGAGCACGATAGGGCCTTGTAGGTGTCCACCCATCAAGAAGGGGTTCGGGCCACCCGCCCGCCCGTGTCCGGGCCTGTAGAAGCCGTGCGGGCGGCTATCGTGAGTGAGGCGAAGTAGACGAGCTATACGTCCTGCTCGCAGCGGTATCGTCGTAGAATGACGATATGAGTTTGCGAGGGTGGTGGCTTTCCATTGTCGCGTACGCGACCGAGATGATGGCCTTCAACCTTCCGTTCTTGATCGGAGGAACGGGAACCCCACGGTTGGGGTCATCCCAGGATGAGCGTCCAAAGGTTGATGCGCGCTTCACCGGCACTTCGAGAGCGTTTTGGTTCTACTGTGCGTTCCTTTCGCTCGGGTTCATCGTAATCGGCTTGGGCATCCTCAACGGTGCAACGGTCTACAAGACGTTCGGAAGCAACCCTTACGGTCGCCGTCTTGGCATCCCCTGGCTTGTGACAGGCGTGCCCCTGACACTAGTTTGCTTGCTTAACGCTCTCCGGCCACGAACTAAGTCTTAGAGTGTTACAAGCATTTCAAATTAGGACACTACCAGACGCAGTGAATCATTGCTTTACCCCCGCCTCATTGCGGTACAGTTAACGTTCGCCTACGTGTGCCCAATGGAGGTTAAGTGAGAACTATTCAGCCCTCCTCGAAGCGAATCGGTCGAT
>CAXUKB010000402.1:0-4145 GCA_964251345.1 uncultured Fimbriimonas sp. | reverse complement strand
GCGCTAGGCCCATGCCTATGATTCCCGGTGAGCCGCGAGTCGAGGCGAAGAAGGTGCATTACGCCTTCGTGAAGCGGACATTCGACGTTACGAGCGCCGCGGTGCTGCTACTCCTGCTCGCGCCGATCATGGTGGCGCTCGCTTTGCTCGTCAAGATCACGAGCAAGGGCCCCGCATTCTACCGGAGCACCCGCGTCGGGCTCGGAGGAAGGCACTTCAAGTTCCTGAAGTTCCGGTCAATGTACATCGACGCCGACGCCCGCCTCGCCGGGCTGATGGAGCATAACGAGAAGGATGGGCCGATCTTCAAGATGAAAGAAGATCCGCGCGTCACGCCGATCGGTCGCTTTATCCGCAAGTACTCGCTCGACGAACTCCCCCAACTCGTCCATGTGTTCGTCGGTGAGATGAGCATGGTTGGGCCCCGGCCGCCGGTGCCGCACGAGGTGCAGCACTACGATGCCGCCTGCATGGAACGTTTGACCGTCAAGCCCGGGATTTCGTGCTACTGGCAGGTCATGGGACGGAGCAATCTCACCTTCGACGAATGGATGGAGCTCGATCGGCGGTACGTTCGTGAGATGTCGTTCTGGACCGACGTCGTGATTCTCATGAAGACGCCGGCCGCGGTGTTGCGCGGCCGCGGCGCTTACTAGAAATCTTCCCAGGCCCGCCGCCGTGTCTCGGCAGGTATGTTTAGAACGATCCGAAGGCGATCTCGGTCCGCCGGAGTCGTGCCTTCCCCAGAGGAACCATTTGAGCATCGCCATCATTACCGGCTCGGCCGGTCTCATCGGATCGGAGGCGTCGCGTCGTTTCGCCGCCGAGGGGCTGAAGGTCGTGGGCGTCGACAACGACATGCGCCGCGAGTTCTTTGGCGCGGAGGCTTCGACCGCGTGGAACGCGGACCGGCTCAAGGACGAACTCGGCGCGAACTACGAGCACCGGAGCCTCGACATCCGCGACCGCGCCGGAATCGATTCGCTTATCGGTGAGTTCGGGAAGGACGTCTCGATCGTCGTCCACACCGCCGCGCAGCCCTCGCACGACTGGGCTGCCAAAGACCCCCACGTCGACTTCGGCGTGAACGCGGTCGGTACCCTGAACATGCTTCAGGCCGTGCGCGAGAAGGCGCCCGAAGCGGTGTTCATCTTCCCCTCCACGAACAACGTGTACGGCCACACTCCCAACCGCCTCCCCCTGAACGAGCTGGAAACGCGCTGGGAGATCGACCCCAGCCACACCTATAACGACGGCATCCGCGAGGATATGTCGATCGACCAAACGCTCCACTCCGTGTTCGGCGCGTCGAAGGTAGCCGCCGACGTGATGGTTCAGGAGTACGGCCGCTACTTCGGCATCCGCACCGCCTGCTTCCGTGGCGGCACTCTCACCGGGCCCGCTCACTCGGCCACCGAACTCCATGGCTTCCTGGGCTACGTGATGCGATGTACGATGACGGGCACGCCCTACCGGATCTTCGGCTACAAGGGCAAGCAGGTGCGCGACGCGATCCACAGCCGCGACCTCATCGAGTGCTTCTGGCAGTTCTTTCAAGCGCCCCGCGTGGCCGAGGTGTACAACATCGGCGGCGGACGCTTCTCCAACTGCTCCGTTCTTGAAGCGATCGAGAAGTCGGAGGCGATCGCGGGCCGCAAGCTCGAGCACAGCTACGTCGAGCAGAACCGGATCGGCGACCACGTCTGGTGGATCGGCGACAACGGCCGCTTCGCTTCGCATTACCCGGCCTGGAAGCAGGAGTACAACGTCGACCGAATCCTCCAGGAGATCTACGACCACAACGTCGAGCGCTGGAAGCCGGAGTAAACGATGCGAATCTGCATCGTGAACGAGTTCTTCTACCCCGACATGCAGGGCGGCACCGGGATGCTCCTCTCGGACGCCGCGCGTGGCCTCAAGGACCGCTTCGGCTACGAGATCGACGTCCTCACCACGCCGCACCTCTACCGCGACGTGACGGCCAAGCTCGACCCCTCGACGGACTGGGACGGGATCCGCATCACCCGCCTCGACTGCCCGAACTTTAATCGGTCGGGCACGCCAAGGCGGCTCCTGGGGAACCTCATCTTTACCCGCAAGGTTCTCAAAGAGCTGCGCGCAAGACCGAAGTACGACGCCGTTCTCGTGGGGACCGCGCCGCCGACCGTTCCCGAGGCGGCGATGGCCTACGCCCGTCGGTCCGGAGTGCCGTACATCTACATCATCTACGATCTGGAGCCGGATCGGGTGGTCAAGATGGGCGTCATGCCCGAGGCGTCGGTGCCCGTCCGGGTGCTCCGAAACCGCCAGCGGCGATGGCTTCACTCGGCGGCAAAGGTCATGGTAATCGGCCGCTGTATGCGGAGCTACCTCAAGCGCCACTACGGTGTGACCGACGCCCAAGTCGAGGTCGTTCCCCTCGGGGCCGACGCCAACCGCATCGTGCCCGCGTCCAAGGACACCGAGTTCCGGCGCGAGCACGGACTCACCGGTTTCCTCGTGGTCTACGGCGGCAACTTCGGCAAGTACCACAACTTCGACGTGATTCTCGACGCCGCGAAGACGCTGGCCGAGCGGGACCCCGACGTGCGTTTCGCTCTCGTGGGCAACGGCGCGCAGGAGGACCACATCAAGGCTCGCATTCGCGACGAAGGGATCTCGAATGTCGTGGTCCTCCCGATTCTTTCTCAGGCAAGGGTGCCGGAACTCATGGCGAGCGCTGACCTGCTGCTCGTCACACTAGAGCCCAACATGGAGGGATTGTGCGTCCCGAGCAAGTTCTATCCGATTCTCTCCGCCGGACGGCCTACCCTGGCCGCCGTGGGCGCGGAGTCGGAGATCGCGCTTGTCGTAGAGGAGTCGGGCGTGGGTATCCGGGTCGCGCAGGACGACCGTCAGGCGTTCGTCGACGCGATTCTGCGCCTCAAGCAAGATCCCGCGGAGGCCGAGGCAATGGGCGCGCGGGCTCGCCACACCTTGCTTGAGAAGTACACCAACGATCGCAACGTCGAGAACTTCGACCGGATGATCCGCGGCGTCGTCGGCCGGTAACTACCCTAGCGAAGATCCTGCCGCATCCGCCGGAACCACGCTTCGCCCACCGGGACGAGCGCCAGCACCACGAAAGGCACGCCAAGGGCGACGTAATGGGCGAGCAGAACCTTCCGGTTTCCGATCATCGCTCGGTAAAACTCCGCAAGCGGTCCGTAGAGGTGAGACACGGTAAGGGCGCCGATCACCATCGCAAAGGCGACGAGCACCACCCCCGCCCAGCGATACTTGGGCGCCGTCTGGTCTCGGATCCCATTCGCGAGGCCCGCGCCATAGACGACTACCCCGAAGAGAAGCAAAATTCCGGGCAAGAGAAGGACGTCGGTTGGGGAATTGGGAATGTTCGGGTCCATCTTCGGCAGGGCTCGGCTCGGCATTTCAACTTCGGCATCCGTGCTTGAAGCGGACAGGGGGCCAAAGTCGCAAAATTGCCGTTTTGGTGATCAAGGCAAGCCGAGAGGGTACCTATAATAGGAGCAAAGGGAACGGCAAGCGGCGCGGCGGCGTTGGGACGAAGAGCTGGATCCCGTCCTTAACCATGTCTGAAATCACCGCTCTTCCCCCCTCTCCGGCGACGTCGTCCGACGTCGCGGCGTCCGGAGCGGCGATTCCTGGGGCGAACGTCGACTGGCGCCGCATCTACACGACCGCCGAAGGACGGGCGGTGATCGCCGTCGTCGTCGGTCTTTGCCTCGGTTACGCACCTTTCCTCCACAACCTTGTCGGCCGTTGGCTCGAACCGGAGAGCCTCTACAGCCACGGTCCGCTCGTTCCGCTGATGGCGGCGTTCGTGGTGTACGATCAGTGGCCTAGGATCCGCTCGATCCCCGTGCGCGGCGCGACCTGGGCGGCCGCTGCTTCTCGTCGTGTACGCGACGTGGTTCGCCTCGCGGTCGATTCAGCCGAACGTCAACGCGACGCTGTTCCTGCTGTCGATTCCATGCATCGTTCTCTTCGTCGGCGGCTGGCGGTGGCTCGCCGCGACGATCGGGCCGATCCTCTACTTGGTGTTCTGCCTGCCCGTCTGGGACGGCCCGGTTGACGGGGCGCCCCAGCGGCTTCAGGGGCTATCGCCGGCAATGTCGGTGGGAGTG
>CAXUKB010000401.1:0-4157 GCA_964251345.1 uncultured Fimbriimonas sp. | reverse complement strand
GAAGGGAAGCGGCCATCGAGGCGGCGAAGGAGCAAGCCCAGCGGATCGAGAGGCCGGTGGACGGGCCGAGCGAGGCAAGCGAAGCCGGAGCGCAACGGGGTTGCCTCTTCGGCTTAGGCGCCGGGGCGAGCGTGATGGCCACCTACGTGGCGGTCGGCCTGATCCTCGGAACCTCGGGCATGATCGGGCGCATCGCGCCTCTGGTCGTGGGCATCGCGGCGCTTCCGGTCATGGCAGGAATGCTCGGCTTCGTCGCGGTGTCCGCCAAGCGGGCTTCCGCCCTTGCGGAACGAACGCGGCAAAAGGAGCGCTCGTCGCGGGAGTTCGACCGCCTGCGAGCGGCGGCAGAGAAGGCGCACGACGCGGACGTCGAGGAACGTCGTCAAGCCCTCTTCGACGCCGAGGCGTATCTGAACGACTTCGAGCGTCGATCTCAGCCCGAGATGCGGGCGGCCTAAAACGAAGAAGCCCTCTCCCCGGCGGGGGAGAGGGCGGGAGATCACTTGCGCTTGCCGGTGATCTCGACCTTGAGCGAGGTCACTTCGAAGCCGCGCTCCTTGGCCTGCTTCTCGATGATCGCCACGAGGTCGTCGGGGAGGACGAGCTCCTCGACGTCGTTGCTCTCGTCGAACACGACGACCTCGGATCGCTTGCCGCCGGTGGTGCCGAGGCGGCTGGGGAAGTAACCGTCCACGACGCCGATGTGGTGGATGAGGCCGACCTCATGGAGGGTGGCGAGGATGCGATAGACGCTCACGACGTCGATCTTCCCGCTCCCGTTGATGATCTTCTCGTGAATCGCGTAAGCGCTCAGGGCTTTCGTCGTGTCCGCAAGGGCGCGGATGACCTGCACGCGCGGCATCGTGATGCGATAGCCGGCCGCGCGCAGCTCCTTTAGGGAATGCTCCTCGTAAGCCTTCGCCTCCGTCATCTCGGTCGAGGGCTTTGTCGGCGTGGAGCGGGAATTTCTCTGTCTCATGATCTTTGTTTCTTCCGTCTTGGCTCTTGGCCATCTTTGCGGATTATTCGAGGACGCATACTTTGCGACTCTCAATCTAAACGGACTCCGTTCGAGCTTGCGGTGTTCTAGATCGCGTGCTCTGTCGCACAAATGACGCACTTTTCGTGCGACGTGCGTCGGGACCAATTTCCAGACGCCTTACCGACGCGTTTTGCACCTTGTGGCGCGGGAAGAAAGACGAAAAACGTCAGATCTGGCGGAAAAGCGAGGTGTGGGTTCGCGCAGACTCGATTTCGTGATATATTCGCTTGGACCGGTCCGAGGGATCCGGCCCCTTCCGAGGAGCAAAGACATTGAAGTTCTACAATCTTAAAACCCGATCGCACGTCGAGATCCCTGAGTCGGAGATCACTAAGGTCAAGATGGTGCGCGCCACGAAAACGGGCGAGCAGACGCGCTACGCGGTAAAGGCGACCCACGAGGGCACGCCGCTCACGAAGTTCGTGAGCAAGGACGCCTATGACGAGCTCAAGGACGTAAAGGAAGCGAGCGACAAGGCGGAGAAGCCCGCCGCGCCGGCCGCCGAGAAGCCGGCGAAGGCACCCGCAAAGGCGCCGGCGAAAGCACCCGCCGCAAAGAAGACGACCAAAAAGTAGGGGACTTCCCCGACGACCCCTCTTCGTTCCATCCTCAGGTCCACACGGAACGTTCCGACAAAACCCCTTGCCAACTCCGGGCGAGGGGTTTTGTCGCGAGAAAGGGTGAACCTTCGCGGAGAACCGCCGTTAATCCCTTTATGCCGTTCTTCAGCGACCGAGATCGAGGAGCCCACCTTTTGCGCCGCTTCGGCCTCGGCGCAAGCGAGGCGGAGCTCGACTTCTACATGGCCGACGGCATCGATGGCGCCGTCGACCGGTTGCTGAACCCCACGGCCCCCGAAGAGGCCGCCTTCGACGAGGACGCGCTGCGGAACGACAAGGGCAATATCCCCATGCCGATCGCGGTGAACGCGTGGACGCTTCGCCTGCTGACCACCCGCCGCCCGCTCGAAGAGCGCATGACGCTGTTCTGGCACAACCACTTTGCGACGAGCGCGAGCAAGGTGCAGGGCGCCGTCTTGATGCTGGGACAGAACGAAACGCTTCGGACGAACGCACTCAAGCCGTTCCCGGTCTTGCTCGATGCGGTGAGCAAGGATCCCGCGATGCTTTTTTGGCTCGACAACCAACAGAACGTGAAGGGCAAGCCGAACGAGAACTTTGGGCGCGAGGTAATGGAGCTTTTCACCCTCGGCATCGGCCATTACACGGAAAAAGACGTTCAGGAAGGCGCGCGGGCCTTTACCGGTTGGGCGCTACGGCGCGGTGGAAAGCAGGGCAACGCCGAGTTTCTCTACCGACCGCGCCTTCACGACGACGGCGTCAAAA
Source organism: uncultured Fimbriimonas sp. (assembly GCA_964251345.1). Classification (GTDB taxonomy): domain Bacteria; phylum Armatimonadota; class Fimbriimonadia; order Fimbriimonadales; family Fimbriimonadaceae; genus Fimbriimonas. Next base: position 1,769 of record CAXUKB010000401.1, on the reverse strand, counting down.
CCTTTTTGGGGCAGACAGGTCCTTTCAACGGAGACGACATTCTTCGGATCCTGTGCGACCAGCCGCGCACGGCGGAGTTCCTCACGACGAAGCTTTGGGACTGGTTCGTTTGGCCCAATCCGGACGCGAAGACGATCGCGCCGTTCGCCGCCCGTTACCGGGCGAGCGGGCTCGACACTAAGGCGCTCTTGCGCGACATCATGCGGTCGCCGGAGTTCTACTCGGATCGGGCGCAACGGGCGGTGGTGAAGAGTCCGGTCGACGTGGTCGTCGTCACGATGCGCCAACTCGGCATGGGCGAAGGCGTGCGGAAGCTGGAAGAGGGAGCCCTGGGCACCAAAGCCGCGATGGGACCCGCCTACGCCGCGCAACAGGCGATGAAATCGATGGGCCAGTGGCTGATGTATCCGCCCGACGTCTCCGGATGGAAGAACGGCCGGAACTGGATTACGTCGGCTACCATGACGGAGCGGATCGAGTGGGGCAATCGTCTATTCGGCCAAGGGAAGGCGACCGGTAAGGCGACGCTTCGCTACCCGGCTTATGCGCTGCTCGCCGACGCGACGATGCCGGAGGACGTGGTGCATAAGCTCCTCAGCGTGTTCGACGTGCGCGTCGCGGCCGATCGCCGGGCGTTGCTCGTTAACGCGGCGGCCAAGGCTTGTGGCGGCACGGTCACGCAGGCCAATGCCGGGGCGACGGCGGCGGCGGTGTCGCATCTGCTGTTCGCCTCGCCCGAGTTCCAGTTCTGCTAAGTCGAGCGGCCGCTCCGTCGGGGCGACCGATGCTCTTTACTGCGGCGTCAAGGAAACGATCCTTTGCGATGGTCGAGACTTCGGAGCTATGATCGGGAGGAGGCTTCAGCTTCGGGATGGAAACCTCTAAGCGGAGTCAATCGTGAATCCGATGCGTAAGCCAATCCATTCGATGGCGTCCTTGTTGGCTCTTCTCGTCCTCGCCGGCTGCGGAGGCAGCCATCACCACTCTTCCTCCTCGGACGTCACGAACATCGTCTTGACGACGGGAGAGGGCTATAACGGATCGAGTTCCAACCTGACGGGAACTCCGATGGCCACGGGGGTCAACACGGGCATCGACATCGAGCTCGTCGACGGCAGCCGGGTGTTCGACGTCACGTTGCCCCTCAGCCTCGTTTCCGCGGGAAGCGTCATCACGCCGGGCACATCGGGCGTGAGCTTCGCCTATACGGAGACGACCGCCGGGACGGACGGTACCTTGGAGAAGGCCTGGTCGGCGACGGCGGGAAGCGTCACGATCACATCGATTCCGAACGGAAAGGCCAACGCGACCGTCAGCGGCCTTCAGTTCTCACCGACGACCCTCGCGGGGAACAATGCGGTCGGCAGCTTCACCGCGAATGGCAAGATCGTCGGCATCCCCGTTCTCGCGGATTGACGATTCCTTCGCCGGGTTCCGCCCCGGCGGAACCCTCTGCCACGCGCCACAATATCGGCATGACCGTCGACGAGCAGATCGCCCTTCTTCGCCGCGCCACCACCGAAATTATCAGCGAGGCCGACCTTCGGAAGAAGCTGGAGAGCGGCCGCAAGCTGCGGGTGAAGCTGGGCGTCGATCCCACCGCCCGCGACGTGACGCTCGGCTGGGCCGTCGTCCTGCGCAAGCTTCGCGACTTTCAACGGTGCGGCCATCAAGCGGTGCTCGTCGTCGGCGACTTTACCGCCCAGATCGGCGACCCGAGCGGAAAGAGCAAGACGCGCAAGCAACTTACGCGGGACGAGGTCCAGGTG
>CAXUKB010000400.1:0-4163 GCA_964251345.1 uncultured Fimbriimonas sp. | reverse complement strand
GTGCCCGACCGCATCGACCACGCGCTGGAAGGATTCTTCAAGGTGGGCAACCTCATGGCCCTGCGCGAGATGGCCCTTCGCCGCGCGGCCGACCGGGTGGATGCCGAGATGCAGCGGTACCGCGCCGAGCAGGGCGTGACCGGCCTCTGGCCCACCCGCGAGCGGGTCGTCGTGTGCGTCGCGCCGAACCGGCTCGCCTCCCGCGTCGTGCGGGCGGCGGCACGCATGGCGGCGGCGAGCCACGCCGAGCCCATCGTCCTCGTGGTGGAGAGCGACCGTCAGCGGAACCGTCCCGCGGGCGAACACGAGTCGGCGCGGCAGGCGCTTCGCCTGGCGGAAAGCCTGGGGATGGAGACGACGACCCTCCACGGCCACGACATCGTGGGCGAGATCGTGGCGTTCGCGCGGCGACGCAACGCGACCCTCGTCGTGGTGGGCAAGCCGATCAAGGCGCGCTGGCGCGAGCTCCTTTTCGGCTCCGTGGTGGACGAGCTCGTGCGCCGCAGCGGCGAGATCGACGTCCACATCATCACCGCCGAACGGGCGACCGAGGAGGGGCGGCGGACGCCGACGGAGCGGCTTCCGCTGGGGAGCGTCAAGGGCTACGCCTGGACCCTCGTGGTCACGGCGATCGCGACCCTCGCCTGCGCCTTCCTCAGTCCCCACATCGAGACGACGAACCTCGCGATGGTCTACCTCCTGGGGGTGGCGCTGGTGGCGAGCCGCTTCGGGCTGGGCGAGGCGGTCCTCGCGTCCGTGCTGGGCGTCGTGGTGTTCGACGTCGCGTTCGTCCCCCCGCGCGGCACGCTCGCGGTGTCCGACTCGCAGTACCTGATCACCTTCGGCGTGATGCTGCTCGTCGCCCTGCTCATCAGTCGGCTCACCCTGCAGCTGCGCGACCAGGCGCAAGGCGCGTCGGAGCGCGAGCGGCGCACCGCCGCGCTTTACGGCCTGAGCCGGCAGCTCGCGCGGAGCCGGAGCAAGGCCGAGATCGTCGGCGCGGCGACGCACGAGATCGGGGGCGTGTTCGAGACCGAGGTCGCGATCCTCGCGCCGCGCGCGGAGGGGTTGGAGACCCTGAACGCGTCGCCCAGCGGATTCGAGGAGCTCGCCGTCGCCCAATGGGCCTTGGAGCACGACGAGCCCGCCGGGCGCGGCACCGACACCCTCCCCGGCTCGAAGGGGCTCTACCTTCCGCTTCGCGGCGGCGCGGGGGCGGTTGGCGTTCTCGCGTTCCTCCCGCGCGAGGGCAACTGGCCCCTGCCCTCCGCCCAGCGGAACCTCTTGGAGACGTTCGGCAACGCGCTCGGCCTCTCGCTCGAGCGGGCGCAGCTCGCGAAAGAGTCGCACGAGGCGCGGATCCAGGCCGAGTCGGAGCGAACCCGGAACGCACTCCTCTCCTCCATTTCGCACGACCTGCGCACGCCCCTCACCTCGATCGCGGGCGCGGCCAGCGCGTTGGTGGCGCGGGGCGAAGGCGGGGAGCTGGCGGAAACGATCGTCCACGAGTCGCTTCGCCTGAACCTTCAGGTGCAGAACCTGCTCGACATGACGCGGCTCCAGAGCGGCGAGGTGAAGCCCCGCCTGGAGTGGAATTCGCTGGAGGAGATCGTGGGGGCCGCCCTTGCGCGCAGCCGCGAGCTGCTCGAGACGCGGACGGTCGAGGTGCGCGTGCCGCCCGAACTCCCGCTTCTGCGGATCGACGGCGACCTCGTGCTCAAGCTGTTCGTGAACCTTTTCGAGAACGCCGCCCACCACACCCCGCCGGAGACGCACCTCTGGATCACCGCGTCGGAGGGGTCGAGCACGGTGCGCGTGGTGGTCGCCGACGACGGTCCGGGGATTCCGAAGGGCGGGGAGACGGCAATCTTCGAGCGATTCGCGCAGGGCGGAGCGAAGGGGCAGGGGCTCGGTCTGGGCCTTGCGATCTGCCGGGCCATCATGCGGCTCCACGGCGGCGTCGTCTGGGCCCAACGGCGAGGGGCCGGGGGCACGGAGTTCCACGTCGAGTTTCCGCGCCCGACGGCGCAGCCGGAGGTGCCCGTCGGATGACGTTAAGCCGGCAGGTCCCAGCCGAGATCGGCGTAAAGCTCCCGCAACGGGAGTTCCAAGCCGACCGAGTTCAGCACGGCGACGGCGTCCAGCCCTTCGTAGGTCTTGACGCCCCACTCGGGGCGGGCGAACACCTCGACGAGCGGCTCCATGGTGGAGATCAGGACGTACTCCTCCAGGGTCTCCAGCGACTGATAGCGCCGAAACTTCCCACCCCGATCGTACGCCTCCGTCGAGGGCGAGAGCGCTTCGAAGACGACCTTCGGGTTGAGCGACACGGCGTTTGGTCGACTATCGAACGTCGGGGGGAAGGAGACGGTGCCGTCAGGATAGGGGTAGGAGCGACACGCCGGGATCCACACCTGCAGACTGCCGCTGAGGAACCGGCCAACTCCTCGGCGGCGCAATTCGGGTCCCAAAAGCTCGCTCAGGGCAGACGTCACCCTCGCGTGGTTTGGCGTTGCGGCGGGCACCGCGCGTATCACACCGTCGAGATACTCGTGCTTTTCCAGCGCGGTCGCCTCGGTGGCGAAGTACGCTTCCACCGATGCCGTTCGCGATGGCGCGTTCATCCGCCTATTCTACAGAGAAGAGCCCATGCCTGAACCCCGCCGACTGCTCGTGATCGACGACGAGGCGGCGATCCGCCGCTTTCTGCGCGCGAGCCTCGACCCCAAGCAGTTCACGCTTTTCGAAGCGGAGGACGGCGAGAGCGGCCTCCAAGCGGCCGCGCGCAAAAACCCCGAGGTTGTGCTGCTCGACCTCGGGCTGCCCGACATGGACGGCATCGAGGTGGCCCGCCGCCTGCGCGAGTGGACGGAAGTCCCGATTATCGTGCTCTCCGCGCGCGGCCACGAGCAGGACAAGGTCGACGCCCTCGACGCGGGCGCGGACGACTACCTGACGAAGCCGTTCGGCGTCGGCGAGCTCTTCGCCCGCATTCGCGTGGCCCTGCGCCACTCCCGCCGCGACGATCCGCCCGACTTCGCGCTCGACGCGTTCGGCGTCCACGTCGACCTCGCCCTTCGGCGCGTCGAGCGGGACGGCGAGGAGATCCATCTCACCCCCAACGAGTACAAGCTGCTCGCGGTGCTCGTCCGCCATGCCGGGCGCGTCGTCACGCACAAACAGCTTCTCAAGGAGGTCTGGGGCGATGCCTACGCGGAGGAGTCGCACTATCTCCGCGTGTACATGGGCCAACTCCGCCACAAGCTCGAGGCCGACCCCGGCCAACCCCGCCTCCTCATCAACGAGCCCGGCGTGGGCTACCGGCTGAAGACGGAATAGGGCTACTCGTCTCCGAAGTACCACGGAACGTTGATCACGACGACGCGGTGACCGCCGCGCAGTAAGAGAGCCGCTTTGAGGCCGGTGGCGCGCTGGTTGTGCAGAAGGTACTGCCACGAATGCGCCTCGACAAGCTCCGGGATGACCACCGCGACGGTGCAGGTGGGGTTCTCTGCCAAGATTCCGGCGACGTGGTCGATAAGGGGATAGAACAGGCGACGGTAGGGCGATTCCAAGAGGCGTAACTTGGGCGGCCGGAACCCCGCGGCGACGAGGGGACGGTCGACCTGGTCGTCCCACACCGCCTTCATGTGGGCCACGTCGTTCTCGCCGGTCGCGATGTGCAGCGCCACGACGTCGGGCGAGACGCTCATCGCGAAGCGGAGCGCTTTGGCGCTGATGGTGTCCACATCCTTGATCGGCACCAGGACGAGCGGCGGGCGAATTCCCATGAGATCGAGCGGGCGGTGAAGACGAGTCCGCTCCTGCACGGCGGCGTAGTGACGCTTCACCCCCAGGAACGTGACGACGAACGCGGGGATAAGCAGGGCGGTGATCCAAGCGCCCTCGACGAACTTTGCCGCCAGCACCACGACGAGCGCGGTCCCCGTCGCCACGGCGCCCAGACCGTTGACCCACATCGAACCCGTCCGCGCACCGCCGTCTTTGCGCCAGTGCTGGACCATTCCGATCTGCGACAGGGTGAAAGCCAAAAAGGCCCCCACGGCGAAGAGCGGAATCAGTCGGTCGGTGATGCCCCCGAAAAGGATCAGGAGGATGGCGGCCAGGCCGAAGAGGATGAGGATGCCCGAGCCGTACACAAG
>CAXUKB010000399.1:0-4192 GCA_964251345.1 uncultured Fimbriimonas sp. | reverse complement strand
CCCTCGTCCAGGTACCGCATCGTGCCGGCGTCGGTCTCGAACTCGCGGGGGACGAAAGGATATTGGACGGTGTTGAGCCACTCGTGGGGCATGCCTTGCCTAGAGCCCGGAGGGCGGCCGCTTGCCCCACAGAAGGCACGGCGACGACGCTTCGCGTTCTCCTCTCTCTACGTCTGATTGCCGGCGATCGACACTAAACGTGCCGCGACCTTCATCGGATCGTGGCGCACCACGTCGGTGACGCTGACGTAGTCGCCCGCGAGGGCGCGCACGCCGAGGGCGCGCACCCGATCCACGTCGGGCTCGACGAAGGTCTGTCCCGCCTTCGCGTAGGTTCGCCGCGCCTCTTCGCTAGGCATCGTCGTGTTCACCATCGCGTAGTCCACCACGCCCGGCCCGACGTGATCGATGAGGGCGGCGACGTGCTCCGACGCGGCAAAGTCGTCCGTCTCGCCCGGCTGGGTCATGACGTTGCACACGTAGACCTTGGGCGCGCGGGCCGCGCGGAGGGCGAGGGCAACCTCGGCGACGATGAGGTTCGGCACCACCGACGTGTAGACCGAGCCCGGGCCGAGCACGATGAGGTCGGCCCGGGCGATCGCGTCCAGGGCTTCGCGCGTGGGCCGGGGGCCCGGCGGGTCGAGCTCGATCCGCCGGATCCGTCCCGCCGACTCGACGATCGCCGTCTCGCCGCACACCCGTTCGCCCCCCTCCATGTCGGCGCACAGGCCCACTCGCTCGAGGGTCGAAGGCACGACGCGGCCCCGAATAGCGAGAACGTCGCTTGCGATCTCGATCGCCCGCTCGAAGTCGCCGTGAGCCTGGTCGACGAGGGCGGCGATCAGGAGGTTGCCCATCGAGTGGCCGCTGAGCGAGCCGCTCTCCCCGGCGAAGCGGTGCTGGAAAAGGTCGGTCATCGACTTTTCCGCGTCGGCGAGGGCCACGAGGCAGTTGCGGATGTCGCCCGGGGGAATCATGCCCTTGTCGCGCATGAGCCGTCCGCTCGAGCCGCCGTCGTCGGTCACGGTCACGATGGCGGTGATGTTCGAGGAGTGGGCCTTGAGGCCGCGGAGGAGGGTCGAGAGGCCGGTGCCGCCCCCGATCGCCACGATGCGCGGCCCCTGCGCGAGCTGCTGGCGGCGCAGGTAGACGTCGACCTTGTCGCCCTTGAGTCCGGGGTTCAACGTTTCGAGGACATGGTTGAACGCCGAGCGCGCCGACCAGACGATGAGGAGCACGCCCAGGATGAGGAACAGCCCGCCCCCGATCCACATCGCGTCCTCCGTCTGCTCCGGCGCGACGATCGACGCAAGCCGGTGCGCGAGGCGGTAGGCCCACTCCAGCGCGGGCAGAACGACCACGCGGAAGCTTAGGCCCACGCCCACCCCGAGCACGAGAATCCCGAGGACCAGCCCCAGCACGGCGCGAACGAGCGGGCCCGTTGGGGCGAGGAGCCGGCGAAGACGGGTGGGACGAATCATCTAGTCGTCCGCGTCGTCGGGCAGGAACACGCCCAGCACGCCGTTGATGAGGGCGATGAGCAGACTCGCGACGAACGCCGCTTCAAAGCCCCGCGCGCCTGGAGCCACGGAGAAGCCCAGCCCCAATCCCGCCGCGATCCACAGCACCGCCGCGTTCACCACGAGCGAGAACAGCCCGAGGGTGAGGCAGCGGAGGGGCAAGGTCAGGATCTTCAGCACGCGCCCGAGCGTCGCGTTGAGCAGGCCCAGCACGATGACCCCCACGAGCAGCTTGCCCACGTCGGCCGCGGAGACCACCTTGACCACGAATCCGAGCCCCAGCGCCGAGCAGATCAACGACGCTCCGTAGACGGAGAACGCCATTACTACCCAGCGTAGGAGCAGCCGCTTCATCCTGACAGTAGGATAGCCCGTTTTTCCCCCGTCCTCGCCGAAAGTCTCAAGGTTCGTGCCTCCGAAGCGAGGCGGCGCATGAGGAAATCGGGACCGCCCTCTCTCCCGCCTCGTGTCAACCTAGAGCGTGGCCCGCCGACCGCGCCCGCTTCGCCGCTCCATGCTGTTCCTGCTCGGTCTCCTTCTCGCCTACTTGGGCTTCTGCGCGTACGGGGCTTACGGGTACCTGCATCCCTTTCGCCGGGTGCCGCCCCGCCCCGAGGGTTTGGTCGACGCGACGGTCGGTGTGACCCCGGTGTGGGTCACGCCGGGACTTTCCGAGGGGCATCCCTCGCGCGTCGTCTTCGTGCTCGCCCACGGGTACGGCGGAACCCGGGGCGCTTGGACGGGGCTCATCGGCGACTTGCAAAAAGCCGGGATCGACGCCGTCGCCCCCGCCATGCCCGGTCAGGACGCGAACCCCGACCCAACCGTCGGCTTTGGCCGCAAAGAGGCTCGTACCATCCTCGAATGCGCCGCCTGGGCCCGCGCCAAGGGCGCGAAGCGGGTGGTGGGTCTCGGCGTCTCTCTCGGCGGCGGGGCGACCTGGCTCGCCAGCGAGGAGGACCCCCACGGGCTCGATGGCGTGGTCACGGACGCCGCCTTCGCGCAGTTCGACGAAGCGATGAACCGGCTCTTCGCCTACCGCCTGCCTTTTCCCGGCGGCGCCCTGCTCCTGCGCCCCGTGGTGTGGTTCGCCCGCGCGATGTCGGGCATCGACCCGTGGGCGATCCGCCCCGTCGACGCGGCGGCCCGTTGGCACGGCAGGCCCGCGCTCGTGATTCAGGGCGACGAGGACCAACTGGTCGTCCCTTCGAACGGCCGCCGCCTCGCCGACGCGGCGGGATGTCCCCTCTGGCTCGTCCCCGGCGCCGGTCACGCCGAGGACTATCTCACCGATCCAAAGGGCTACGCCGAGCGGGTCGTCGCCTTCGCGGAGGCATTGCCGTAATCCTTTACGCCGGAGGCGTGTAGCCGGACCCTCCGTGGAGACGTCGCGGGGGATCGATAGCTACAATGAGTCCTGCCGTGAAAGATCCGCTTTACCTCGTCAACCCTAAAGATAAAACGACGACGGTCGTGGTGCCAACGACGTTCTATGACCTCAACGTCAAGGAGCGTTACGACCTTCAAGAGTGGCTCATCGACCGTCCCGAAGTGCTAGGCGAGGAGTTGTTGCTGATCACCAGCGAGTTCGATCGTTTTGATCGTTCGGACAAACGACTTGATCTGCTCTTGCTGGACCGTAGCGCGCGGTTGGTAATCGCGGAGTTAAAGCTCGACGCAAGCGGAACGCTCGCCGACCAGCAGGCAATCCGTTACGCGGCATTCTGTTCTACGATGACGATGGACGACGTCGTAGATCTTTACGCGCAGCGTGTCGGGAAAAGCACCGAGGATGCTCAGAGTGACATTGGAGAGTTTGTCCGGTCGGGCGATGGGTCGACATTAAGTGGTGAGCCCCGAATTATTCTCGCTGCAGGTTCCTTCGATGATCAAGAGCTGACCTCAACGGTACTGTGGCTCCGTCGCTTCGGCGTGGACATCACCTGCGTAGAACTGACGCCTTATCGCTATCCAGGCGACGACGCGCATGTCTTACTGGTGCCCCGAACTCTCATTCCTCTTGCCGAGGCGCGAGACTACGTCGTGAGTGTTGAGCGCAAAGATCGCGCGGCGATCTCGAAGCGGGCGGACACGCGATTCAGTGATTTCTACCGAATGGTGCTCGACGCTTATGCCGCACTCAATCCTGACCTACCAGGCCCTAAGAATCCGTCGACTCAAGATTGGTTTTCATTCCGGATCGATCGTGGTGACATCCATTATGAATGGCAGGTCCGAAGACGAACGCCATTCGTGTATGTTTACATTCACTTCGAGAACAAAACAGCTGAGGTGAATCAGCGACGCCTTGGTGAGCTACTTGAAGCAAATCCCGATCTGGCGCAAAGCTTTCCCTTCGAGCATGAGGTCGGTAGTTGGGGGAAAAAGGGGGACTGGACGCAGTTCGCCCTTAAAATCCCTTACCTTGGACCCATGCCAGATTCAGATGTAGCAAACCAAGCAGCTAAGGCGATGCACGACCTCATCGAGCGGTCTCACTCCACAATTATGTCGCTTCCATAGGTCCCATCTAAATTCACTCTGCGTACCGGCTCGCAGACCAGCAAAGAAGTCATCTACCATATGAGAAGCACCACCCTTTCGAAAACACCAGATCGGCGGCGGAGCCTGAGAAAAACTTAAAGAAGGTGTCGGCCGAGACCCCGCGCACC
>CAXUKB010000398.1:0-4192 GCA_964251345.1 uncultured Fimbriimonas sp. | reverse complement strand
CGCGGAACGAGGGCCAGAACGGCGGAGGCAAAGAGAAGGACGCTCATCGGTGTGGGTTACCCTACCCGCAGTATGACGCTTTAGCAAGCCGGAACATTCGGGGAAAGTGCCGCGCGGACGATGGCGGACCGAAGCGTACGATCGCACACAATGGCTTTCGGGCCATCGTCCGCGACCGTTCGCTATCGTCGGCAATCGTAAGCCATGTCAGACCGCTTCCCCCCGATCTACCGCCTCGCCACCGGCTTCTTTCGGAGGCTGTACTTCCCCACGCACGGGGGCGTCGAGGCGCTTCATCCTGAGCGGGTGCCCTCCGAGGGCGGCTTGATCGTGGTCTCCAACCACGTGAGCCACCTCGACTCGCCCGCCCTGGCGGTCGCGTTTCGAAACCGCCGCCTACGGGCGATGGCCAAGGAAGAACTTTGGAAGAACCGCCTTTTCGGGCGGCTGATCGAGGGGATCGGCGCGTTTCCGGTGCGGCGCGGCGAGGCCGACGCGGAAGGCGTGCGCAAGTGCCTGGAACTGCTGAAGGGAGGCGAAGCGGTGATCGTGTTCGCAGAAGGGACGCGGGGCGATGGCCGCACGATGGGCGCGCTTGAGGCCGGGGTGGCCCTTTTGGCAAAGAAGTCGGGCGTGCCCGTCTTGCCCGTGGGCGTTTGCGGAACCCAGTTCGTCATGCCGCCGGGAGGCGGGGGGGAGAAGCGCCGGGTCGTCGTGGCCATGGGCGAGCCGTTTCGCTACGATGATGTGGCGGGCAAAGGGCGAGACGGCCGGGAGCGCTTCCTCAGAGAGCTAAGGAGCCGGGTCGTCGCGCTCACCGAGGAGGGCGGCGTGCCCCTTGTCGCGCTTCCTGCCGAAGGGACTCTGCCCGGCGAGGTCGAAGGTTGAACGAAGGATTGGCGCGGTTCCTCGATGCCCTTCAGCGGCATGGGCGCGCTTATGACGCCACCGAACGCAACCCCCCCCCCCGCTTCCCCCACCTCGAGCCGGAGACCGCGCGCCTCGTCGCCTTCCTTCTTCGAACCGCTCTCGCTTCGCGCGTGCTGGAGGTCGGCACGTCGAACGGCTACGGCACGATTTGGCTTGCCTCGGCGGTCGAACCCTACGGAGGCTGCGTGGTCTCCCTCGAACGCGACGCCGCGAAGCAGGCTGAGGCGGCGGAAAATCTTGAGGCGGCCGGTCTTCGGCACGTCGTCGACCTCAAGCTTGGCGACGCGACCGAGATCGTGCGGGACTTGGAGGGACCGTTCGACGCGGTGCTCTTCGATGCCGACCGGATCTCCGCTCCCGCCCAGCTTCGCCTGCTCGAACCGAAGCTCGAACCGAAGGCTCTCCTCATGGCCGACAACGCTCTCTCGCACCCCGAAGAGATCGCGGAGTACCTCGCGATCGTCGACGCTTTGCCCGACTCCCAGCATCAGATCGTTCCCGTGGGGAAAGGCCTGAGCGTCGCGCTGCATTTCTCGTCGAAGCGCTGAGGAGCGCCGACGGTTGCCCACAACGACCGACGATCGCTGCGGCTCGCGCGACCGTCGGCTATTGGGAGCGAGCGACCGCCACGAAAGCGTTCTAAGGCGCTTTCGCCGCGTCGACCACCGCCATCGCGTTCTCCATCGGCCCTTCCGCGCCGACGACCGCCGTCACGTGATCGCCCGCCCGCAGGACGGTCGAGCCGCGCGGAGCGAGGGTACGGCCCTCGCGCTCGACCACCGCGATCGTGACGTTCTCCGGCAACCGTAACGCCCGGATCGGGGCGCCGTCGAGGCGGGAGCCGCTCTCCACGAAAGCCTCGATCACCTGACCTTCGTGTTCGGCGACCGGAGCCCCGCCGTGGAGGTCGCGTTCCAGCAGCGCTTCGTAGATCGGAACGTCGCGAAGCGCCTCGGCAACGGCGTAGGCCGCGAAAGCGGCCACTAAGAGATCGTAGAGCAGATCGTACTGCCGGGTCATCTCGATGATGAGCACCACCCCGGTGAGCGGCGCCCGCACGCTCGACGCCAGGATCGACGCCATGCCGACCGTCGCGAGCACCGCAGGCGAGACCGCGAACGCCGGAAACGGCTGAAGCGCCAATCCGACCGCCAACCCCATTAGGCCGCCCACCACGAGGAGCGGCGCGAAGATGCCGCCGGGGACACCCGTGGCGTAGGCGAGCACCGTCGCCGCGAACTTGCCGAGGAGGAGCGCGAGCACGACGCCGATCGTCGCGTGCGACCATTCGCCCTTCAAGATGTCTTCCGCCACCGCGTGGCCGCCGCCTGTCACGTTCGTCCAGAACACGAACAGCAGACTCGCCGCCGCGCCGACCGCGGCGGCGCAAGCCCAACGGGGCCATTTCCGCCGCATCCGGAGTCCGCTCGCCGCCATGATCGACCGGTTGAACGCGACGCCGATGAGGCCGGTGAGCGCGCCGACGAGGAGCACGGCGGGAAGATTCGTGAGCGGGAGGGGAGGCGGCGCGGCGAGCGTGAACGATGAGGCTTGCCCCAGAGAGAAGCGCGCCACCCCGACCGCGAGCACGGAGGCGGCGAGCGACGTCGCGTAGGTGAGGGGCGACATCTCGCGTCGCAACTCCTCCATCACAAAAAGGAAGCCCGCGAGCGGCGCGTTGAACGCCGCCGCGAGGCCCGCGCCGCCGCCCGCGGCGATAAGGGTGCGACGCGAACGCATGGGGACCCGCCCGATCCGCCCAAAGATTTCGCCCATCGCCGCGCCGAGGTGAATCGTCGGTCCCTCTCGTCCGAGCGACATTCCGGCGGTGAGCGCGGCGCAGCCGCCGACGATCTTCACCACGATGAGCCGCCAAGGGCGGATGGGGCGTAGGCCCAAGATCGCGGCCTTCGCCTGCGGGATGCCGCTTCCGCCCGCCTCGGGTGAAACCCGATCGACCAGGAGTCCGGCCAGCCCGCCGACCCCCGCACCGAACAGCGCAACCCCGAACAGGCCCAAGGGCCCGTTTCCCGCAAGGACGTGGGCGAGGCGACTCCCGAACCCTTCGGAGCGTTCGACGAGCTCGCGAAAACCGACCGCCACCGCACCGGACAGCGCGCCGACGATCGCCGCGGCCACGAGCGTGCGCCGGCGATCGAGCCGATGGAGGAGCCTCCGTCGATCTTCACGTGGAGAGGCGTCCATCGATACGAGTGTACTTGTGGCCGCCCCGCCTCAGAAACCGAGGTTCTTGCGGTGAAACGCGAGTTGGTCCTGGACGTGCCGGTCCCAATAGGCCCAGTCGTGCGCCCCGGGAAACTCCTCGTACTCGTGGGCGAAGCCGAGGCCCTCCAAATGCGCGTGGAAGAGTCGGTTGTCCTCGATGAGAAAGTCCTCGGTGCCGCAGTCGATGCGAATCGTCGGCCGAACATCCGCCAACGAAGCCAGCTCGTACAGGTCGTTCTCGAGGCTCTTGCCGTCAGGGCCTAGAATGCGGGCCATGTCCGGACGTTCGGCGTAACGGGTGTCGTGGCCAAAGCCCAGGGCGGCGGAGTGGGCGTGGACGGAGCGGAAGCGGCCCGGCCGCCCCAGTCCGAAGCGGACCGCACCGTAGCCGCCCATCGACAGGCCACCCACCGCCCACTCTTCCCTCAGATGGAAGTACTTCTCGAGCATGGCCGGCAGCTCGTCGGCGAGCGCGGTGAAGAAGGCGTATCCGCCGTTGGGCGCATCGACGTAAAAGCCGCGGCCGCCATCGGGCATCGCGACCATAACGTTGAGCCCTTCGACATAGCGCTCCAGGCTTGTGCGTCTCGCCCACATCGTCTCGTCGTCGCTCATGCCGTGCAGCAGAAGCCACGGCACGAAAGGCTCGGCCGGGTTGGCCTCGGGCAGGATGAGGTTGACCGCGGTCTGTTTTTGAAGCGCCTTCGAAAAGTACTGGAGGCGAGCGAGGGCCATAACTCGGCAGTTTACGGGTCGGTTTCAGGAGTAAACGGCGGAAAATGATCCCTAGAAGAGAAAAACAATGAAAAATTGCGAACGAGAGCGCAATTTGTGTTATATTCCTATCTGTCAGACGCGAAGGCGAAGGCCGGATCAGAACGAGACGACCAAAGCCTAAGGGTTGAGGCGAAAAGAAAGCGAGCGCGAGACGACGCTCGAGAAAAGGGGAGAAACCAAGATGAAAGATCACACCACGCCAGATGCCATCCTGATCGAGCGGTTCCAGAACGGGGACAGCGCTGCGATGGACATGCTC
>CAXUKB010000397.1:0-4247 GCA_964251345.1 uncultured Fimbriimonas sp. | reverse complement strand
CGACCACGGGGCTGTAACCCTGCTCCTTGGCCTGCACCACGCGCAGGGCCGAGGTCATGCGCGCCTCGGCCGTGGCGACGCTCGTGCCGCCGAACTTCATGACTTTGATCTTCATCAGGGGGCAGGGGATAGGTCCCATAGAAAGTTTACTTACTCCCGCTCCCCAGTGGGCGGTCAAGCCTCTGTCGATGGGTGCTGTAGCCCGAGGTATCGGGTCGTTGCGCATGATCCCGCCATGCCGTAGCCGAGGGCTTCAGCCTTCGCAAGAGGCTCGCGGCGGAGGCAAAAGCCTTCGGCTACGGGGCAGCCCATGGGCGAGATCTTTGTTCAAAGACCATCAGCTTCGGTGAGAGCCTCCCGCGGCCCTAAGGCCACAGGCTAAGGATCGAACGATAAGGCTTAACGAGCCGCTAATTCCGAAGCATGCGCGCGAACGCGGCATCGAGAACGACGGTCGCGTTGCCGTTTCCCAAGATACGACGGTGGGCGTCGGCGAGCGTCGCGGTCCAGCGTGGATCCGCGTCGGGATCCCGGGCCGTCCAGGCGGCGAGTACGGCCACCGCCTCCGCGTTCGCGGCACGGGCGTTCATCCCTCTCGACTTCTCAAGCCGCTCCGCGAGACTCCTAACCCGCTCCGTAAGCACGAGCGCCTCCGCGCGACGACGTTTCGGAAGCGACCGCGCCAGTTCCGCCAAGTCTCGGTAGGGCACCGGATCTCTAAGGATCTCCGCGAGCCGCCCGGGCGCACCCTCCGCGAGGATGAGGTCGTCGGCCGTGGCCTCGGGGTGTTCCGCGCGAAGGGTGTCCGCGGTCGGCAGGGCGCAGGCGACGGCAAGACAACGCGAACGAATCGTCGCGAGCAGGGTCCCGACGCTGGTCGTCGTCAGGATAAGTTTCGCGTGGGGAAAGGGCTCTTCTAGGGTCTTCAGGAGGGCGTTCGAGGCGTCGCCGTTCATCCGTTCGGCATCGTGGAGAAGGGCGACTTTGTGCCGCGCGTACAGCGAGGTCGTGCGGAAGAACGGTTTGAGCGCGGTCGGGTTCTCTTCGTCGAAAGGGTCGCCGGTAATCGCGCCGAGCTTAAAGATTCGGCTTGGGCCAGACGGGCGAAGGTGAAGCAGGTCAGGGTTTTTCCCTCGCTCGAAGGCCCGACACGACTGACATTCCCCACAAGCCCCTTGGGAACCAGGCCGCTGGCACATCCACGCCTGCGCAAGGATTTCGGCGAGCGGCGTCGTGCCGCCTCCGGGCGCGCCGTAGAGCAGTACCGCGTGGACACCGGAGTCGCCGGTGGCCAGTCCGAGCACCAACCGCTTTGCGCCCTCAAGGCCGGCCAGCGATTCGAGACGATCGACGGTGGTCACTAGAACCGGTAGAACTGCTCGACGTCCATCACGAACATCACCGCGCCGCCCACGGGCACCTTGACGGGGCTGGGGATGAACGCTCCAGGAGGCGCGGCCTCAAAGGGCATGACGTTCACGAGCTGCTCGCGGGTCTGGCTATTCTCGCCGACGATCTTGCGGAGTCGAGTCAGTTCGGCCTCCTCCGCGCCGATGAGGATCGTTGTGTTGCCCTCCCGGAGAAAGCCGCCCGTCGAGCCGATGACCGTGAACTTGAATCCCGCCTTCAGCAACTCGTCGGTTAGACGGCCTTTGTCCCGGTTGTGGACGATGCAGACGGCAAGCTTCACGAGACGATTATACAGAAAGGCCCCCACTCACGATAAGAGAGTGAGGGCCTTTCTTCGACGAGGCGTCCCTTACTGGGTGGCGCCGGAGTAGAGGCGGTAGGCCGCGATGTTCGTGGTCGTACCGTCGATGCTGCGCAGCTCGTAGGCACGGCTGATGTCCATCGACTGGGCGTGGCCATCGGTGGCGCAGAACGTGGTCTGGCCGCGCTGTCCCGTGGTGTAGGTGCAGCTCTTGCCGCCGTTCCAGGAACCCGACGTGTTCTTTCGTCCCCAAGGTCCGACGTAAACACTCGAACCGCCCCACGAGGCGCCGGGAGTGTATGCGCTGAAGCAAGCCGGGGTCGTGGTCGATCCAGCCGTCAGGCTGCCGCCGCTCGCGAGGCCCATGTCGTAGGCGCCGGCATCGGAGACCATGATCACCTCGGCGACCTTGTCGATCGAGGTCTGCGACTTCGAGGCGGTCGAGTAGACCGTGCTGCCGGTGCTGCTGTCGGAATAACCGAAAGGCCCGTCGACGTAGGCGCCCTTGCTGTAAGGTCCGGCGAGGTTGTAGGTCGTGACCGTGCTCGTCGGGCTGACGGCCATGTTGATCGCGGCCGCGCTGGGCATGGCGCCGTAGGCCTGCTCCTTGGCGAACGCGGTCTTGTAAGGCGTGGTCGAGGTCGTCGAACCGCCCTCGATCGGGGAGGTGTAGATGTCCCGGTTCTTCGTGTACGGGTAGATCGCTTCCTGCCAAGGAATCGTTACGACGGAGGTGCCCATCGACGTACCGGTGGAGTCGCCGAACGCCAGCGCCTGCTGAGCGGCGGTGGTCTTCTGCGTGACCAGCGGGTAAACGTCGTCGACGTCGGCGCCATACTGGATGACGCCAAGTCCGACCTGCTTGAGGTTGGAGAGGTTGGCCGACGCCTTCGCCGCTGCCTTCGCCTGAGCGAACACGGGGAAGAGGATGGCGGCAAGAATCGCGATGATCGCGATAACGACGAGGAGTTCGATCAGGGTGAACGCTTTCTTCATGAGGGCCTAACGATGGACGGGCGAATCGAGGGAAAAGCGTCCTTTAGTTTGGCCGATCAGGGTTAGGAAACGGTAAGAACGACCTTCGTTCTTGCGATTATCGTGCCATTATTGGACTTCCTCCCCTCACCTTATCGCTCAATGGTAACGAGCCCCGCGTGGTTCTCCGATCCCCTCACGGTGAGGCGAATCGGGGTGAACCGTTTTACTACCCAGATCGCCGTCAGGAACCTTTGCGTCAGCTTCGAGACCCGGATGGCGCTGGGCTCGGGCGAGAGCACGAGCGGAAGCAAGCACTGGTCCGCGAGGTAGGCGTCGAGGCACGCGCCCGACTCCATAAAGTCGGTCGTTTCCGCGAACGCGGCCTGCGCTAGGGCTTCGGCGGGCACGCCGCGGCCTCCCATCGCCGCCCCACCGCCGTGACCCCGCTCGTATTCGGCCCACACGGTCACATGCACGCCCGGCTTTGCCGCCTCGGCCTGCCTCGCCTCCGCCTCGATCTCCAGTCCGGCGTTACCCGCCAACCGCCGCAGGTGCGCCGCCGCGCGTTCGCCAACGTCGCGCGGCACGCCCGAGGAGACGACCCGTGCTTTGAGCCCGAGAGCCTTTCCCCGCTCCGTCCACTTCAGTCCGGTCAGCGCACTCGGCTCGACGTCTAGCGCGACGCTGCCGCGCGCCTCGCGGCCGTATCCTGCCTCCAAAAGGTCGGGGAAGGCGTGAAGGCCCGCCTTTCGCAAGACCGAGAGCGTTCCTTCCGCGAAGGCGTCGTAGCCGAGGCTCCCCCCACCATACGTCTCGCCCTCGCACTCTAGGGTGCTGTATGCCCCGGCCCCCGCGAGCACCGGCAGAAGCGCGTTGAGCACGATGTTGGCGTTCGGTCCCCGGTTGCCAAGGCCACGTACCGTCGCGAGCTTGCCGTTGAGGGCCTTGGGCCTTCGCGTGGGAAGAAAGGCCAACGTATTCGAGCCGACCTCCGCGCCGGTCGTCTCGGCGGCGGTCGACTCGGCAAGCGCGCGCACAAGGGTCAAGTCCTCGGGATCGAGCCCCGGGTGGCGCGTCGTGCCGCGCACGCTCTCGATCCGCACGGCCTGTTCGGTGAGGGCGCTCATCGCCAGCGCCGTCCGCAGCAACGCGCCGCCTCCCTCGCCATAGGTGCCGTCAAGGACGATCATCAGGGAAAGTGTACAGGGAAGAGGCAGAAAGGAAGGAGCCGAGCTCGGCTCCTTCCCCTCGCTTCATTCTCCTCGCGCGGCACGGGCCGTCTCAAGCCGCCGGAAAAGCTCCTCCGGCTCGACCTCGTCACCCTCCAGTTCGGGGCTCCAGTCGGGCCCCACGAGGTACCCGTCTTCATCCATGCTCGGGAGCCAAGAGGCGAGGAACTCGTCGAAGGGAACCGCGCCGGGCGTGTAGCGCGCCCAGTCCCCACTCGCCGCCCGTTCGGCTCCCCCGCGCTCGGACCAGAACGGCATGACCTCCGATTCCTCGTAGTCGTTCGACTCGACGACCGCGCAGTCGTCTCCCTCGGTCAGCACCCAAACCT
>CAXUKB010000396.1:0-4247 GCA_964251345.1 uncultured Fimbriimonas sp. | reverse complement strand
GCGTAGTCGAGCGAGCGGGCCACCGACTCGTGGTGGTCCGTGCTGACATAGCCCAAGCGCTGGTAGTCCTCGATCCCGATGCGGCCCCAGGCGCCGTCCGGATCGCCCACCTGCTCGGCGTGTTTGAGGAGCCCTTCCAAGGCCTTGTCGACCTCGAAGTTCGTGACCCCGCGCGTGATGCCGTCGGCCATGACGGCATCGATGTGGGTGCCGACCATGCAGGCGCGATAGCCCGGCGTTGCCCACTGCGGGAACCATCCACCCTCCTTATAAGCGTTCGTCCAGCCCTGGAGGATTTCCGCGAGCCCATCCGGCTGAAGCAGGGCGAGCAAGGGATACTCGGTCCGGTACGTGTCCCAGAAGCCGTTGTCGGTGTAGAGTGGGCCGTCGTGAACCTGCCCGTCGTATGGGCTCCGGTGCTTGATGCCCTCGGGCGTCTCCTCGTGCCAGACGCGAGGGAAAAGTTGGGTGCGGTACAGGCAGGAGTAGAACGTCCGAAGCTGGTCCTCATCGTCGCTCTCGACCTCGATCCGTCCGAGATTGGCCTCCCACGCCCCGCCGCCGGCGGTGACGACCTCTTCGAAGGAGCCGCCAAGCTCGGCGTCGAGATTCCGTAGCGCCTGCTCGACCGAGACGAACGAGGTCGCAAGGCGCAGGGTCACGTCGCCGTCGAACTCCGCGACGAAGCCAAGGCGATCCCCCTCGTTCTCCTCGACGACGTCGTTGCCCCGAAAGGCGTGAATGCCGGACGCATCGCGATCGAAGCGAGCGGCGAAGTAGTGGGCAAAGCCTTCCGTCACGCCGCCCGAGTTACCGGTGACATGACCGACGACGGTGCGTGCGTCGCGTTCCTCGATGCGTCCCTCTCCGGCACACGGCTCCAGGATCACCCGGCCGCCCCCAGCGGGAAATCCAAAGCGGAAGAGGGCCCCGCGAACGGTCGGCGCCATCTCGATCGTCGTGCCGTCGTTGAGGAGTTCCGCTTTGAAGCGGTGCGGGCCGAACTCGCCCCGGTAGGCTCGCGATCGCTTGCCCGAAGCGAGGTGGCGCTCCGCGCCCGTGTTCGCCATGACGGTGAAGTGGCCGTAGTCGGCCATCCAGGGTGAGGGCTGATGAGTGCAGCGGATGCCCTGGAGCTTCTTGTCGTGAGGGCTGAAGAACCAGCGAGTCTCGGAGGTCTGCGCGCTCCAGTGGTTCATCCCAAAGGGCAGCGCGACGAGGGGAAGGGTGTTGCCCCTCGAGAAGCCGTGGTGAGAATCGGTGCCTTGCAGGACGTTGACGTGACGCAGGAGGCCGTCGGGCATGACCGTTATTGTGGCGCGTTCGGTCCTCTCCACTTCGGATGGCCGGCGCTACGTCACTGGCTGGGCATCTTGGTTGACGCGGATGACGCGGCTGTTCCTTTGGCGATCCATGAGAGGCAGACGGGGGTCGTACGAAGCCTTAATCCATCCGTCGCTGATCATCGCTTCGAGGATTTCGGGCACCGAAGGGAGACACTCCGCTACGAATGGATCGGTTTTCGCCAACTCATCCAGGTGACGCATGAGCACCGGGAATCGGCTTTCCCGCTGGAGCAGGTCGACGAGCAACCCGACCTGGCTATAGACAGGCAAGACGCGCTCGCCGCGTATGTAGCTCGGCTCCTTGTAGATTCGGCCTTGGTGGTACACGGCTACCTCGTTCCATGTCGCCCCGTTGAGATCGAGCTTAAGAACGTTATTGCGTTCGATCGCAAGATCCACGTCGAGATCGCTGAGAAACTCACCCACCTTCAGTGCCCCGGACAGATTAAAGCCGCCGGTGCCGATCCGAAGGTCCTGCGTAATAAAGCCGCCCTGAGAGATCCACTGCCACGCCTTCGCGGGCGAGAGGTCGAGTCCCGCGTCTCGCGCGAGGTCGGCGGTGAACGCCTGCAGGTCGGTGAACTGGGCATTGGCGGTGTACCAGTAGTCACCGAAGCGGATATGGGTAAGGATCCGCTCTTTCTGGCCGTGTTCGAACTGTTCTTTGAGCCACTTCGTTTTGTGGTCGCCGCGTTCGATCTCGGCGATGGTATAGGCGAGTTGCCGCGCGCTGACCTGAGCCATCGTGACGCCGGCGGAGAGGATCGGATCGGCGAAGCCCGCGCATTCGCCCACGAGAAACCAGTTCGGGCCGTAGTGGCGCTGGGCGAGGAACGACCAGTCCTTCGTCGATTCCAGCTTGCCCTCGCTTGTAGCGTTCTTCAAGAGTTCCGCAATCCGCGGCTCCTCGGCGATGGCTTTCGCGTATAGTTCGGCCGGACGAAGGCCCGATTCCTTGTAGTAGGAGGTGGGCACCACGAGGCCGAGACTCGTCCGGGTCGGCCCCATAGGAATAAACCAGAGCCACCCCCAGCCAAGACTCAAGACCTGGATCCGAGTGCCCCCGATGCCGATCTCGACGGCCCAGTCGGCGTTCTGCCAATAATCCCAAATGGCGATGTTGCGGAGCGTCGAGGGCGTATCGGTGGGGATGTCCAGCGCGCGACGGAGAAGCCCGACGTTGCCCGAGGCGTCGACGTAGTGCGTCGCGGTCACCGAATCGCCCGAATCGAGTTCCAGCCGTTCGATGCGATCGCCTTGCCGGTGGACCTTCGTGACGCGCGTGTTCTGACGGACGACGCAACCGACCTCCGCCGCTCGGTCGAGCAGGATCTCATCGTATCGCGAGCGGTCGACCTGAAACGCGGTTCGGGTACGTTGCCCCTGGAACTTGGCGGGGCGGGGCTCGTCGACGAAATCCTCGACGGGAAGGAATTGGAGATCCCAGAGTTCCGGAGTCTTCCCCCAACGATAGGTCGCGCCGATTTTGATGGGAAAGTCGGCGGCCTCGACCCGATCCCAGACGCCCATTTCGTCCAAGACGGGACCGATCGGCGGGAGGAGACTCTCCCCGATGTGGTCGCGTGGAAACGTCTCGCGTTCAAGGATGGCGACCTCCAGATGGGGCGCAATGCACTTTAGGAGCGTCCCGACGGTCGCACCGGATGGTCCGCCGCCAACGATCGCCACGTCGTAGTGGATTTCGAGACTCATGGCGTATTGTGGTCGCCCCAAAGCGGCGGGAAGACGCCGAACGCGGATTTAAAGCGCGCTTTTGCCGTGCGGTCCGCTCGAGGCGCGAACGACAAGGCGCATTGAAAGAAGGATTTCGCGGAAGGGACCGTTGCGTTGGGCCGGAAACTCCGTCAAACGCTCGAGGAGCAGATTGCCCGCGGCGTGACCGAGTTCGCCGAAGGACTGGGCGACCGTCGTCAAGTGCATAAGGTCCAAGTAGCTTGGCCGCTCGTTTCCAAAACCTGTCACCGCGACGTCTTCCGGCACGCGCAGTCCCTCTTCCCGAAGCAGCAAGAGCAACCGGGAAGCGACGCCGTCGTTCGAGCAGACGACCGCAGTCGGCGGCGAGGCGGTTCCCTTCAGGAGGAAACGGAGCGTCGCGGTGAAGGTCGGCTCATGCTGGCCTTGCGTAAACACCGTAAGATTGCCATCCGGAGTCACGCCGGCCGCCTCGAGCGCCTGTCGGTAGCCGTTCCAGCGGGACTGCACAGACTCGACGAACGGTTCGTCGCCCACAAACGCAATCCGCCGGTGCCCCTGGGCGATCAGGTGCTCCGTCACCATTCGACCCCCTCCCAAGTCGTCGAACCGGACGCTATCGGACTCGAATCCAAAGATACGACGGTCGACGAGCACCAGAGGGACGACCGCCTGGATGCGCGAGAGCAACTTCGCATCGACGGGTCCGTGGGGCCACATGACGACGCCTTCCGCACCCAACTCGGCAAGCTCTTGAGCCGTAAGGTCTGGGGAGTCCGCGTGGTGAGGCGAAGGATGACGGGCGGTCGAGTCGTACCGAAGCACTTGCATGCCCCGCGGCGCGAGCGTTCGGCTCAGTTCGTGGGCGATCGTGTCCGTCGACGCGCTCTCGTGGCGTCGGAATATCACGAGTAGCGCCCGCCCACCCGTTCCCGGCTTTTCCGTGGGCGGCTCGTCTCCGGGGGAAACGAACCACCCGCTTTTCCCCACCGAAGCGATTCGTCCCTCCCGCTCAAGCAGGCTGAGCGCCTGCCTCACTGTGTTCCGTTGCGCGCCATACGCTCGCACGAGACGGCGTTCGGAAGGAAGCCGGCCGTCGGGTTCATAGGCCCCGCGCAAGATCGCGGCTCGGATTTCGCCCGCAATCTGCTCGTACCGATGGGTTCTCGGTGGAGTCGACATCCTCCC
>CAXUKB010000395.1:0-4270 GCA_964251345.1 uncultured Fimbriimonas sp. | reverse complement strand
GTTCGTGAGCGTGCCGCCGAGCCAGCGCTCGGAGATGTAGTACTGGCCGGACCGCTCCGCGGCTTCCTTGACGGCCGCCTGGGCCTGCTTCTTGGTGCCGACGAATAGAACGCTGCCGCCGTCCGCGACGACCTTGTGGACGTAGTTCAACGCGTCCTCGAACAGCTTGATCGTCTGGTGCAGGTCGATGATGTAAATCCCGTTGCGCGCGCCATAGATGTAGCGCTTCATCTTAGGATTCCATCGGCGAGTCTGGTGTCCGAAGTGGACGCCGGACTCGAGTAGCTCTTTCATCGAGAGTTCAGGCATTTCGTGTTTTCTCCAGGTTGTTCCGCCGGATCCGGTTTTGTATCGTGCGAAGACCCCCAGACATAAGAAAGGGGGACCTGGTCCGCGCGACCGGGCCCGTGTGTTCTGTGAACCTGTGCAGTGTACCTTTGGCGAAAGCCGGAAGTCCAATTCAGAGAAGAGGCAGCCAGGGTGTCACAGGTAGAGGGACGATCATGCCCGTCATCCGTGCTTCTCGGAGTGGGGCTGAGGACACCTAAACGGGCGCACGAGCCATTGGTCTTTATCCGCGGCACCCGATTTGGTAACGGCTCTGCCGTCTGCCGGAAAGACGAAGAAAGCGGGATCGATCGCCACGTTCGGTTCGATCCGGACGACGCGTTCGACGACCTTGAAGGTATACGTCTTCCCATCTCGTTCGAGCGTCGTCGTCTCCGGTCGACGGCGGGGAAGGTGGTCTCGCTTTCCCAAGTAAAAGCGTTTAATAAGGACATAGTCGCCGGGAATTCCGTGAGCGCCGCCGGGGGTCTCGCGCATTTCGAGCACGTCGCATCGCACTCCCGCGACGATCCGCGTTCCCACAAAACGCCACGGGTAAGAGTCTGAAGAGATCGACTGCCGACCGAAGTAGAACGCGTCTGCAAGCGTCTGCGCCAGGGTATGGGCGTCAAGATGGCCGGATTTCCCCCCGAGCATGGCGACGCCATTCCGCACCCAAGAATTCGTTCTGAGCGTGGCTCCCGTCGGTCGATCGCGAGAGAAGAATGTCGTGCCATCGCGGATCGCGAGAATTCCGTCATTTGCGTCAAGATCGATCAGTTCGCCCCGACCAAGGAAGGGGCGCTGAAGATCGAACCGCAGGAGGGCTCTAACCTTAGTGGGTGGCGTACTCCCTTTCAACTCTCGAACGACCTTCTCCTCCGACCATTCGGTCGTGAACGAAAGCGAATCGAGCGATCGGATCGCCTGAACTCGTGGGTCCGGCTTCTCGTTCCTATCGTCCGGCCCAATCGCGACCATGCCCCTGGACGGTCGAAACGCAAAGGTCTCCGGAGGGACGGGCGCGTTCGCCACGAGTCCTTCGTAGTCGATCGTCGCTCGCTTCGGCCCACCCGGTCCTTCGGTGTCTGCCTCTTCGCGATAGATGAGATGGTCCTCGACCCCGATCTGGTAAACGCTTCGAGTCGTCCAGACGGCAGGCTTGCCGTCCGCCGAGCCGCCCATCTCAGACGTCACGTTCAGCGTTTCCATCGGCGTGCCATCCGCCGTCGTCGTTCGCGGGCCGAGGCTCATGGCGGTGACGGCGAACGGGTTGAAGAACGAACGCTTAAGGTCGAGAAGTACGGCCAGATGATCGAGCGAGGCCTGCGCCTCGAACGTCACTTCGCCAAGCGGCGTTCCGACCCGCGTCTGCAGCCTCGTGCGGAGGTAACGGCGCCCGTTTTTGGGGGTGGAGATCACAAGCCGGTCTCCCGAGAGCCGATATTCCGTGTCGACCCTGGGCCCGTCGCTCGCCACTTTGCGCACGAGAGCGTTGCTGGGCCGCGCAAACGTGAACTCGGCTCGGGTTCCAGCGCCCGGGCTATGGCCAACGACGGTGCATCGCAGCGTTTTAAGGCTGTGGTACGTCGCCATCACCGCCGTGGCGACGGCCTGCGCGCCGGGTTCGATAGCCTGAGGCGCCGGTACGAGCATCACCGGCTCTAGACGGTCGAGCCTGCTCTCCGCTACGCGCGAACGGCGATCGAAGGAGCACTAGATTCTGACGATTAACCTTCGGTAAAGATTGCGTTAAGGGACCGTGAGGGCGAAATCCGGGCGCTCAGACTTAGGGGGAACTCCTCTGGAGCACCCATGAAGAAAGCCTTCACCCTTATCGAACTGCTGGTGGTCATCGCGATCATCGCGATCCTCGCCGCCATTCTGTTCCCCGTCTTCGCCCAAGCCAAGGCCGCCGCGAAGAAGACGGCGTGCCTTTCGAACATGAAGCAGATCGGTACCGCTTCGCTGATCTACATCGGCGACTCCGACGATGTTTTCTATCCTCACCGCCTCAACTGCAACGCGAGCCCGACGACCGGCTCCCCGACCGCGGTGTGCCAGGAATACCTCAACGCGGACGGCACCCTTCGGTCCGACGCCCCGGATCAGACTTCGGTGAGCAGCCCGACGAACCAGCGCCTCTACTGGGTCTACATGCTCCAGCCCTACACGAAGAACTACAACCTGTTCGCGTGCCCCAGCGCGACGAACACGTTCTATCCGGGCAGTAAGAAGGTCGTTTCGAGCACCAGCGGAAGGGGCGCGCAGCCCACGCAGAACTACGGCGGCCAGAACAGCTACGCCCATAACGACGTCTACATGAGCCCCGCGAACGGAACCGATGGCGGCAGCCTCGTTCCCGTTCCCCCGAGTCAGACCGCGGTGCCCCGCATCGCCAGCACGATCCTCGTGGTCGAGGGCGGCTACTACGGCGGCGCGATGGATCTTACAAACGAGTCGGGCTACACGGACACGTCGAAGCTCAACGGGACGGAAGCCACCTCTCCGCTTTGGACGACGAACACGAGCTATCCGCATTACTGGCAGAACCTCGGCAATTCGAACTACTCGATGAATAACGGCAACGTCGCGAGCGTCGCCGATGCGAAGACTAAGGTGGCGAGCCGCCACGGCGGCAAGCTGAACGTCCAGTGGACCGACGGCCACGCCAAGTCGCTCGATTACAAAGCGGTTGCGGGCAACATCTGCTACTGGTCGACGGACGCCGACGGCGCCCACCCGAACTGCGGCGGCTAGTCTCGACTCTGCTTTAGATTTCGGAGATCCGTTTGTTGCCCGCCGTCCAACGAGGGCGGGCCTCTCTGTTTTAGGCGGTCGCTAGCGAAGCTTCGACCCGGTGGGAGCCCGCTCGACCCGATCGCCCCAGCGAAACATGAGACCAAGCAGCGCAGCGGCAACGGCGAGCGATGCCCAGAAGTATGCCTCCTGAGTCGCCGGAACCGAACCGGAATGGGGCAGCGACGGAATCCGGGGCCGGACGCGCCCAAGAGCCTCCAGTGACTGCCAAAGGAGAAATCCCTCGATGAGAAGAAGGCCGGGACTCGGAACGAGGATCGCAAAAGAACCCGGCCGTTTGTGAACGGTCCGCATGACTCGATTGTACGGGCCGCCCGTGGAGGGTCCCGGGTCTTTTGGCCGCCTAGTCCATCGCCCGGACGAGGATCCAGCCCACCACCGGCTCGATCACGGCGGCGATCCCGGCACCCAGGGCAAAGCGCAGCGCCGAGCCGCCTTGCCCGTCCGGTGCCGCCATTCCGCCCTCGCGGAGCCTACCGACCATCTCGAGGGTGACCGCGATGAGAGCCAATTCGAAGACGATGAGGAAGAGGGCGATTCGAAGCTTGCCGAAGCTCGGCCGTTTGTTGGGTGGGTTCGCGATTCGATTCAGAAGCATCCGGACCTGAGGATCGGCGGGTGCGATCGCCTGGGCTCGGGTCGCGTGCGTATAGGCGGTGGGCAAGTCGCCCCGGCCGTAAGCCTCCCACCCCTGCCGGAGAGCGTCGTCGAGCAGAGGGTTGCTAATGATGCGATCTCCTGCGTCGCGATTTTCGGCGGTTGCCCTTTGGTTTTTTCGTCCGATCAAAGCCCTCTTCCAGCGTGAGAATGACCGGGCGGTTTTGCCACCAGTTTCGGAGAAGAAGGGCGGCGATTGCCGTCGCGAGTAGGACATCCGATACAAAGAGGTAGGCGGCGAGTGAGGTTCCCCACCCAAACTTGCCATAAACCGAGATTGAGGCACCGGGTCCCGCTTCGCGCATCTCTTGGTAAGCGATGACCGCAGTATTGAGGAGCAATCCTTCGATACCGGCTACGAAGAGGTAAAGGATAACGGTGAGAAGCGAAGGGAGCCGCTTCATAGATGGCTTAGTCTAGCGTTCTGAGTGAATCAGGTGATGGGACTTTGGGGTGAGTGCAGTTG
>CAXUKB010000394.1:0-4274 GCA_964251345.1 uncultured Fimbriimonas sp. | reverse complement strand
CCTCAAGGGCGTCCTCTACGGGGTCGCGGCGGCGCTGCCCGTCTTCCGCGAGCAGGGCGGCGGCCACCTCATCAACACGATCTCAACCTCGGGGCTGAAGATCGTCCCGACGCAAGGGGTTTACGCGGCGACGAAGAACGCGGTGCGCACGCTGATGGAGGCGCTCCGGCAGGAGAACGTGCCCGGCCTGCGGATCACGAACGTGTCGCCCGGCTTCGTGCGCACGTCGCTCGCGGACGAGATCCCGGAGGGCGAGGCGAAGGAGGAGATCCTGCGCCGAATGGAGGCGATCGCGATCCCACCCGAGGCCATCGCCCGCGCGATCGCCTTCGCCATCGAGCAGCCCGACGACGTGGAGGTGGGCGATCTCGTCATCCGCCCCACGGTGCAGGGCTAAGCGCCGTCATAAAACTCCGGATCGAGGCGGCCACGGGTGCAGGAGGGTCCGCCGAGGAAAAGGGGGCACCACGGGTACAGGGGATGGACGTGTCCCGTCACCCGTGCTTCTCGGGACTCCCGGGCACGGGTGACGACCGCACGAGGCATCGGCCTCTACCCGTGGCACCCTGGATATCTCAAGACGACGCACCCTGACGTCGCTAAACTAAACGCCGGTGCCCCTCACCCCTGCTCCCCCAGAGGGGAGCAGGGGTTCTAAAGGTTAGAGAAGAGCCCTAGAAGCGGTAGGCGATGCCCGCGCCGACGTACTGTCCGTCTCGGCTCTGATCGAACCCGGTGCCGTAACGGATGTCGATCTGGGTCCGCTTGTTCAGCAGGTAGGTGAACCCCGCGTCGGCGAAGGCCGCCTGGTGTCCGTCGTGGCCTAAGGGGGTGAGGCCGTACACCTCGACGAAGCTCGCGAGACGGGCGCTGAACGTGTGCGCCTCGTAAAGGCTCGCCGCGTACTGGGTGAAGTGCGCGTCGTTCGGGGTGTAGTACGACGCCAGCACGTTGCCACCGATGCTGTCGCTCGCGGTGAGGGCCAGGGAGACCGCGATTTTGGCCGTCGGTTGCACGGTGTCGGCGCGCAGGGCGCCGCCGCCGAGCGGGACCTGGAGCAGGCCGACGAAGGTCACCTCGGGCTGCCCCGTGGCGTGCGTCGGCTTCAGGAGCCGGTATTTGAAGCCCACGCCGGGATCCTGGAACCCGCTTCCGTGGCCGCCCTCGAAGAGCGAGTAGTTCACATTGACGAGCCGAAGCTCGAAGCGGTCGCTCACCGGAACGCGCAGAAGAAACTCGGGCCCCTGGCCGTAATTTAGACCGCCGACCTTGAAGTAGGTGCCTCCCGTCTCGATCTGAGGGTGGCCGACGGGCACGAGCGACGAGCTGTCCGAGAAGCTCGGCCGGTCGGTCGAGATCGGGAAGCCGTCGGGCGTCGCCGGAGGAGCGACGGGCGGCGACTGAACGGGCGGAGTCTGGGCGGGCGGCGTGGTGGTTTGCGCGAGTCCGACCGCCGCGAGGGCGACGAAGAGGAGGACGAAAGGTTGGCGGAGTCGTTCGGGTCGCATCGAAGGGCCTTTGCGTTATCGATGTTGCGTTCCGAACGCCTCAAGGCACGATCAAGGCCCATGGCGAAACGATAAGGAATGTGTCAAATCAACCCCGGCGATGCCCTGGCTCGGAGTCGGGATCGTAAGGAATGCCGACCCGCCATTCCCGTTCCAAAGCCGCCTGCCGCTCGCGACGCTCCTCATCGCGCCGCTTGAGACGCTCGCGGGCCCACAGGCGAAGGGCGGCGAAGAACGCGAGATAAGCCGCGAAAATCGCGGCCTGCAGAAAGATGATCCTCATCGGAGCCGAGGGCGGAAGGCCCATTCGAGAGCGAAGCCGATCGAAAGGACCAGCAGCGCGAGTACGACGATCAACGCGGTGGTAAGCATCGTTTTCATGCTGGAAGCGCGGCCTGTCAGGATCGCGTCAGGGCCGTCGCCGGAGTCGTCAGGAAAAGGTCAACGACGCCTTTTCGGGCGATTTTCCGTTCACAAAATAGGCGGATGGCGAACGACAAGTTCCGAAAGATGAGGATTCGTCCGAAAGGAAAACCTTCCGCGTCGCAGGCCTGGGATGCACCGCAAACGGGCGAGAAGCGGCCGGTCAAACGGGCGGGCGGCGGGCGGCGAAACCGGAGCGCGGAAGCGGAATGAGCCCTCTCGAAACCGGCCTCGGAGCCGACGAAGTCCTCGGGCTCGCCCTCGGGCCAACGGGCGATCTCTCGGATCGGCCGACGGTCGAAATCCCGCCCCAAGGCGTGATCAACCGGTCTTTCCTTCGCCGTGAGGCCGGTCTCGTCGTCATAGTCCGTCCCGGTGGGGAAGCACAACCGATCGAACCGAGTCTTCACTGGCCGCCGTACACGCGCGCCCTCTTCGGGGACGTCCCAAATGGAGGCGTCCACACCCTGCGTCGAGTCACCAGGATTCTTCGTGCGTACGGGTCGCTACCGGTTCCCGAGGTCCGGCATTGCGGCGAGGGCACGGGGCCGGGAGGCCGCGACTATGTCGTTGTGGGCATCCTCCCTGGCCATTCATTCGATTGGGAGACGAACCGAATGGGAAGAAGCGCCGCCCGCCAACTGGGCGACCACCTCGGACGCCTTCATGCCGCTACCCGGCGCTTCGAGGGTTTCGGCGTTTTCGGCGCCGAGCCGATCCACTGGATCCAGTGGTGGCCCCGCTTCGCCGCGTCCTACGAGACCCTCGCCGACGAGGTCTGCGGCGCCTCGCCCGCGTTGCGCGGATTCCGTTGGCGGCTCGACCTTCCGCTCCGGCGGGCGACTTGCTCGCCGGACCCGCGCGTCTTCCCGCTCGTCTGCGTCGATCAGAATCCTTCGCACTACCTGGGTGACGAAACGGGCGCGATCAGCGGTTTTGTGGATATCGAAGGTCACCTCTTCGCGCCTGCGGAGTGGGAACTAACGACCATCCTGATGTGGATGCCGTACCCAAAAGCCTTTCGGCAGGGCTATGAGCGGCACCGCCTCTGGCCCGAATCGATGGACGACGTGCGCGACGCCTACGCGACCTACACGCTCCTCGAGTGGATTCGCTGCACGCGGTCGATGATGAACCGTCCGGAAGACGCGAGCGCGCTGGAAGCATGGCTGATCGGAACGTTGGCCTAGCGACTCTCTGCGTGAGGACATCAAGATCGCATCAAGAAAGAGTCTGAGCTCCGCGAACGCGCCCTTTCTTGCAGTCCTATAAAGTCGTGGCCTTCCTTGACGTTCTGCTCGGTCGCCCCCTCGCCTCCCACGAGGAGGGCCACCAAAAGGTCGGTCCTTTCGCCGGATTGCCCATGCTCGGGCTCGATGGCCTCGCCTCCGCCGCCTATGGCCCCGAAGCGGCGCTCACGATCCTGATCCCCTTGGGCGCGGCGGGGATCGCTTACTCGGCCCCGATTATCGGAGTGATCGTGGCGATCCTCTTCGTCCTTTACTTCTCCTATCGGCAGACGATCGCCGCGTATCCGGGTGGGGGAGGCTCTTACACGGTAGCGCGGGAGAACCTCGGCACCCTTCCTGGCCTCGTCGCGGCCGCCGCCCTTCTCCTCGACTACGTGCTCGTGGTGGCGGTCGGCATCTCGGCGGGCGTGGGCGCGCTCGTGTCGGCGATTCCTGCGCTCCAGCCCTATACGCTCGATCTCGCCCTGCTGACGCTGCTTCTCGTCACCCTCGTGAATCTACGCGGCGTCAAGGAGAGCGGCGTCGCCTTCGCCCTCCCCACCTACGGGTTCGTCGTCACTCTCGGCGGGGTCGTTCTACTCGGCGTCGTCAAGGCGGTGATGGCGGGTGGCCATCCCATTCCGGCGGTCGCGCCACCGATGCTTCCAAGGGGCACGGAGGCGGTTTCGCTGTGGCTCCTGCTTCGGGCCTTCGCGAGCGGTTGCACCGCGATGACCGGCGTGGAGGCGGTGAGCAACGGCGTCGGCGCCTTCCGTGAGCCGACGGTCCGTAACGCGCAGCGCACCCTCACCGCGATCGTCGGCATTCTCGCCGCGCTCCTCGTCGGCATCGCGTATCTCGCGAGCGCATACCGGATCGGTGCGACCGACCCCGACGGAAAGGGCTACGAAAGTGTGGTGTCCCAGCTCGTCCGGGCGGTCGTCGGCAACGGTCTCGTCTACGACGTGACCATCGCAATGACCCTTGCCGTGCTCGCACTCAGCGCCAACACGGGGTTCGCCGACTTTCCCCGCCTTTGCCGTTTGCTCGCCAAGGACGACTTCTTACCCCATGCCTTCGCGAACCGCAGCCGACGTCTTGTGTACGGCTCGGG
>CAXUKB010000393.1:0-4284 GCA_964251345.1 uncultured Fimbriimonas sp. | reverse complement strand
CCCGCTCCGCCGCCTCCTCGGGGGGCCCCCGGCCGGCGCGGCGCGCCGGGCCGAAACCGGCGTCCCAGCCCTTGTAACGCTCCGTCACAAACCCCTCCAGGCGGCCATCCTCCTTGATCGCGTGGGCGATCTCAAGGCCGCGGGCAAAGGCGTCCATGCCGCCGATGTGGGCGTAGAACAGGTCCATCTCGTCGTGGCTCTGGCGGCGGACCTTCGCGTCGAAGTTCAGGCCGCCCGTGGTGAGTCCGCCCATGTTGAGGATCTCCAGCATGATCTCGGTGGTGAGATAGACGTCGGTGGGGAACTGGTCGGTGTCCCATCCGAGGAGGGTGTCGCCGGTGTTCGCGTCGACGGAGCCGAGCGCCCCGGCCTCGCGAGCGGTGCGCATCTCGTGGGCCATGCTGTGGCCGGCAAGGGTGGCGTGGTTCGTCTCCAGGTTGAGCTTGAAGCGCTCCATAAGGCCGAACTCGCGCAGGAAGTTCAGGCACGCGGCGGCGTCGGAATCGTACTGGTGCTTCGTCGGCTCCTTGGGCTTCGGCTCGATGTAGAACGTGCCCTTAAAGCCGATCTTGTCGCCGTAGGCGACGGCCATGTGCAGGAGGCGGGCGAACTGCGCGCGCTCCTGGGCGATCTTCGTGTTCAGGATCGTGTCGTAACCCTCGCGGCCGCCCCAGAAGGTGTAGCCCTCGCCGCCGAGGGCGACGGTGGCATCCATCGCGTGGCGGACTTGGGCGGCGGCCCAGGCGAACACCTCGGGGTCGGGATTGGTCGCGGCGCCCGCCTGATAGCGGGGGTTGGAGAAGAGGTTGGCGGTTCCCCAGAGGAGCTTGACGCCGGTTTCCGCCTGCTTCGCCTTCGCCGCGTCGACGAGGGTCTGAAGGTTCTTGTGGCTCTCGGCGAGGGTCGCGCCCTCGGGGGCGAGGTCGCGGTCGTGGAAACACCAGTAGTCGACGCCGAGCTTGGTGAAAAACTCGAAGGCGGCGTCGAGCGTGTCGAGCGCCTGCTGGACGGGCTCGGTCGCCTTGTGCCAGGGTCGGACGGAGGTCTCGGGGCCGAAGGGGTCGCTGCCGGTGGGCTTGAGGGTGTGCCAGTAGCTCACCGCGAAGCGGAGCCACTCGCCCATCGTCCGGTCTCCGACCTTTTTGTCCCGGTCGTAAAAGCGGAAGGCGAGAGGGTTCTTGGACCCCTTGCCCTCGAAGGCGATGGGGGCGGTCACTTCGGGAAAGTACGGCATCTTGCCCCAAGGTTACCGCGCAGCGGAGATCTGTAGATATAGCGTTAAATTAGATGCTCTTCCGAAGGATGATCCAGAAGCCCCGACGAAGACACGGAGCCTTCCTCGGGGCTTCTAATCGTTCGAGTCGATGATCAACTCGGTAAGGTCGAACCCGATTGCCCGTGTGCTGCCACCTTGCGGGATCCTCGACCAAACCAAGCCGCGCAGGATTTAGATATACGTGTCGAACCTGCCTTCGCCAGTCTTCGCCTTTGCGGATGATGGGGTCGTAGTAGCCGTCCTTCCAGGAGAAGGCTCATCGAGACGGGGAGAGACCGAAAGCACCAACGAAGGCTTCGCCTCCGACTACAACCCCTTCGGGTTAAAGGGAATCGCTACAATAACGCTACGTCGCAATGAAGCCCCTCCTGCTCCCCCTCCTCGCCCTCGGCACTGCCTTCGCCTCCGCCCAGAACGCCCCCTTCGCCCTTCACGACGGCGACCGCGTCGTGTTCTACGGCGACAGCATCACCGACCAGCGGCTCTACACGCTCTTTACCGAGGCGTACGTTCGGACTCACTATCCGAACCTCAAGGTCGAGTTCGTCCACTCGGGCTGGGGCGGCGACCGGGTGACCGGCGGCGGGGGCGGACCCATCGACGCGCGGCTCGCCCGCGACGTTTACCCCTACCGGCCGACCGTCGTCACGATCATGCTGGGCATGAACGACGCGGGTTATCGCCCGTTCGACCAGGGGATTTACGACACCTACAAGACGGGCTACGAGCATATTCTCTCCAGCCTTCAGAGCCACGCGCCGGGGGTGCGTCTCACCCTTATCCAGCCTTCGCCCTACGACGACGTGACCCGCGCGCCGGGGTTCGCGGGCGGCTACAACGCGGTTCTCCTGCGGTACAGCGATCTCGTGCGACAGGAGGCGGACACCATTCACGGCACCGTCGCCGACCTGAACGGCCCGGTCGTCGCGATGCTGGCCAAGGCGAACGCGACCGACGCCACGAACGCCGCCAAGATCATCCCGGACCGCGTTCATCCCGGTCCGGCGGGCCACCTTGTCATGGCCGAGTCGCTGCTTCGGGCTTGGAACGCCTCGCCGGTCGTGTCGGCGACGACTCTGGACGCCGCCACGAA
This sequence comes from uncultured Fimbriimonas sp., assembly GCA_964251345.1. Classification (GTDB taxonomy): domain Bacteria; phylum Armatimonadota; class Fimbriimonadia; order Fimbriimonadales; family Fimbriimonadaceae; genus Fimbriimonas. Next base: position 1,915 of record CAXUKB010000393.1, on the reverse strand, counting down.
GAAGGGAACGGCGCAGAACACCAAGCTTTCCGAGGTCCGCGCGGATGGCGAGGGTCTCGCGTGGACCCAGCAGGACGACGCGCTGCCCTTTCCTCTCGACCTGGGCGACGGCATGACCCGGCTCGTGGTGGAGAGTTCTGACTTCGTGAGCGCGCTCGACCAGCAGACGGTAACCGTCGCCGGGCTCGACGCCGGGAAGCGCTACGATCTGGGGATCGACGGTGCGAAGGTCGCGACCTTCTCCGGCGCGGAGCTTGCGGCGGGAGTGAATCTCGCGACCCTGGCGACGCCGATGCAGATGCAGTCGCGCGGAGTGCTCGACCTGATCCGGCGACGGGAAGAGGTCCACAACCTGCGTTGGCGGAACGTCCAAGTCCCGAACGAGGGACTTACCGTTGCGAAGGAGAGCTTGGCGAAAGCGGAAAAAGGACTGGACGATTACGACCGTGCGCTCGACAAGGCGGCCATGGAGGCGGCACGCCCCAAGGCCCACCGGTTTACCTTGATGCCGGCGATGTAGCCCCGCGGTTTGGCTCCATCGCGGCGGGACCTCACTCGATTCTCCGCGCCCTCCGCGTCCGATTCTCATCTCGGATCCGAATAGACGCTGGGGACGAGGATGTCCCGCGGAGTTTCGCCGAGAGGCCGTCGGGTACGACCATCCCTGCGGCGTAGGGAAAAAGACTAAACCGGGTCAAGCCGAACGAGGCCTCCGAAAGGTTGCGCCTTTTGAGGTCGAAACCGGTAAAACCCCGGAGGACGCCGCACGTCCGATGCCAAGGATGGCGTAGGGAAGCGCGTCCTCGCTCACGGAAGAGAAAGATCACCATGCCCCTGCTCGCAACCCTTCTCGTCGCCGCCGTTCCGTTCAAGGTCACGCCCGGCAAGGTCGTCGTCGGCGTTCGCCCCATCGCGTTCGCCGCCGCGCCCAGCGGCTCCAAGTTCGTCGCTTGCCTCGAAGACGGCTCCGTCCGGATCATCGACGCCAAGACGCACATGACGATCCGGACGCTCGATAAGCACCCCGGACCGGCCTACGCCGCCGCCTGGAGCGCCGACGGTAACTTCATCGCCACGGGCGACGAGACCGCTCGCATCTGGATCCACAACGCCCTGACCGGCCAGAAGGTGCGCGAGTACCGGACTCACACCAAGGGGATCGAGAAGTTGAGCTTCAATCTGCCCGGCACCCTCCTCGTCTCGACGGGCAAGGACGACCAGTGCAACGTCTACGATCTGCGCACGAAGTCGATCCGAGAGCGCACCGTGGTGCTCGGCAAGGGCATGAACTTCTACGGCGGGACCTTCCATCCCAAGCTCCCGTACACCTTCGCCGTCGGGATGCTCGGCGGCGGTCTTCGGATGTACGACGCGCTCACGGGCAAGCCGGCCGGCTTCCTCACCGATCCGGGCGGACAGGGCATCTTCGACGTCGCCTTCAACCCCGCGGGGACGCGTTGCTTCAGTGCGGGGCGAGACGGCATGGCCGTGGTGTGGGACCCGATGCACCAGTCGAAGATCGGCAAGCTTCAAGGACACGCGGACTGGGTCGTCGCCGCCGCCGTGTCGCCCAATGGCGCCCTCGTCGCCACCAGCAGCAGCGACCGCACGGTCAAGATCTGGGACACCAAGGCGATGACCAAGGTCGCCGAGCTTCCGAACGAGTTCACCGTCGGCTCCCCGTTGGCCTTCACCTCCGACGGCGCCACGCTGCTGAGCGTGACCGACGCGGGCGACCTGGAATACAACACCATCAGCCCCGCCGCGACGGCGACCGAGCCGCCTCCGGCGAAAGCGACCGGCTTGCCCACGAAGTCGGGCAAAAAGCGCCGCCGGGGGTAACGGGACCCGTGCCCCACGTCCCGGCGGGCGTGGGGGTCACCAACGAGCGCACGGTGTCGACCACCGCGTTGGC
>CAXUKB010000392.1:4083-4306 GCA_964251345.1 uncultured Fimbriimonas sp. | reverse complement strand
GGCTAACGCTCTCGTTTTTTCCAGTACTTTCGGCCATGTTAGATTTTAGGAGAAGGTCAAGCTTTTCCGCGCCGTCCTATCCAGCGGATTAATCCGCAAGACGGAATCTTCATTCAAGGGAACCGATGGCCGAAGCCGAAGTAGACGTTCACGTCGTCGTCTTCGCCCAGCTTGAAACGGCGTCGCACAAAATGAAGCTCATGGCCGCGAACCGTCGGTGAGG
>CAXUKB010000392.1:409-4073 GCA_964251345.1 uncultured Fimbriimonas sp. | reverse complement strand
CGAAGCCTTTCCAAAACACGGTGCCGGAAGCGAGCTTGCCCCAATCCGAGAGAGCGTAAGGCGAACCCTCTTTGAGAATTCCCGCGTCGACGGGACGAAGCTCGCCCGCGAGGGTGCCCGGCGCAAATCGGACGACCAGCTCCGCCGATCCAATCGATCCCTTCCACGAGGCGCCGGTGTGCATGACGTAGTTCGCCTGCCGGATGTACCGGCCTCCTTCGCTGCTCGTCGCGCCGCCGCCGTCCGCGTCGTAAACGACGCGGACGCGCCGAGTTCCGCCTTTGGCGAAGGAGACGCGCTTGACGTGCCACGTCGTCGCGTTCTTCACGTTTCGCTCGAGGCTCGTCGCAACGGCCCGATCGTCGACCCAAGAGCGGAAGCCTTTGAGCGATGCCTCCGGTTTGGCCTTGACGCCGGGGCCAGGATCGTCCTCGTCAGGACTCGTTTCATCGGGAAAGCCCATCCGAACGGTGCAAGCGGGACCGTCGTTTTCGAACGTGAAGGTTGCGTCCACGTGGTATCCGTGAGTTCGAATCTCTACGACCACCCGCTCTCGGGCCATGCGGATCGAGGGATGGTGGCTCATCAGCCGCGGGGCTCCTCCGTTGGTCAAAAAGCCATCGTCGGCGAGGGAGAGGGCGGGAAGGACGAAAAGGATGAACAGGGGCGCACGGCGCACGGAGCGCATTATAAGACGAATCTCCGTCCGTACGCTTCCGAACAAAGATTACTTTTTATAACTCGGGCGGAGCGGCATTAGGATCTCTCGTCAGGTTCTCGCCAAAGCGCAAAGACACAAAAGGGAGCGCGAAGGAATGTTACGAAACGATCTCTTCGTTTCGTCGCCGCACTTTATTTGGGCCGATCTCGATGGGAACGTCGATCGGGTTGGGATGTTGAAATTCTGGCCTGTAGCGTTCTCATACGTCGGTGAGAACAATCCTTTACATAGAGGCTTGGTCCGGTGAATCGTTTCCCCTTAACGGCCCCTCTCCTCCGGAGGAGAGGGGCCGTTAAGGGGAGGGGCGCAAAGGTGTCGCGCTCCTCTTCCACGAGAGTCTCTCCCCCGGTGCAAGAAGGTGAGGGGTCCGAGGAGCCCCGCGAAGGTCGAAGAGACGTGGCTCCGCGCGTCGGCACGAGAGCATCCGACGCCTAAAGGGATTCACCGCACATTACCTAGCCTTCAAGCTTCGCGAAGTCGCCCCCGCGCAGCAGAAGGGTCGATGCTCCCCAGAGCAGGGTGAGGCGGGCAAAACGGACCTCGGGATCGTCGACCAGGATCATCGCGCCGTCTAAAAAGCGGTTGATGGGCCCTTCGAGATCGAGGAGAAGTCGTACCGTCTCGTCCACGTCTTCTTTCGAGACCGCTTCAGAAAGGGGCGCGTCTCGCTCCGAAAGCGCCTGGAGCAACTCGATTCCTTCCGCCGACTCCAAGGCCGAGTGCTCCGCTTTGCCCAAGGGATCGTCGACGCCATACTCGAGCGACTTGGTCCGTGCCGACTTCACGAGATTCAGCGGGCGCGTGGCGGTGACGACGAAGGCGGGATTGTCGGTCGCGAGGCGACTGAGAACCCGCGCCCGGAAGCGAACGCCTTGAGGCTGAGTGGCGGCCTCACCGTCCGTAACCGCGGCGTTCAGAACGTCGTGACGAAACTCGCCGAGGAGGGTTGGATAGCGATTGGTAAAGAGCTCGTGGAACGACGCTCTCGCCGAACGGGGATCGAGGTCGATCCCCGCTTCCGCGTAAAGCGAAAGCGCCTCCTCGAGGAGTGCGTCGTAGCCCTCCAGCGGTTCGGGCCATGCCCACGCGGCTTCGATCAGTTGAGTTGCGGCGCGGCGCAAGGCATAGGGATCGCTGCTGCCGGTCGGCGCGAGGCCCAGCCCGAGATACCCGGCGAGCTTGTCGAGCGCGTCGGCTATCACGAGCCGCCAGCCGGTGCGAGTCTCGGGCGTCGTCGGAGCCCCGATCGATGCGGGATCGTACTGATGCGCGATCGCGTAGGCGACGGGCTCTTCGAGGCCCATGCGACGGGCGTACTCGCCGCCGATGATCCCCTGAAGGGACGCGAGTTCGGAGACGAGGCCGGTGGCAAGATCGGCTTTCGCGTACTTGCCGGCGCCGGAGGCAAACGCGACTTCTCCGTCGTCCGCGCCCGTGGCTCGCGCGACCTTCTCGGCAAGCTTTTCGAGCCGGGCCGCCCGATCGTAAACCGTCCCCAACCGCTCGGCGAAGAGGATTTCACGCGTTTTGTCGAGAAATCCTTGGAGGTCGTGCTGCGCATCGCCTTCGGCGAAGAACTTGGCGTCGTTGAACCGCGCGTTGAGCACCCACTCCGCGCCCGAGCGCACCGCGTCGTCCGTGCCGGAGTTGCGAACGAACACAAAGCGATTTGTCAGCCGACCCTCTTCGCGGACGGGAAACATCTTTTCGTGCTTGGCCATCGCGGTCACGAGCACCGGTTCCGGCAAGCCTTGGAAGTCTGGCTTGAACTCGCCCTGGATGGGCGTCGGCCACTCCGTGAGGTAGGTGTTCTCCTCCACGAGCGCTTCGGGAAGGTCGGGAATGCCGGGCGCGGAGACCGACCGGGCGCCGTCCTCGATCATGGCGCGCCGACGCGTGGCGTCGGGCTCGACTTTACGGGCGCGAAGGCCGCTAAGCAGCGCGCTAAGGGACCGGGCGGAGAACGGCTCCGGCGCGTAGAACCGGTGGCCACGGCTCGCGTCGCCGCTCTTCACCCCCTCGATCTCGAACGGAACGACCGAACCGCCGTAAAGCGCCAGGATCCAGCGCAAGGGACGGGCGAAGCGCATCCGCGACGAGCCCCACCGCATCGACTTCTCGAAGGCGAGCGACCGAATCGCGGCGGGCAGCTCTTCCGCAAGAAGTTCGGCGGTGGGACGGCCGGGAAGGTGCTTGTCGATCCATACGTACGTGCCGTCGTCGCGCACCTGAGACGGGTCCGCCCCTTGGCCACGAAGAAAGCCAAGCAACGCGCCCGTAGGTTCGCCGTCCTTGTACGCGGCCTTGAGCGCCGGGCCTCGGGTGGGCTTCGTCGCGTCGGGTTGCCGCTCCAAAACGTCCGGAAAGCTCACGATGAGGCGTCGAGGGGTGCCCATCGCCACTGGCTCGCCACCGCCCACGCCCAGTTCCGCAAGTCGCGCGGCGATTTTCTGGGCGAGGTCGGAGACCGCCTTCCGGACGAACGTGGCGGGCAACTCTTCGCAGCCAACCTCGAGCAGCAGTTCGGGCATGGAAAAGAGAGGATACCGGGACCAGACCGACCGGGCCGCTAAAGAAGGCCAAGATCGGCGACGAACCCGCGAGTGGGCGTCCGACGGTAGCCCGCGCTGAGGGTGCCATCCACATTGATGGCGCGGCCTCCGAGGTAGCGGACCGGCTCCGGCTCGGTGTGCCGCGTGTGGCCATGCACCACGCGTGCCGCGTCGAAACGACCGAGGTGAGCCTCGAACCCCTCGACGACTGAAGCAAGGCCGGAATGGCGCGCAGCGTCCCAGTCTCGACCGTCCGTCATTTCATAGAAGATCGTCCAAGCGCCGCGAGCCGTCGAGGCGAGCCGATAGCCCTCCTCGTTGACCTTATCGATGGAGTCGCCAAGGCTGTCGTAGAAGCGCGCAGTGTCGGCGTGTTGAAACAGGGTGTCGC
>CAXUKB010000392.1:0-399 GCA_964251345.1 uncultured Fimbriimonas sp. | reverse complement strand
CATAAGGGGGCGCGCCGCCATCCACTCGAACGTGGCCTCATCGGCGGAGAGTGCCTTAGCCTCCCGATCCTTGCCGCCGTTCATGATGAACAGGTCGCGGCAGTCAGGGTCGGCTCGTTCGCCGCGCCACTCGTACGCACGGGCCAGGATGAGGGCGTCGTGGTTGCCCATCAGCGATTCGACGCGTCCGTCCGATTCTCGCTGGAGACGTCGGACGAACTCGATGACCTCGATTCCGCGGTCGCCCCGGTCGGTAAGGTCGCCCGTGAAGATGAGACGGCTCTCGTCACCCGCCCAACCCCCACGCTCGAGCAATCCCTTTGCGAGAAGGAGTGCCTCAAGCCGGGCGACGTCCCCGTGAACGTCGCCAACGGCGTAGAGCCGCGCGCTCTCCGGGGT
>CAXUKB010000391.1:0-4323 GCA_964251345.1 uncultured Fimbriimonas sp. | reverse complement strand
GTCTAGTTCAGCCGCTGGGCCGGTTGGGGCGACCACCGCTACCCCATCCATTTCTCCGGCGACGCGAGCACGAACTGGAGAATGCTAGCCTTCGAGGTTCCGATGACGGCGACCGCCGGGAACGTCGGCTGCTTCTTCTGGTCGCACGACATCGGGGGCCATAACCGCGGCCGGAACGAGGAGTCGTACACGCGCTGGTGCCAGTTCGGCGCCCTCTCCGCCGCGCTCCGGTCGCATTCGACGCGCGACCCATCGATGGACCGAAGACCTTGGGCCTACCCCGACTGGGCCGAGGCATCGATGCGCGACAGCTTCCATCTGAGGTCGGAACTCTTTCCCTACATCTACACCAGCGCCGCGCAGTCGGCGCGCGACACGGTGCCGCTAACCCGTCCGCTCTACATCGATTTCGCGGGCGACGAACACGCTTATCACAACGGTCAGGAATATCTCTTTGGCGACGATCTGCTGACGGCGCCCATCACGATGCCGGGCGTCGGTCCCGGCCGGGTCGGTCGGCAGGTGGTCTACTTCCCCGCCGGAACGTGGTTCAACGTCGCGACGGGCGAGCGCTTCGTCGGCCCTTCGGAGGCGCTCGTCTCGGCCGACATCGACGAGATGCCGCTCTACGCCCGGGCCGGCGCGCCGATCCCGATGCAACCGTACTCCTCCCGGATGGCGACCGCGCCCCTCTCGACGCTGCGGGTGCATTGCTTCCCTGGCAAAGACGGGCGAACCGTGACGTCGTCTCTCTATGAGGACGACGGCGTGACGGACGGCTACCAGCAAGGCCGATTGGCGACCACTTCCCTTTCGTACACGCGCCGGGGGTCGAAGGTGACGGTCGTCGTCGGTTCCGCCGTGGGAAGCTTCGAGGGTCGGCTGCGCCGACGCGCCGTCCAGATCGAAATGCCGGATACTCACCGCCCGAACCGGGCGACGGCCCAGGGCAGAACCACCGCGTTCACCTACGACGAGGCGACGCAGACCACCGCGATTCTGCTTCCCGACCGCTCCACGGGCGAGGCGCTCACCGTTACGTTCGAGTTTCCGAAGGGCGACGTCGACTACGAAGCTCTCCGCATGAAGGCGGCTCGGCGGCGGCTCGCAGGCGTGCTTGGGAAACCCGTCGAGGGGTCCTTCAAGGAGATGGCTCTTCTGGCGTCCGCCGCTCCCGACGCGAAGACCCGCGAGGCGGCGCTCGCCGTCCTAGGAGTCGGCGTTGTGGACAAGAGCGAGGCGCCTTACCTCTACCGAGGCGTTCGCGATCTTTCGTTCTACGCCCCGCGCGGGCTGCTCGACGGAGATCGCTTCGCCAAGGTGGGCTTGGACGCCGGAACGGGATCCATTCCTCTGCGCCCGGGTCAGAACGTCCTGGCTTCGAACACGACGCCCGACGATCCGAACCGCGCGATTGGCGCGAGCTTCACGATCGGGTCGAAGCCGTTCAATCTCTCCCCGCTAGGCGACGAGATCAACAACATCGCTCCTTTTGCGAAAGTCGCCGTTTCGTCGGTCGAACCGGGCTACGGTCAGGCGGGACTGAACGATGGCGAGATCGACGGCTATCCGGGGAACCGCGAGGCGGAATGGTCGAGCAATGAACTGGTCGGCGCGTCCTGCACCTTAACCTGGAACAAGCCGCAGACCGTCGACCGAATCCGCCTCTTCGACCGCCCGAACGAGAACGACGAGGTGACCTCCGGCCGCCTGGAATTCAGCGACGGAACCGTGGTCCCTGTGGGAAGTCTGCCGAACGACGGAAAGACCCCCGGGGAGTTCGTCTTCCCTCCCAAGACGATCCAATGGGTGAGGTTCGTCGTAACAGGCGTCAGACCAAGTTCGGAGCACATCGGCCTATCGGAGTTCGAAGTGTTCCGGACCGTGGTCAAATAACCAATCTCGGTACACCGCTCGTTCGCTCGTCAATGGGCCATCGACATGAGGATGGGCACGAACGATTTGGGGCGTGCTCCGCGTCAAAGCGCGGGGTGGAGCTTCGCCGATCTTGGCGCCGACGAGAGACGCGAGGATCGGCGATACTCCCCAGCAATCCATGCACCGGCGAACGTTTATCAAACTGATGGGGGCCGCATCCCTCCTGCCCCTTGCCCCCCGCGTTTTCGGTGACGACAGAGGCGGCAAAAGCAGAATCGATCGTCGGGCCATGGTCGGTCGACACAAGATCGTCCTCTCCCACGCGGATGCCTTAAACCCGCTCACGGTAGGCAATGGCGAGTTTGCGTTCACGGCGGACGTGACCGGCTTGCAAACCTTCCCCGAGTTTCACGGGAACGGAATTCAACTCCAAACGATGGCGCAGTGGGCATGGCACACCACCCCGGACGAACACCATTACAAGCTTTCGGATACGTTCAACCTCTACGACGCCGGCGATCGTAAGGTCCCCTATCCCAGCGGGGATGAAAACGGAGGCGGGTTCGGCGACGGCAGCCCGGCCGCACAGTGGCTCAACGCCAACCCGCATAAATTCGACCTCGGACGCTTGAGCCTCATGTTGCCGGAGATCGATGGGCGTCCGGCAAAGATCGAAGACCTTTCGGAGGTCCACCAGGAGCTTGACCTTTGGTCGGGACTGCTTACGAGCCGCTTTTCCATCGCGGGCCAACCGGTGGTCGTCGAGACGGTGTCTCACCCTACACTCGACGCCGTGGCAGTGCGAATGACGTCTTCGCTGATCGAAGATGGGGCGCTGGAGGTTGGACTACGGTTTCCGTACGCGCCACCGGATTGGAAGAATCCCGCCGACTGGAACAGCCCGGAACGGCACACCACCACCTTGACCGTCGTCGACGAAGAATGCCATTTTGCGCGTCTTATCGACGGCGCGACGTCGTACATCGCGCGAGCCTCGACGTCGGCAAGGGCGACTCGTAGGCAGAGTAGCCCGCATGATTTTGCGTGGAAAGGCAACGGAACGACCACGCTCGACGTGGTCTTGGCGTTCTCACCGGATCATGTCGAGGATGACCGCAAGCTGCCCCGTTTCGAAGGGGTTCGCGACGCGGCGGTTCGTCATTGGGAGAGATTTTGGTCGACGGGCGGGGCGATCGATCTCTCCGAAAGCCGCGACGACCGATGGAAGGAGTTGGAGCGGCGTATCGTTCTGTCGCAGTACCAGACGGCGATCAACTGCACCGGCTCGCTGCCTCCGCAGGAGACCGGTTTGGTCCAAAATAGCTGGTTCGGAAAGTTTCACCTGGAGATGCACTGGTGGCACGCGGCCCATCTCGCGCTCTGGGGTCGGACGGATCTTCTTCAACGGAGCCTTGGGTTCTATCGCCGCATCCTGCCGGTGGCCCGCGAAACCGCGGGCCGGATTGGGTGCCGTGGCGCACGTTGGCCTAAGATGGTCGGCCCGGAAGGACGAGAGAGCCCGAACCGCATCAATCCTTTCTTGACGTGGCAGCAACCCCATCCCATTCACTTTGCCGAATTGGTCTACCAAGCGAAGCCGACGAATGAGACTCTGGAGTTCTTCAAAGACATCGTTCTCGAAAGCGCCGAGTTTATGGCGTCGTACCCTTCTTGGAACGCCGAGCGTAAATGCTTCGAGTTAGGGCCGCCGAGCGTGGCGCCATACGAGAACAACTATATTCACCGAAAGACGTCCAAGAATCCCACCTTCGATCTCGCCTATTGGTCGTGGGCCCTGAACGTCGCGCAGGAATGGCGCAAACGGTTGGGGATGGGTCGGTCGTCCGAGTGGGATCACGTTCGGACGAACTTGGCACCTTTGACGGTCCACGATGGGATCTACCGCGAAACTGAAGTGGTGGACACGGGCTTCAGCGGCCACCCCACGATGGTGGGCGCTTTGGGGCTGGTGCCCTCGACCGGCAAGGTCGACAAGGAAACGATGCAACGGACGCTCGACTTTGTGCTGTCGAAGTGGCCTCGCGACGACACTTGGGGATGGGACTACCCCATGATGGCGATGGCCGCGGCTCGTCTCGATCGCCCTGACCTCGCCATCGAGGCGCTCTTTTTGGACGCGTCCAAGAACCGCTATCTCGCGAACGGGCACAACTATCAGCAGCCGATCCTGCCGCTGTACCTACCTGGCAACGGTGGACTCCTCTTCGTGGTCGCCATGATGGCGGCAGGCTGGAAAGACGCTCCTCAACGACATGCGCCCGGCTTTCCGAGCGAGGGCTGGACGGTCCGTTGGGAAGGACTGCTCCCCGCGCTGTAGGGCGTAACGTACCCTTCACGACCGTTCCGTTCGGCACATCCTTAAACTTGCCGGATCCGCAGCGGCCGTCATCCCTCCGGTTGCCAATGTTTCATGAAGTACCTCTC
>CAXUKB010000390.1:0-4372 GCA_964251345.1 uncultured Fimbriimonas sp. | reverse complement strand
GGGCCAGAACTTTCCGCACATCGCGGGCATTCGCGCGTTGATCGACGCATTGCGAACGGTCTTCGGCGAAGGATACGACATCAACGCTCAGCTTCCCCTCCGAACGCCGGACAGCGTGCCCGAGCCGGACGTGCTCGTGCTCCGAGGCTCCTGGCGCGACTACGCGCGGCGCTACCCGGAAGCGCACGAGGTTGAGATCGTGGCCGAGGTCGCCGACGCGTCACGTCTAGCAAACGACCGAACGGAGAAGCTGCGGGTCTACGCCCGCGCGGGATTCGCCGAGTACTGGATCGTGAACCTGATGGACCGTCAGGTGGAGGTCCACCAGGGACCGTTGCCGACGGGCGCGTACGGCAAGGTTCGCGTTTATGGACCTTCCGACGAGGTGCGCGGCGTCCGGGTGCACGATCTCTTGCCGCCCGTCGAGGAGTAATGGGCGTCGCGCGGCTACGTCGGCTGAGCGCGATCTTCGTGATTTTGGCGTTAGTCTTGCCGATCGCGCCCGAACTCCTGGGCTTTCCATTACGACGGGGCTCGTGCTTGGGAGAGCGTGTCGGCGGCGAGCAGTGCGTCGACGCCAGCCTGATCCTCCTTGCCTTGGCGATCGGGGGGCGCGCTTGGGCCTGGTCGGGGCTGACGGACGGGCAACGGCGTTGGACCTGGACGGCGACCCTGCTCGTAACGCTCACCTTCATCCTCTTGCCGCTGGTGCCCATTGCCCGTTGGTACTGGGACGCGCTCCGGTAAGAACGTCTTGCCTTTTATGGCGGCCGCAAAGACGAATTTGATTGGGTTTTCTGTGCCGTGGAGGCCGCCGAACGGGAGACGAGCGAGGGCGCTCCAGCCGAGCTACCGGGGCGACTAGGCAAAGCCCGGGGAGCTCGGCAGGCCTTGCCCGGACTCTTTTGAGAGGATGGCTCCCAGGACATACCGCGAGCACATCTAAGAGCTTGTAGAGCAATGGATTGGTGCGGCAGGGCTCCTTCCGACGCACCGCTCGCGAGCGCAGAGCGGACGCCTTTCGCAGGGCAAGCCCTGCCGCTACAGGACGGAAAGCCCATTTCTCTACTCCCTCTAAAAGGCTACGACCCTGCCTCTCCTTTCCCGGAAAGGAGAGGGGACGTCCATTCAAAGGCCAAGATCTCCGCTCGAACGGCGCGGTTGAGCACCTCGACGCGGCCGCCGGGGAAGCGGCTGGGAAGGTAGTTGCGGTATTCGTGCTGGGCGCGCATCGGATGGTGAACGAGCATTTGCCGCCAACGAACGTCGTCCACCAAGTCGCGCAACGCGCGGCGGAAGCGGAGCTTGCGCAGACCCGCGAGGGCGGCACGGGCTTTGTCTCCCGCGACCCGCGGGACGGCGGCAAGTTGGAAAGGCGAAACGACCATATCCACGAGGAGCAAACGCCCGCCCGGCTTGAGGACGCGACGGATCTCCGCGACCATCGGATCCCAGTCGAGATAGCGCCACGCAAGAATGCAGGTCACCGTGTCGATCGACGCATCCGGGACGGGAAGCGTCGGGCCGTCGAGACGGCGGAACTCGAGGTTAGATTCGAAGCGGTTACGGTGGCGGGCACGCTCTAGCATGGGCTCGGAGGCATCGACACCCATCCCGCCTTCGATCAGAGGCGCGAGCGCGCCGAGCATCGAGCCGTTGCCGCAACCGAGGTCGAGCACCTTCGCACCCTCCGGAACACGAGCGGAGATCCAGCGCCACTCGTCCTCGCGAACGCGGAAGTCCTCGAACACGGCGTCGTAGAGGTCGGCGACCTCGTCGTAGCCCCGATCTTCGTCCGGCGTTGGCTCGAACTGGGTCATAGGAATGACGGGACAACGGCCGGTGCGCTTTTGGAACGCGCCCCGGAGCCCCATCCCTTTTAGGCCGGGAACCGACACGACGTAAGTCTCACCCTCCTCGCGCACCGGACGGTAGACCGAAGGGGTGGCGGAGAAGGTGGTGTAGGATCGGTGGCCGTGCGCTTCGACGCCGTAGCGACGGGCGAAGTAGGGCGCGAACCAACGGGCGGAGCGGCAACAGTGAAAGAAGGCGCGAGCACCCGGCGCGAAGGGGATGTCGAGGGCGGCCCACTCCGCGCGGCTCATCTGCTCCGCGAACGCGGTCGTGCCGAACATCGGGCCATAGAGGCCGCTGTGGCCGATAAAGTGAAGTTCGTCGATCGGCCCCTCGGCGAGGGCGGCGAGAAATTCGACCTTTGATTCGACTCGAACCGCTTCGCCGCCTCGCTGCCGGGCCATGAGGCGGGCGGCGCGCTCCATCTCCGCCCCACCGAGGCGGTACTTCGTGGTGTAGAGCACGAGAATCAAAGCGCGATCCTCTCGGGCGAGCATTCGACGCCGAACGCCACGCGGGCGGCTTCCGTCATCTGGGCGGGATCGCCGGTTGTGAGGAAGCGCGTCGCGCCGACGCGTCCTTGGGCAGGAGGCAAGTCGGAGGCGAACGCGGACCAGGCGAGCGTCGCAGGATCGACGATCCTGACTCGGGGAAGCCGCGCTCGGATGGCCGGTTCCAACACGATGTAATGCGTGCAGGCAAGGATCAGCGCGTCGACGCCTCGCAAGGGGCGGAGAATCGCGTCGAGGGCCTCCTCGGTCTCCGGCGCACCGGCCATCCCCGCCTCGATGAGGCCGGAAAGCGGTTGGGCGATGCGGTTGACCACGGTCCAACCTGCTGAACGAAGCGGCTGCGCGTAGGCACCGGAGAGCACGGTGCGGCGTCCGCCGACAACTCCAATTCTCCGCTCCAAGGGGCTCTTCTCGGAGCGGAGATCGAGCGGAGAGGCGCCGACCGATGCCAGCGTCGGGAGGATCATCCCGGTGGCGTACGAATCGGCGGGATCGAGAACGGTGCTCGCGGCGTTGCAGGCGACCACGACACGCTCGGCTCCCCGCCGGCGAAACTCGTCGAGAATGCTACGTACCCGGGCGGCGAGCACGGGCCGAGGCAGCTTGCCGTAGCCTGGCACGCCTTGGTCGCCGAGGTAAAGGACGTCGAGGTCGGGTCGGGACTCTCTCAAAAGACAGTAGAATCCCATTCCGCCCACGCCCCAGTCGCACACGCCGATGGTCACTCAGAAACCATTATAAGACGAAGGGGCGGCGTAGAATAAAAGTGATGCCAAAGGGTTGGTCCTGCCCCTGCGCGGAGCGCCGGAAGTCGGCTCGCGTACCCGCCCCTCGCTCATCGTTCTCGAATGACTCCAACGTCCCGACCCCGATGCCGAACGATCGCCCCCTCGAACCCTTGAGTCCTACTGCCCTCTTGCCGGGACGTCGTCGGGCCTGAATTTGGGCAAAGGGCGATACCTCAAGGCGGCGGAGCGGGCCTGTTCCCGTAAGGCGAGATTCGAGACGCGGTCCGCCGCCGAGGCGTTCGTCGCCGGTCGCTATCGGGCCTACCGGTGCGTGGTGTGCGGCGGCTATCACCTGACGAGTGGCCGGGGCGACCGTCGCGAGCCGCCCGAACCGCCGAATAAGGAGCCGCCTGGGCCCAAGCTTGGCGACCTCGACTGGAGCGCGGTGCTTGGGCCACCGAAGGCCGCTGCGCCCATCGTCACCGAACCGCCCGCCGCAAGCGGCGTCCCGCCGATGGATTTGCCAGGGGAGGAACGAGCGGTCGCGCGGTGCGTGGGGCCCTGCGGACGCGACGGGCGGGTTCTTCTGGTTGTCGCCGGTCGGCTGGTCAAGTCGCGGCCCGTCGAACGGTCGATACGGGACCGGCTGAAGAACGATGTCGCGGTGGAGGTCGAAGGCGACCCGCCACGCGTCGTCGGCCTCGTCGAGTAGCCGAATCGATTCAGATGCCGACCACCCGTGCCCGCCGCTTGACGATGACCCGAACGTTGCCGACCGCCGGCGCGATGTGTCGATTCGAAGAGGGCCAAGGCGGTGTCACCTGGGCTTCGCCCTTGTTGACCTGAAGGCGGGTCGTCGACACGGAACCCCCCGGCGTCCCCGGCGTGTAACCGAACTGTACGTCGAGTTTCTCTCTTCGAAGAAGCAGAAACGCCGCGTCGGAAGTGCCGATGTTGAGCTTGGCGCCATGGTGTAAAGCGGAGTTCTGAATGTCGACGGTTCCGCGATCGAGGGTTAGCGCGCCCGGGCGGCCCACGCCTTTCCGAACGCCGTAGGTCACGAAGCTCCTTTCCAGCGTCCGAAGGCGGAAGCCCGTCGGCATCACGAGAGTCGCGTGGGTACTCGGTCGACCAAGCCGGTCGAGCGGAGGATTCGTGCTGAAAGTCAGGCCTTCTCGAAGTTCGGCCCATCGCTTGCGGTGGCCGGTGGCGTAGCCAGGAACCGGGTCTCCTTTAACGTCGAGAAGCTCGGCATCCGGGGGCAGGAAAACCCAAGGG
>CAXUKB010000389.1:0-4392 GCA_964251345.1 uncultured Fimbriimonas sp. | reverse complement strand
TGACGGCGGTCTCCCGGGCGTGAAGAACCATGCGCCGAAAGCCGGTTTCCCTCCCCCAGCCTTCCGAGGCCTCCACCAGCCGTCGCCCCCATCCACGGCCCTGCTGATCTTCCCTCACCGCGACCTGACGCATCTTCAGCGTCTCCCCGACTAACGGCGTGAGAACGAGGCAGGCGAGAGCCGTCTCGCCATCGAAAATCGCCCAATGCGTGTCCCCACGTTCGGCCGCGAGTTGCTCGTCGGTGAAATCGAGGCCGAGCGGACGACGCAGAACCTCGCGGCGCAGTTCGACCGTCGCCGCCTGTTCGGGCGATCCGAAAGCGACGACGCGCGGGTTCACGCTTTCTTCCGAGCCGTCGCCTTCGGCTTCGCCGCCGTCTTTGCCCGCGAAGCGGGAGCCTTCTTCGCCGCCGTCCGACGCACGGGCTTCTTCGCCGACGGGCCCGCTTCGCGCTTGGCGTCGAGGATGCGCTTCGCCGCCTCGGCGTCCAGCGTCTCGGGATCGGTCCCTTTCGGGAGGGTCGCGTTCGTCTCGCCGTCGGTGATGTACGGCCCAAAACGGCCACTCAGCACCCGCACGGGACCGGCCGCGCCTTCGAATTGACCGAACTCTTTGAGCGGCGCGACCGGAACCCGAGCGGATCGGCCTTTCGGCAGCGCGAGGATCTCCAGCGCGCGGTCGAGGCTCATCGCCTTGCCTTCGGTCCAATCGTCCGCTGTCCGGCGCTCGCCCTCGTGTTCGATGTACGCGCCAAACTTACCGACCTTGAAGACGACCGGCTCGCCGTCGTCCGGGTGGTTGCCGATCGTTCGCGGTAGCGACGAGAGGAAGTCGAGATCCTCCTGAGACATCTCTCGGGGGTCGGCTCCGGGCGGAACGGAGATCCAGACCGGCTTGTCCTTCGCTTCGACTTCCGCCGGCGTACGCTCGACTTCAAGGTAGAAACCGCCTTTGTTGCGCAGGAGAAGGTTCCGACCGGTCTGCGGGTGAATTCCCACGGACTCTGGCGACGCCTTCCGCTGCGCGAGCAGTTCGACCGCTTTCTCCAGGGTCAGGTCGGCGGGCGCGAGATCGTCGGGTACGTCGGCAAAACGACGGTTGTCGCCCTCGCCAAGCTGGATGAACGCGCCGCCGTCGCGTCCGTTGCGGACGACGATCGGCTCTCCCGTTTCCGGATCGTTGCCGACCTGGAAATTCGGATAGGGAATTTCCTTGGCGCGCTCTTCGACAAGCTGGTGAAGGCCCATCTTCGAGTCGGTGCCCATGAAGAACTCCTTCAGGTAGCGCTTGCTGTCGTCCTTTCCTTCGCTGATCCGGTCCAGCGCCTCGTCCATGTGGGCGGTGAAGCCAAGGTCCATCAGCTCGCCAAAATTGTTCTCGAGCACTTCCATTGCGAGGAAGGCCCGGAACGTGGGCACAAGCTGCTTGGCGACCTTCCGGACGTAACCTCGGTCGACAATCACCGAGATGATGCTTGCGTAGGTTGAAGGTCGGCCGATTCCCTGCTCTTCTAACTTCTTGATGAGCGTCGCGTCGGTGTAGCGGGCGGGCGGCTTGGTGGCATGGCCGAGGGCGTCCACGCCGACGCGTTCGACTTCTTGCCCCTGGTCAAGCCGAGGGAGACGGCGCTCGCTCGGATCGGCGGCATCGTCGTCCCGGCCCTCGCGATAGACGCGAAGGAAGCCATCGAACTTGATCTGGCGCCCCGTCGCGACGAAGGAGAGCGCGTTATCGGTCGTCTTGACCACGACCTCGGCTTCGGTCCGGAGAACCTGAGCGGGCTTCATCTGGCTTGCGACGGTGCGCTTCCAAATAAGTTCGTAGAGTTTGCGCTGGTCTTCGTTGAGAAAGCGTGAGATCGTCTCGGGCCGTCGCACGACGTCGGTGGGCCGGATCGCCTCGTGCGCTTCCTGCGCGTTCTTCACCTTCGAGTTGTAGGTGGGCGGTTTATCGGGAAGGCAGTCCGCGTAGTCCTTCGAGATGAGGTCCCGGATCTTGCCGACGGCCTCCCCGCTCAGGGTCAAACTGTCCGTCCTCATGTAGGTGATCAGGCCGACCGTCTCGCCACCGACGTCGACGCCCTCGTAGAGCGACTGCGCGATCCGCATCGTGCGGTCCGCACCGAAGCCGAACTTCCGGTTGGCGTCCTGCTGGAGGGTGGTCGTCATGAAGGGCGCCGCCGGCCGCTCGGTGCCTTCGGTGGTCTCGACCCGACTGACGCGGTAAGGCTCCGCCTTGCGGGCGGCGACGGCCAGCGCCTCGGCGGCCTTGCCGTCAAGCAGGAGCACCTTGCCCTCACGGTCCTTTTTCAGCGCGCCGGTGGTGTCGTCGAAGTCGTTGCCGCTCGCCACGCGCTTGCCATCCACGCCACGGAGATCGGCGGTAAATTCGACGTTCTCGCTTCGAAGCGTCGCGCGAAGATCGAAGTACTCCGCACTGCGGAAGTTTCGCCGGGCGACCTCCCGTTCGACGATGAGCTTCACCGCCGGACTCTGGACACGGCCCGCGCTAAGGTTCTTAGTGACCCGCCGCCAGAGAACGGGCGAGAGCGAATAGCCATAGAGCCGGTCCAGAATGCGCCGGGTCTCTTGCGCCTCCACCAGATCGGTATCGATCTGACGCGGGTTCGCGATCGCCTTTCGAATCGCGTCGCGGGTGATCTCGTGGAAGGCGATCCGCTCGACCTTCACGTTGCGCGAAGGCTTCAAGACTTGGAGCAGATGCCAGGAAATCGCTTCGCCCTCCCGGTCTTCGTCCGTCGCGAGGACCAGCGAATCCTTGCCCTTCATGGCGGCCCGAAGCTTGGAAACCTGGGCGGCCTTTTCGGCGGGCACTTCGTAAAACGGCTCGAAGTCGTTGTCGACGTCGACGGCAAAGTCGGCCCACCACTTCTTCTTGTGCTCGTCCCCAAGGCCGCGGCCGTTGGGCATGAGGTCGCGGATGTGGCCGATGCTGGCCATCACCTCATAGTCGTCTCCAAGGTAGCCCGATATGGTTTTTGCCTTGGCAGGCGATTCAACGATGACGAGCTTGGTGGCCATAGAGTCCTCGGGGTCCAGTACGTTCCGATGGCGACCGGCGTCGCAATGGAGGAGCGGAGCGCATTGTGCCGACCCTGAGGGGGCGGTGTCAAGCGCGCCAATTCAGGAGGAGGACGGGAAGGCGAAAGCTTGGGGTTCCCGTTACTTCTTGAGGAGATCGCGAATTTCGGTGAGGAGCTGCTCTTCCTTCGTGGGTTCGGCGGCGGCGATAGCGGCATCCTCCTGCTTCTGCTGCAGGACGAGACGCTCCTTGAGTTTGTTAGCGGCTTTCACGATCAAGAAAAGAGCGAAAGCGATGATCAAGAAATTAATCGTCGCCGTTAGGAAGCTGCCGTAGTTGAAGGTCACCGCGCCCGCCTTGGAGGCGGCGTCCAGGCTCGCGTAGGGACCTGTGTGCTTCGGATCTTTGAGCACAATGAACTGATCGTTGAAATTGGCGGTGCCGAAGATGCCGATCAGAGGACTGATGATGTCCTTGACGAACGAGTTCACGATGGCCGTAAAGGCCGCACCGATAACGATTCCGACGGCAAGGTCGAGCACGTTGCCGCGGGCAATAAAATCGCGAAACTCCTTCAGCATAGCGGGTCTACTATAGCCTCAATGAGCGTCGACTCGACGGCACGCTTTACGAACCGCGTCACCGACTACGTTCGCTACCGACCCGGCTATCCGCCAGAACTGTTCGCGCTTCTCACCCGTGAAGCGGCGCTCGGTTCGGCTTCGAGGATCGCCGACTTGGGCTCGGGCACCGGAATCTCGGCGAATCGGCTGCTCCAAATGGGGGCGACGGTGTTTGCCGTGGAGCCGAACGCCGCCATGCGTTCCGCCGCGGAGGCGTCGCTCTCGGGATCGAAACATTTCGAGAGCATCGACGGCACGGCCGAGGCGACGGGCTTGCCGGCGGGCACGATCGATCTCGCGACCGCGTTCCAGGCGTTCCACTGGTTTGACCGCGCCGCGGTGCGACGCGAGATCGTGCGCATCCTGCGGCCAAACGGCCTCGTCGCGCTCGTCTGGAACGAACGTGTGGAAGACGTCACGCCGTTCTTGCGTGGCTACGAGGCAATCTTACGCGAGTTTGCGGGCGATTACCTCGCCGTTCGACACAACGCGATTTCGGCCGAGGATCTCGCCGTTTGGTTCGGAGGCGGGATGCAGATCGCCCGGTTCGAGATCGCGCAACGCTTCGATTCCGAGGGCGCCCTCGGCCGCTTGATGTCGTCTTCCTACGCACCGGCGCAAGGAGACCCGCGTCATGGACCGATGGTTGCGGCGCTAGAGAAGCTTTTCTACGAAACGCAAGAAGGAGGCGAGGTCGAGTTTCGGTATGAGACGAACGCCTACTAC
>CAXUKB010000388.1:0-4411 GCA_964251345.1 uncultured Fimbriimonas sp. | reverse complement strand
CAACTGCGTCGATCGTGCAAAGACGCCGTTCGGCACGACCGCTTACCGCCCCGTCGTATAATGCGCAGGTGAGTGGACGGCTGGCATTCACCACGCTGCTGCTCGCGTCGGCCCTGCTCTTCGCTTCCGTGATCGCGATGCACCACCGAGCCTCCTAGAGCCTTCCCTCCCTCTTTAGTGCTGTCGTGGCTCGTGCGCACGCCTAATTGCGACTAGACTTCGGCGTTCCTCGACCGCCTCACTGGAATCGGGCCAAGCCCTAAGACCATGACTTCCGTCCTCGTCCGTTCCTCCCTCGTCCTCGTCGTCGCCACCGCCAGCGCGCTCTCCGCGCGGGCCGGAACCTACTACTACTCGGGCGCGCTGACCTCCACCAGCCCCGCGTTTACCGCCCCCGGCGCGAGCCGATTCGGCAGCGGGCAGGAGTTCTACAGCGTGCTTCAGTTCACGGTGGGCACGACCGGGGCCTACAGCTTCGAGCACGCTTCCCCCAACACCGCCAGCAGCAGCACGGCCTCGAACGCGCTGGACACCTTCCTCCAGCTTTACGCGGGCACGTTCGTCCCCGCCCAGCCCGGAACCCCGATCGCTCAAAACGACGACTACACCGGCACCTTCTCGGTTCTCCCCGGACCCTTCGCCAACGTTTCGGCCCAGTCGACCGCCTCCGTCGGCGCGCAACCGGGATCGCGGATCCCCACCGCCACGCTGACGGCCGGGCTGAGCTACTTCCTGATCAACACGGGTTACCGAGACACCACCTTCGTCGACCCGGGCACGAACCCCTTGCGCGTCGGGGGCGCGACCGGGAACTTCTACACCGGCGTCAGCGGCGTGGGTACCGTCAACGTCGCCCCCGTTCCTGAGCCCTCCGCCTTCGCTGCGCTCGCCTTGGGCGCGGTCGCGATCCTTCGCCGCCGCAAGCGGGCGTAGCTCACTCCTAGACGGCTCCTCTACGAGTCGCTCCTGCGTAGGACGCGGGCCGTCTCGACCTGAACGTGAGTTGAGTGCTAATTCCTCGGTACACCGTCCACCCTGACGGCGTGCCCGGCCTATAAGCAGCACGGCACACCCTTAAAATGAAACGCCTCCTTAGTTGCTCCTTCCTCGCCTTTGCCGCGACCGTCGCGAGCGCCGTCAACCTCATCAACAACCCGGGATTCGAGACCGGAAGCCTCTCGTCGTGGACCCTGAACGACAACTCGTCCGGAACGAACTGGCACATCGCGAACGATCATGTTCATACCGGTCGGTACTCGGCCGAGGTCACGGGCAACGCGCTGATCGAGCAGACGTTCGCGCCGACGGCCACCGCCTCCATCACGGAGGTGTCGGCCTGGGTGAAGCAGGACCCTGGCGCGCTGTTCATCATCGACTTGCTCTACACCGACGGAAGCGACACCCTCTTCTTCGCCACACCGACCGAGACCGATTTCGAGAAGTACGACCTTACCAGCATGCTGGACCCCGGCAAGTTCCTTACCACGCTCCAGGTGTACGGCTACGACGGCGGGGAGAACGGGCCGACCTGGCTGGACGACGTGACCGTGGGAGTCCAACCCACTCCCGAGCCCGCGACCGTCGCCGCCTTGGGCCTCGGAGTCGTGGCGTTCGTCAAGCGCCGCAAGAACGCCCGATGAAACGCGTCTAGCCTGCCGAGTAGCAGAGACAGCTTAGACGCTCTTGCTTGCGAGACGCCCGCCCGGTCCTAGACCTGAGCGGGCGTTCTCGTTTCCGCCCCGTCTGCCTTCCTGCTTACCGGTGTCTTCACACAATACCGGCTTTGGTAACCTGCCGTTTCATGTCGGTCTTGATCTACCGTCTCGTCCTCGTCGTCGAAGAATGCCGAAGGGGCGAGGAGCCGGTGCGCGTGGTGAGGATGGACTGGGGCCCGGACGAGCTGCCCGGCCGGTTCTACTTCGTGGCGGCGATTGAAAAGGCGTACGCGTCGATCGAGCTCCCGTACTTTCCAAGCGCGGCGTGGGTCGAGATCACCACGGCGTTCCGCTCGTTCCGCTTCGAGGCGGCCGAGCCGGAGAACGAAGCCATGGTGGGCGCCGCGCTGTGGAACGCGGTCGTGGTGACCTCGACGGGCTACGACCTATAGCCTGGGGATCGACTCGACTCGGCGGTGATCTCCGGTCGTTCCTGAGCCGTTTAGATCACCGCCTTGTCGTGGATTGCGAGCGCGCGACGTTCTGCCACGTGGATCGAGACGAGACGAAGTCGGTTAAGGCGGGCTTTCACGCAGTAACCGCTCCCGGCTCGGCTCGTAAGGCCATCCCTCTTCCGGATGATCCCGCACGTACGCGAGCAGGCGACCGCGGTCGCGGGACTTCCCGGTCTCGACGGCGAAGAGATCTGGCATCCGCCGCGCCGCGAGGTCGAAGACGCGTGTCCACCGGCTATTGAGCGAGGCGGGGGAGATCCCGCGCGCCGCCACGATCTGGGCGTCGCTCTCGCCGAGAACCGCGAGCCTCACGATCTCCCGCGCGCCGGGCGGCAGGCGGAGAATCGGTGGGCGGTACTGAAGCAAGCGAAGCGCGAGAAGGTTGTAGAGCGCCCCCTGGCTCGACGGGTCGAACCGGAGAACGACGGAGCGGCTCTCCTCCGGAACCCCGGCCGCGTCGTGCCAGGCGGCGTGCGTCGCCACCGGCTCGAACCCGCCCGCCGCGGCCCGCGCCGCCGCCTCCGTTCCCCGAACCTCGTAAAGGAGCTCGCGCACCCGGTTTCCCGCGTACATCTCCACGAAGGCCATCGGCATCTGCGCCCTGACCCGCGCCGCGTCCTCTCGGGAGAGCGAGGCGGACACGACGAACTTGGCCACGAGGAGGTCGAGCCCCTCGGCGCCGTTGCGTCGACCCACCTCCTCTTCCGTAGGAAAGGGGCAAGCGCCCGGCTCCAGGGCGATCGAGGCGAAGGGCTCGGGTCCATTGATGAGGCGCGAGGAGCAGGCGTGGCGTAGGAGGAACGCGACTTCGTAAGCGACCACCTCGCGCTCGCCCCTTGTGCGGCGGCGTGCGACGACGGAGAATCCGAACGGATCCTCGATCGCCCGTCGCAAGAGCGTCTCGGTCTCGCGCGGCGCGTACCCGAGCGATCCGCCAGACGGCACGCCTCCGGCAGACCCTCGATCGCTCCCGGCATGTAGGAGAACGATCCCTCTTCGCCGGCTGTCCCCCTTTGTGCAGTCATGCGAATTAGAGCGACCTCCACGTCGCGGGTTCCGAGAGATTTGGAGTTTTTTGCGGCGGTCGGTTGCGCAAGAAGCACCGTGCGATTCGACGCTCCATGGTCTCTGCCGTAGCTTCCTCGTTCGAGCGAGTCCAGATGACAATCTCTTCGGGTGGGGAGTCATTCCGCACCGTGGGCTCTTCGCTGTGACTCGAAAAGGATGCTTCGCCTCCGAAACGTTCGCTACCGAGAGGTGGTCTTACCCTCCCACGACGTCGCGGCGGACGGGGTGCGTCGATCGTTCTCCGCGAGCGTAGCGACGCCGAGGGGGAGTGAAACCTCGTGGGCGAGGGCGACGGATCGGACTCCTTCGCGAGCCGCGACCTACTGGGGCGAAGCGAGCGGTACCCCCTGCGCCCGTCGGCGGCGAGCCTTCTCGAAAGCCAGCGCAGCCAGGCGCTTGAGGGAGTGCTTCCTGCGATTGTGAAGGAGACCGAGGAGCTGTCCCTGGTCCACCGAGTTCATCGCGGGGCCGCGCCTTCTCGGGTGTGCTGCCTTCATCGCGACCCGCGGTACGCCTGACCCGGTTCTTCGCCTATGACGTCAGGTCCCGGCCACCGGAACCTGAAGCAGCGCGCCCATCCGCCGCAGGGAGACGATGCCGATCTCAAGGTAACGTTTCGCCCAGAGCGCGTCCGACTCGTCTGCGTTGATCTCCAAGAGGTCCCTGGCGGAGAGCTTCGTGGCGTGGCGCGCCCGGAGAGCCCGCAGGACCTCCGTGCCGAGCCGCTGCATCTCCTTCAGGTCTTCGGCGGACACCCCGTCGGGACGATCCACGATCCTCAGCCGACCCGCGGTCCCCGTTGGCTCGGCGACCAAGCCGATCCGCAGCAGGGCGCGGACCACGGCGGGCACGTACTCGAGTCCGACGGTGAACTCATCGGGGACGCCGCGCTTCCATCGCCTGAGGTTGCTCACGAAGCCGTCGGCCTGCTCGTCGGTCATCGCGTTCCACCCACTGGCCACAGACTAGCACGCTCTTGCGTTACGAGCGCTAAGATTCCCGGGAAGGCGTGTCACCCTTACGAGTCGCCTTGCTCTCGTGCCCGCCTAATCGAGTCGCGAATGCGTCACCGCTCGGCCATTTCCTCAACGAGGCGTGCCCAGCGAGCGGCGTCGAGCCGGGAGATCCGCACGATCCGCAAGCCGATCCGGCAAGTGCCCGCCTCCGCGGGGT
>CAXUKB010000387.1:0-4418 GCA_964251345.1 uncultured Fimbriimonas sp. | reverse complement strand
ATCCCGATCTACGCAACCTCTGAGATTCCTCAAGGCTTGACCGGCTTTGGTAACCACGTCGAAGCGCGGCTCCCTGCCATACGTCCAAACCCGAGTACGCCCATGAGGTCCGTTGCCCTTACCCTCCTCTTCTCGTTCGGCTTCGCGGCGGCGGTCGTTGGCCAGAGCGTGCCCAAACTTCCGAAGGGGGTGCGGGTCACCGAGGAACCCTCCCCCGCACCTTGGTCTCCTCCGAAGACGACGATCCCGAAAGAGTTCGTGGACGAGACGGTGGCCATGCTTGCCCACGGACTGGGCGATCCACGAGGGCGGACTTACGGCTCCGCCCTCGTGGACTCGACCGGCCATCGAGGCGCGCAAAGCCGACCCGTCGAAGTCCACGGTTGGATCTCCCGAAAAGCGCCCCGTCGAATCGTGTCGACGAATGGACTTGTGTACGACGTGCGCGCCCTCGGCGCGGACGCTTCGCTGGAGTCCGACGTTCGGCGAATGGAGACCCCGAACGGGGCTGGGGAAGACTCCCCGTACGGAGCCGGCTGGAAAACCTTCGTCCGGCTCCTACTAATCGCCGGTCGGACGGACTTCGCCGAGCGCTTCTACGAAAAACTTCCTTACAAAAACTACGACGATTTCAATGATTGGGTCGTCCTGTCGTTCCATCAAGCGGTCGAGGCTCACATGGCCGGCGACGATCGCACGGCGCTCCGCGTGAGCCGAGAGATTCTGCGCGAGCGGCCCGTGTGGGAGGAGAGCGCCCTCGCGCGGCATGGACGGCGCAATGCGACCGGGACGGATGGACAACCCTACAAGACTGACGAACAGTTTCCCTTCCTGAACGACGTCCCGCTCCTCGCGGCCGACGCCGTTCGTCGTCTCACCGAGCCGCCCCGTCCGCCGTTCGATCCGAGGACCGCATCCGTCGAGACCCTGATCGATCGTCTGGACGAGGTCGACGAGCAGCAGCACTACCAGCCGGGCAGCGTCGATCTCGACCACGATCCGATCGTCGCCGCGCTGATCGCGAAAGGCGGTGAGGCTGGCGAGCCTCTCTTGCGAACGCTCGAGCAGGACGATCGGCTCACCCGTTCCGTGAGCCATCACCGCCACCTCCATCCCGCGCGAAATTTGATCTCGGTGAAGTCGGCCGCCCTCGTTGCGTTTCGAACGATCGCCGGAGTAGACCAGCTTCCTGGCGTTCAGAATGGCTCCGTCGATGTGAAGGGGCTCAGGCGCTACTGGAAGGAAAACGGCGCGCTCTCCCGGGAGGAGCGTTTGATGAAGATTCTCGCCGACGACTCGGCGGGCGACGCGCGTTGGTCGGAAGCCCGCGATCGGCTGTTCAGTCGGACCGCCGCCGGCAAGGGTTACCCAACGGAAACCCTCCGAGCGCGATCGAATCCATCGCTCGGCGACCTTCTCGCCAAGCGCGCGACCGAGCTCTGCGTCGCGGGACCGTCCGGGGGGCCGAAGACGTTCGAACGAGCCAGCGGACTTCGTTTCGCCGAGTGCCTTGCGGAGTGGGAAGCGGCGGCGTCCCTGCCGGTCCTCCGCGGAGTCTCCCACGTCGAGATGGAGCACGTCCTCTTGAACAAAGATCCCGACCTCGACCAGGGGACGGCCGAGGCGCTCGTCGCCGTGCTGGAAAGACGAGCCAAGCTGAACGATCTGGACGTCTGGCCCGAGTACGCCGCATGGATCCCCCATGTAGGCCCTCTCTGGAACATCGGCGGCAATTCTTCGGTAAAGATCCTCCTTTCCATGATCGGTCACCGCGATCTGCCCATCATGCGAGAGGCTGCCCGAAAGACATTCCTCGATCCGGGCGCACCGAACGATCTCGCGCGGATCGCTAAAGACAATCCCGGTTCCGGTTGGGCGGAGAGCCTCGCCTTCTCCCCCTTGCTGGCCCTCCCCGAGGTCCGGCAAGATGTCGGCCGGGTTCTGGACGACCAAACGACCATCGGAGACTGCATCGTGGACGATCAAGGCGGCATCTCTTTTCGCCACGACGGAAGCATGGTCAGTGGTAGCGGCGCCGACGAAAGGGTGCTCGCCGACCCGCTTCTTCCGTCGCCCGGCGAGACTCGGCCCTTCCGAATCTGCGATCGAATGGCCGAGCGTCTCGCCGAACTGAAAGGCGCGCCACCTTTCCACGCCTACTGGCCGACCGCGGAAAAAGATGCGGCGATCATCCAGATCCGCCTCTACATCGATCGTAACGCGGGGCGGATCGTTGACCTCATCGACTGGCCTTTCAATTGGCGCGACTCTCCGTTCGGCCCTTAATGTGCTCTTCCACACACAGAAACGCCAATGCCTTTTTTCAAAAAGGCGGCCGGAGATTCAACGTCCGCCGAGTTCGTTTCGTCTCCTCTTTAAGCGCCGATGAAGCACGCTGCCCTTCTTCTCTTCGCCTTGGCCCTGATCTGGGGTTGCGACCGAACGACGGTTCCTCACGCCGCGATCCAGGATGAGCCAAAGCCCGACGCTTGGATTCCTCCGCAGACCACCCTTCCGAAGGAGTTCGTCGACGAGACCGCGTTTCTGCTCGCCCACGGCCTGGGCGATCCGCGTGGCAAGGCGTACGGCGGGGCCATGGTCCGGTTGGGGAGCCCCTGGGGTCGGAACGAAAAGGCCGTCGAGATCCACGGTTGGATTTCCCAAGGTCGTCCAAGCCGCATCGTTGCGCTCGACGGCCTGGTCTACGACGTGCAGGGTCCCGGGCATAGCGCATCGCTGACGGCGGACGCCAAGGATCTCTCCACCACGCACCCCGTGTCGTCCAAGACTTGGGCGCCGCCCGCAGCCTCGGATCCGGAGACTGCCGCCCGGCTCCTGCTGATCGATAACCGAACCGATCTCAGCGAGAAGGTGTTCGCCGCGCTCCCGAAGGAGCGGTTTTCCATGCGCCAGCCCTTCCTCGTGCGGCTGTTTCATCAGGCCGTTGAGGCCCACATGATGGGCGACGACCACACGGCGTTACGCGTCGGCCGGTTGGTCGTTCGGGAGCGACCGGCCTACACCGCCCACCTTCTGTCCCAGGTCGATCCGCGAACCCACGCGCTCCCGCACGGCTCGATCGTTCAGGGTGACCCCTACACTTATCTCGAAGTCGTCGCCGATCTCGTCGCCGATTCGGAACGGCGGTTAGCCGCACCGCCCCGTCCCGCCCTCGATTTGAAGACCGCCTCGGTGTCGACGCTGATCGAACGTTTAGACGAGGTAAACGCCCGCCAGTGGGGGCAGCCGGGCGGAGTCGATCTCGCCAGCGATCCCATCGTCGCGGCGCTTGCCGTCCACGGAGCCGAGGCGGCGGACCCGCTCTTCGACGCGATGGAGCACGACAAGCGGCTGACCCGCTCCGTCAGCTTTGGGCGCGACTTCTTCGCGCCGCGCCATCTCATCCCCGTGCGCGAGGCGGCGCTGGCGGCGTTTCAGGCGTTCGCCCAGACCGACCGCTTCCCCGCCGGATCGATGACTCCGCTCGACGTGGCCGCCCTTCGCACCTACTGGAGCGCCAACAAGGGAAAGACCGGGCCGGATCGATGGTTCGATACCTTGGCCGACGACCGGGCCGGATGGCGGAAATGGGAGGAGGCGATGACGCGCCTTTTCGATCCGCAAGGCACCCAGCGGATGGGTTTTTCGTCGCGCGGGCCGGTTAAGGGCGCGCCTTACGCGGAGGCCGTTCGGGGGCGCCAGAACCCATCGCTGAGCGATCTGCTTGAACGGCGGGCGTACGACGTTTTGGACCGCAACGACGAAAGGCTCGGCGGACCGCTCATGCTGACGACCTCGCTTCGAATGGGTCTCGATCTCGCGCAGTGGGACCCACCCCGGAGCGTCGCGCTGCTCCGCGATCTCACGAAGCAGTCGATCGACGCCCTCTGGAAGGGCCAGATGACCGAGGACTACGCGGGAACGTTCGTCGTCCCGGCCATCGAGGCACGCGCGAAGGCGGGAGATGACACGGCGTGGCACGACTACGCCGAGTTGCTCTCGAAGATGAAGCGCTTTCCCTCCTTCGACAGCAAGATCCTTCGACCGATGGTCGAGGATGCGAACGTGCCGGAGGTCCGCGCGTCCACGAAGCTCTTAACCTCGCCGGGCACGATCTACGACGCGGTGGGGCGCCTTCGGCAGGACCCCGGCATCGCGGGCTACGACACGATCGTCGTTTCGCCACTGCTCCGCCTGCCCGTTCTGTTCGACGCGGTCCTCAAGGGCCTCGACGACCGGAACGTCATCGGGACATCCTGGATCGACAACCGTGGCAATGGCTGGGTGGAGGCCAATCACAAACCCTTCCCCTCCCAAGGTGTGCGCCCGGACCCCCGAGACGCGAAGCCTCCGGCCGGCGAAAAGCGTCCTTTGCGAATGGCCGACGTCGTCGCGCACGCTCTCGCGAAGCTCAAGGG
>CAXUKB010000386.1:0-4448 GCA_964251345.1 uncultured Fimbriimonas sp. | reverse complement strand
CGAGGGGGACGAGGAAGCCCATCTGCCGCCCGTGCGGCATGGCGGATAAGGATCCTCGCGATCGCCGAATGCGGCGGAGGGCCGTTTCGGGTTAAATGGGCGATCTTCAGCCGTCGGGGACGACGATCAGCCATGTTCTCCCACGCCGCCTTACCCCTGCTTCTCCTCTTCTTTGCCCTCGCGGCAGGAGCGGTCTGGTTCGCGGGCGGACGGTTGGCGAAGACGACGGATGCCATCGCCGAACGGCTTCACCTCGGCCACACGCTCTGCGGCCTTCTCCTGCTTGCCGTCGCCACGAACCTTCCCGAACTCGCGATCACCATCGCCGCCGCCCGCGAAGGGCGGCGCGACCTCATCTCGGGCAGCCTTCTCGGCAGCATCGCCGCCCAGACCGCCGTCCTCGCTGTGATCGATGGCGTCGTCTACCGGAAGGACGAGCCCCTGACCTTCCGCGCGGGCTCCTTGGAGTTGGTGCTGGAGGGCGTGCTCGTAATGGCGATGCTCTCTGTGATCGTCATGGCTACTCAGGTGCCGCCGATGATGATCGGCCATTTCACCACCCCGAGCGGATTTCTAATCCTCGTCGGGTGGGGCGTGGGCATCGCCCTCCTCAACAAGGCTCGGCATGGCCTGCCTTGGGAGCCGGCGGGCGATCGTCCGACGAAGCCCGCGAAAGCCGAAGGCGCGGCGGTGCGTCATCCCTTTCCGATCTTCATCGCGGCGGCCCTCGCCACGCTTCTCGCGGGTGTCGTCTTGGAGCAGACGAGCAGCGCGATCGCCGAGCGCCTGCACATCGGCGGCCTCGTGTTCGGCGCGACCGTGCTTGCCGCCGCGGGCGCGCTTCCCGAGCTCTCCTCCTGTCTCGGCGCCGTGCGGGCGGGCAACGATCGACTCGCGGTAAGCGACGTTCTCGGCGGCCACGTCTTTCTCCCCGTGTTGTTCGTGGTGGCTACCGCCGTCTCGGGAAGGTCGATCCTCTCCGGCGCGGAGCGGGGCGACGTGTTCCTCACCGCGCTCGGGATTCTGCTCACCGCCGTGTTCGTGTACGGACTGATCTTTCGGCCACGCCGCCAGTTCCTTCGTCTCGGGATCGACTCGCTCGTGGTTCTGCTCCTCTACGCGGGCGGCATCGCGGGACTTGCGGCACTGACCCGCTGACCACTACGTAGTCTATAGCACCCCATGAGAATTCAGATGGGCGCCGTGGACTATCTGATCCTTGCGCTCTACTTCGTCTTTGTGCTCGGCATCGGCTGGCAGCTTAAGCGCCACATGAAGACGAGCGCCGAGTTCCTCAGCGCCGCCCGCTCGATCCCGGCATGGATCGCCGGTCTCGCATTTCTCTCCGCGAACCTCGGCGCGCAGGAGATGATCGGCATGGCCGCCTCCGGCGCAAAGTACGGGATGATGACCTCTCACTTCTACTGGGTGGGCGCGATCCCCGCGATGGTGTTCGTCGGCATCTTTATGATGCCATTCTATTACGGATCCAAGGCCCGGTCGGTCCCCGAGTACCTCAAGCTTCGCTACAACGAGAAGACCCGCGCCTTTAACGCGATCACCTTCGCGGTAATGACGGTCCTCTCCTCGGGCATTTCGATGTATGCGATGGCCCTCCTTTTGGAGCTGTTGTTGGGCTGGAATTTTAATTTCAGTGTTCTGGTCTCCGCGCTCATCGTCCTGGGCTACATCTCGCTCGGTGGCCTCACCAGCGCGATCTACAACGAGGTTCTTCAGTTTTTCCTTATCGTCTTCGGCTTTGCGCCCCTCGTGTTCCTCGGCCTTCGGGACGTGGGCGGTTGGAGCGGATTGACCCAGCGGCTCGAAGGGCATTCGACCAAGCTCGGCTTCGCGCCGGACGCCTTCGTTCATTCGTGGCGGCACCTCGGCTCGGCATCGAGCAACCCGATGGGGGTCGAGTGGTTCGGCCTCGTCATGGGGCTTGGCTTCGTGCTCTCCTTCGGCTACTGGTGCACCGACTTCCTCGTCGTTCAGCGCGCGATGGCGGCGGAAAGCGAAACGTCGGCGAGGCGCGTCCCTCTTATCGCCGCCGTGCCCAAGATGCTGTTCCCCTTCTTGGTCATCGTCCCCGGCGTCATCGCCATCGCCCTGACCTCCAGCCACGGTGGATTGCAGATTCCCAGCAAGCCCGATGGCACGCTCAACTACGACCTGGCGATCCCGGTCATGCTGGGCCACTACTTCCCCACCGGACTCCTGGGCTTGGGGCTCACCGCGCTGATCGCCTCCTTCATGAGCGGCATGGCGGGCAACGTCACCGCGTTCAACACGGTCTGGACCTACGACCTTTACGAAAGCTACATCCGTCCGAACCAGAGCGACGACCACTACCTGCGCGTAGGCCGGATCACGACCTTGGTCGGCATCCTCATCTCCGTGGGCGCCGCCTATCTCGCGGCGGGGTTCAACAATATCATGGACGTGCTCCAGTTGGTGTTCGCCTTCGTGAACGCACCGTTGTTCGCCACGTTCCTCCTCGGCATGTTCTGGCGAAGGGCCACGGGTCACGGCGGTTTTTGGGGCCTTCTCACCGGTACCGTCGGCGCCGCGATCCACCACGGCCTTACGCTCCCGCAAGGCTCTCATCCGGGTCTCAAAGGCTCTTGGCTGGGCGCGACCCTGCACACGTATCCGAGCGAGATGGCGCAAAACTTTTGGACCGCCATCGTCGCTTTCCTCACGTGCCTCGTCGTGACCTTCGTCGTCTCGCTCGCGACCAAGCCCAACCGCACGGATGAAGAGCTCAAGGGTTTGGTCTCTTCGCTCACCGAGCGGCCGAAGGACAAAGCGCTGCCTTTCTGGACCCGTCCCTCCACCCTCGCCATCGCGGTTCTCGCCGCCGTCGCCGTCCTCAATCTTCTTTTCTGGTAAGCACGCAATGGGATTCGACCTTCGCCTCCCCATCGGCGGGATGTTCGCCCTCTTCGGCGCCATTCTCACCCTCTTCGGCCTAACGTCGGATCGATCGATCTACGCCAAGTCGCTCGACCTCAACGTCAATCTGGGCTGGGGCTTGGTGCTCCTCGCGTTTGGGCTTACCATGCTGGGCTGGGCACGGGCGAAACCGAGCAAACCCTAACCGGAATTCGACCACGGTTTCGCCGCCGCGTTCAAGATTCATCCCGGAGCCGCAGTAAACTTTCCAATCGATGGAATTGCCGACCTGGGAAGCCACCCTGAACGACATCGCCGATCCTCGCGTCCGCGCGTCGTTGGAGATCCTGTACGAAGGCCACCAGCGATTCCTCGAAGGCAAGCCCCTCGCAAGGGCCTACTCCGCGGACGATCTCGATTGGATCGCCACCCGCCAGCGACCGGTCGCCGCGATCGTCGCCTGCTCCGATTCGCGAGTCGCCCCGGAAATCCTGTTCGACCAGCCCTTGGGCAACGTCTTCGCGAGCCGAGTCCCCGGCAACGTCGCGAGCGACAGCGCGAAATGGATGCTCGAGCTTGCGGTCTCCGAGCTCCACGTGCCGCTCGTCATGGTGCTTGGACACACCGGCTGCCTCGCCGTGGGTCAAATCGTCGAGGGCAAGGACGGACCGGGAGGCAAACTGCGCCGCGACGTAAGAAAAGGGGGGGACCGTGCCCGCACAAAGAACCCCGAGGATCTCGCCCGGTCTGCCGTCGAGGAGAACGTCCGCCTCACCGTCGAGAATCTCAAATCGGAGTCTGTAGACGTTCGCCGCGCCGTGGAGCGGGACGAGGTCGAACTCGTCGGCGCAGTATACGATATGACCACGGGCCAGGTCCACATCCTCTAGCCTCCTCCTCGGTAATGGTCCCGAGAGGGTTAAGGGAGTCGGAGGGCCCTGAGGCATCCGAAGTTCTGCCTGCCGGTAAGATCCGGACTGGGCCTGGAAGCTATTCCAGGCCCGCCGCCCGAAGGACCCGATCGTGGTGAAAGCCGAGTCCTTCGGGAACCGCCGAGAAGAACCGAACCTCGCCGGTCTCCTCCGTGGCGACCGGAGGACCGTCCAGATCGACCTCGAACACCAGATCGATGACGTGGCCCCGAGGATCGCCATCGAGATCTTCGAAGAAACCGAAGACGCGAGAAGCGACGATCGAACGGCCCAATTCCTTGCGCGCGACCCGCTCGGCGCACTCCGCCAGCGCCTCTCCTCGGAGGACGAACGCCCCCGGAAGGTGCCACGCCCCGGCCATCGACATTCCCGCCGCCCTTTGGGCAAGTAGCACCCCGCCCGCATCGTCGCGCACGAGCAAGCAGACCGCCGCCCTCGGCACGAGGGTGAACGTATGGAGGAACACGTCGAGAGGCAGGGGCTGGACGTCGGCGCTCATCGAGAGGAGGTTATCCTCCCCAACGGCTTCATGGCTTTCGGAGTTCGACGTTCCGTTCGGCTTCCCACTTTTCGCGGTCGAGTCGGACGTTCACTTCGTCCCACACGCGATCACCCTTGACG
>CAXUKB010000385.1:0-4460 GCA_964251345.1 uncultured Fimbriimonas sp. | reverse complement strand
CGACGCGGGAAGCGTTCGACCCCGTAAATTACGCACCGTTCACGGCGCTCGTCACTCCCTGTCCGTACTCCTGCCAGAAGGTAATGACGATGTAGCCGATGTAGATCGCGACGACGAGGGAGACCACGACGCCGAAGACTTGGCCCAGCTTGATCTGACGGACCTCGGCCTCCGCGACGTAGAATTCGCTCATCTTGCCGAGCATCCCGTCGAGATCGCCCGTGGTTTCGCCCGTCTGCATCATGTCGAGCACGATCGGTGAGAAGGCGCCGGTTTCCCGAAGGGTCTCGGTCACCCCCGCGCCGCCCTCGAGCCGCTCGGGGGCGGGATGGATCCGCGCGCGCAGGTATTCGTTGCCGCACGCGTCCGCCGACATGCGGATCGCGGGCGCGATGGGCACGCCGCTCGCGTAGAGGGCGGCAAAGGCGCGCCCAAACCGGGCCATCGAGACCTGGCGCATCGTCGTCCCGATGTAGGGAATCTTCGCGACGACCGCATCCCAGTTGTATCGAACGCGCGGATTCGCGAGCCCGACGCGCGAAAACAGGAAGAGCAGCACGAGGATGGGCCCAAGCACGATCCACGTCGCGGGCGTAGTGAGCGGCGAGTGCAGGCCCTTGGCTCCCGGAGCAACCGCCTGAATGATAAGGTTCGCGCCGATGATGATCACCGCCGACGCGCCGAGCTGCAGCTTGGGATAGAACGTGACCTTCTTATAGAGGCGTCGAAGCTCCATCTCCTGATCGAGGTAGTCCGCGATGGTGTGCATCGAAGAGTCCAGAAACCCTCCCGACTCGCCCGCCCGCAAGACCGACAGGACGACGGTCGAAAACACCTCCGGGTACCGCTGGAAGGCCGCCGACATCGGTCGCCCGGCCTCGACGTGCCCCACCGTCTCACGCAGAATGCTCGCGAGCTTCGGGCTTCGCGCCTGCCCCGCCAAGGTATTGAGCGTCTGTCCGATCGGCACGCCCGCGTTGAGCATCGTGCCGCCTTGACGGAAGAAGAACGCGAGGTGCTTGAGATCCACCCCGCCCACGAGCGGTCCGGCGACGCTGGTCTCGAAGTACGAGCGTTCCTCGGTGGGCGGCCCGACGGGCAGGCTCTCCATCGCCACTCCTTCCGCGCCGACGGGGGCGTACGCCTGGACGACGGGCGTCTCGATCCGGCGTGGCGATGGGATGCCCACCCCGGCGAGCGGGTCGCCCGCCGTAGCCGCCAAACCTACCCGGGTTACGGTCAGCCCCTTCGCTTGGAGTTCGCGCGCGACCCCGTCGAGAGAGACGCCAAACGTAAGGCCGGTCTCGACGCTGCCGTCCTGCTTCGTGGCTTGGTACTCAAAGGTCGGCATCGACGTTATTCTACGACTGGGCCCCGGTCTAGGTGTCCTTCAGCATCGCGTGGAAGAGACCGAGATAAAGCGTTTTGTACAGCAGGCCGACGATGACCGCGACCGCTACCCCGAGGATGGGATAGAGCACAAACCAGATCCGCGTGTGGGCCGTCGCGTTCTTCCTTTCGAACTCCGCGCCGGTTATTCGATGCACCGAAGCGACCGCGCCCGGCACATCGCCCGCGAGCTCGCCATTCTCCACGACGTCGACAAGCTGAGCGTCCATCAGTCCCGTCGCGCGCAAGGCCGAGGAGAGCTTCGTCGTTTCCCCCATCCGGTGGGCCTCGTCTCGGAACCGATCCGCGATGACGAGGTTAGGACAGGCATCGGCGGCGAGGAGCATGGCTCGCGCGGGCGAGATCCCCGCCCGCGCGAGCTCCGTCAGGGCCCAGGAGGAGCGGGCGAGCGACTCTTCGCGTGCCCGCCCGGAAAGGATCGGCACGAGGAGCACCGCGCGGTGACGCGCCCGGCGCAGCCGCGGCGTGAGCCACAGACGCCAGGATCCGAAGAGGACGATCCACCAAGGCAGCGCGAGGGGCAGGAGATGCCCGATCTGCGCTCCGATGCTCGACGCCGCGGTCTGAACGGCGGGAAGAGAGCTGTTCGCGTCCGCCTGACGCTCCATCGAATCGACGCTGCCGTGAACGAACGCCGTCGCCAGGGGCGCGAAGACCGCGATGAAGAAGAACATGATCGTCATCGCCGAGCAGCGCGTTCCGAGCTTGTGGGCCTGTTCGCATCCCGCGGCGGCTTGGAGGCAGGCGTCGGGCACCGCGCCCGACGCCTCGCCCGCGCGGATCGTGCCCACCGCGCCCGAGGGAAAGCAGGCGCAAGCCTCGAGCGCGTCGGCGAGGGAGACGCCCCTGGCCGCCGCCCCCGCGGCCCAACGCAAGCGCTCTCCGAACCAAGCCTTGCGGGCTTGCCTCCCAAGCTCCTCTAGGGCCCGGTTGGGCGCGATGCCACTGCGCAGGAGCCGACCGAGCGCCTCGAAAAAGAAGAAGCTCGTCTTGTTGCCCACGTCGCGCACCGCGTAGGTCGCGGGAGCGGCGGCCACCGGAGCGGGCTGGGGCTTCGGCACCGGCGCGGACGGCCGAACGATCGGGGTGGATACGCTCGCGGGCCGAGGCGCGGCACGGGGCGCCGGAACCGGAGGGGCTCCTGCCGCGCTAAGCTCGCGCATCGTGGTGGTCCGAACGCCGCCTTCTTGGAGCAGTCGTCCCGCGTCGTCGGCATTCGACGCCTGGATGGTGCCCTGGGTCGGACGCCCATGGAGGTCGGTGCCCTGGTAAGCGAAGAAGCGCATCGTGATGTTGTCCTACTACGACGTTGCGAGTGGCCCCCAGGGTGCGCCGAAGGGAGAATCCGTGGTCCCGCACGGCTTTCGGGCACTTGGGTATAGTCTTATTTCCCTGGAACGGCGGGTATAGCTCAGGGGTTAGAGCGCCTCACTGTGGCTGAGGAGGCCGCGGGTTCGAGACCCGCTATCCGCCCCAAAATCTTTTATGATTTTGTCCAGATCAGGGCTCGGTAAAGGGGTTCGTCCTCTATAGTGAGATGGGTCTTTTGGCCCATTGCACTTGGAGAATCCTAGATGAACCGCGCATCGCTTTTCGTCCTTTTGGGCGCTTTCCCCTGTCTCGCTTCGGCTCAGTCCTACTCGGAAGATTTTAACGTCGACCACACGGCCAACTGGAATTTCAACTCCGGTCTAGGCGCCTCGGACACGGCCACGAACAACTTCGGCAACGAGGCGAACTTCCACTTCGATTACTCGTCGCTGGGCATCGGTCCCGCGCCGCACACGACCGACGGCACGACCATCGGGCTCAAACTGGAAGCCAATATTATCGGGACGAACGTCTTCACCGGCCTCAGCGTTTCCCCTAAAGGTCAAAGCTTCACCGGAGATTACGATCTCCAGTTCGACGCCTACCAGCAGCTTCTCGGCCCCTTTCCCGCGAGTGGAAGCGGATCGACGCAGGTTCTCCTCGCCGGAATCGGCAGCCCGGAGACGCAGGCGCAGACCCCCGCCGGGAACATCACCGGACTCGCGTTTGGCTCCGCAACGGACAGCGGCACGAGCGTCACCTACCGCGCCTACAACGGAACCTCCGCCTCCTCGAACGGCGCCACGTTCGCCGCGGGCTCTCAGGCCTACAACAGTGCGTACTACAGCGGCTTTCACGGAAGTATTCCGACCGCGCAGACGACCTATGCCTCCCAAACCGGAACCCCGAGGGTCGGCACTCTCGGAATGGCCTGGCACACCTGGGATATCCGAAAGATTGGAAGCACCGTTACGTGGTCGGTCGACGGGCTCTTGATGGCGACTTCGACGATGCCGACCGGAGGTTACGCAGGAAGCGACATCTTCTTCGGTCAGTCCGACATTAACAGCTCGTCCTCGACCGATCCGAACTCCCGACTCCTGAACTTCGGCATCATCGACAATGTGAGGGTTACGCCGGTGCCGGAACCCGCGACCATGGCCGCTCTCGGCCTAGGTGCGCTCGTCGCTCTGCGACGACGAAAACGGAACTGAACCCTTCTCACATCCGGGCCGTCACCAAGAGGATGGCCCGGCTTTCCGTCCTCGCCTTTCTCTTGCTCACGGCGAGCGCCCACGCCTGGGACACCAACGCCCATAAAGTGATCGGCGTGATCGCCTACCGGCATCTCACTCCGCAAGCAAAGGCCTGGGCCGACGGTCTTCTCAAGACGATGCCCGACGGCTTCCAAGACTTTTTGGACGCCGCACCTTACGCGGACTACCTCAAGCATGGGGGGCCTAAGGACAAGCCCACGGTCAAGCGAAGCCACAAGTTCGATGGATGGCACTTTATCGATTACCCCGTCAAAGAGGGTCAGACCACCGCCTTCCCCGCCGAGGAGTCGGTCGAGAAGAACGGCGACAACGCCCTTTTCGGCATCGCGGAAAGCGTTCGCCAGGTGACGCGGGGGCTGTTGGAGGCCCGCGCGCTCTACGTCACCTACACTCTCCACATCGTCGGCGACGTTCATCAGCCCCTCCACTGTGCCGAGCGCGCCGACGACAAGGGCGGAAACG
>CAXUKB010000384.1:0-4468 GCA_964251345.1 uncultured Fimbriimonas sp. | reverse complement strand
ACGCCGTTGCGACGCTCCCCGTTATCGGTCGTGAACTCGTGGTGTGCGGAGAATCGGAATGGCCGAAAGACGACGCCCGACTCTTCGGTCTCGATCCAAGATCGGGAGTGGTTCGATGGTCAGTCCCTCGCAAAGGTCCCGGATCGGCGGTCGTCTTTGACGCACGGCGCCTCTTCCTCTCGATGACACCCTTTGGGCTGAGCGCCCTCGACCGCCGCACCCATCGCCCGCTCTGGGCCACAACTCTGGTCCCGAACCAAAAACCGAGCCTTCTAGACGGGGCGCAGACGCTCGCTCTCGAGAAAGGCACCCTTCTCGTCGCCTTCGTTGAGACGCTCTACGCCCTCGACGCGGCGACCGGGCGAACGCTTTGGACGCGGCCGAAGACGTATGCCTCCGGCCACCTGGCTACTGTGGGCGGCGTCGTCTGGGTTGGCGATTATGGGCTTGACGTTCGGACGGGTAAGCCCCGCTGGACCAATCGGGCCGCCGAAGTCTCGAACGCCGCCCTCGCGCAACCGCTAAGGTTTGTGGGGATCGGGCATGGTCAGGTCTTTGCCGTTTCGCCAGCGACCGGGCGATTGCTCTGGTCCCAATCGATCGGTCCGAAAGACACCTCATCGACCGACGAGTCCGTTTCGCTGATGGCGAAACTCGTCGTGGCCACGGGTGTGAGCCGTACCGTCGCCGTCGACGAGCGCGGCATCGTCCGCTGGTCGACTCCGGCGCGCGAGAGTTCCGGCGCGCCGGTATGGTCGAACAACGGCTCGTTCGTCGCGTTCGACGGATCTCGCCTGCTTCGCTACGCCCCTGGGGCACCCATGCCGCTTCCAATAGGCGCTGCCGCCCGTCTAGCCGAGGCCGAACGACTTGTCGCCCGGTTCGATCTTCTCGATGACGCCAGCCGCAAACGGCTGCAGGATCTAGGCGACGACGCGTTCGGTCCGATACTCGGCGCCTACCTGACGACCTGTGCGGCCTACGATAAGGTTAAAGAGCGTGACGATAGTTATCCGATGTATAGCCGGTTTCACAATCTCGGCAAAGTTCTCACCGAGGTAGCCAAGCCACAATTTACGCCCGTCCTCCTCGCGGCGCTCGACAGGAATCCGGGCAAAGCCTCTGCGCGCCCTATGCTGATGGCGATATTAGGGAAGATCGCGCCGGCCGACGTGCTCGTGCCTCGCTACCTTAAGGATCTCCAGACGCCGGCGCCGGGCTTCGAGATGTACGAATCGAATACCTATATGGCGAGAGAATATATTATTCATTCAAGCGATCCTCGTGCCATCGAGTTTTTGGTCGGAAAGCTCGATGATCCGAAAGCCGATCCCACCCTACGCCAAGCGGCGTACTGGCACATTGCGGGGACGGGTGGCGAGGTAGGCGTAGCGGCAATCCGGGCGGCACGTCGTCGCCGAACGCTTCTTCCAACATTAACCGAGCGAATGCGACTCGATGACGTGGGGCACGAAGCCAACGATCGAAAGACGACGACTCTAATCGCCACGCGAGAGGACGCGAAGTCGGGCAAGACTTATGCCCTCGCTCGGTGCGGCGCCTTGGGAAGCCAGGGTGACCTATGGCTGCTGGAGAAGGGCGAGAAGGCCTGGGCGAATCCGCTGTTCGTCGGCGTCTCGCTCGATGGCATCAGCTCGTGGGCCAAGCCGACCGGGCCACCCCCCACCGTTTACGGCAAGACCGCGAAACAGTTGGCCAAGGGTGCCTGGTTCCAGACCCTCTTGGCACACCTTCCGGAACTCGCCCATGATGCGGATGGTGACGGGCTAACCGACATCGAGGAATTTCGCCTCGGCACCGATCCGAATCGCGCCGACACGGACGGCGATGGCGATCCCGATGGCGTCGATCCTTTCCCTAATGCCGCCCCGCGTCCACTGAGCGACACGGAAAAAGTCCTCGCCGCCGTATTCGAGGCGAGATATCACTTCGATTCCCACTCCGTTCCAGCGATCGTAACCGTGCCAGCCGACCTCAAGCCGTTCGAGATGATCGGCTGGAACGGTCCCGTTCTCTGGAAGTTGGGCGGCGACCGCTTCTCCTTGCCTTTGGAGAAGCATTATGAGCAGGGCGTCGGTTTTGTGGGATTCCGAGCCAACGCGGAGAGGGGTGGATGGGAGGCTCAGTGCATTTCATGGAAACGTGACCACACCGAGGCAACGGTGCTCATCTCGACTTACTTCGGTGGCCGGAATGGAGATGGATGCACCGCAAGGGTGCGTAAGTTCGGCGACGACTGGATCGTCGTCGCCTTGGACCGAACGTTTGTGTCCTAAGAACAGAGGCCGTTTTGCGTTCCATTCCCGATTCTAACTCTTGAGGAACAGCCCGGCGCACAGGCCCGCGAGGGCGTCCATGACCTTGGGATCGGCCCCGATAGTCGGCGCGCGACGGAACTCCAGGCCGTGCTCGGCGCAGCGGTCGCGCGCCTCGATGCCGAGATCGAACAGCACCTCGAGGTGCTCCGCCACGAAGCCGACGGTGCAGGAGAGCACGTTCTTGTAGCGTGAGGCGTTTTCGGTGATAACGTCGAGAATATCGGGTCCAAGCCAAGGCTCGCCCGTCGTGCTGGCGCTCTGGAAGGCGAACGTCCAGTGCGGAATCCCGAGCTTGTCGGCCACGAGCTGCGAGGTCTCCATGAGCTCGCTTTGGTACGGGTCGCCGTTCGCGACGATCTTGACCGGAAGGGAATGCGCGGAGAAGATCACGAGGGTCTCCTCGGGGTTCCAGCCCTCCAGCAGGGGCGCGATCCGCTCGGCTAGGGCGTCGATAAACTCGGGCAGGGCGCCCCAGCGCTGGACGCAGTCGAGCCGCATCCCGGGCCGAGCCTCGTCGCGCGCTCCGAAGGCGTAGTGCTCGTACGCGGCGACGCTGTAGGTCGAGAAATGCGGGGCGAGCACGATGCCCCCCACGTCGTCCGCCTCGTCGGCGGCAAGCTCGCGCACCGCATCGGCCACGAAGGGCGAGGTGTGCTTCGTCCCGATTCGCAACTCGGCATCGACGCCGCGTCGCTTCAGGCCTTCGTGAATGAGCGCCGCCTGG
Organism: uncultured Fimbriimonas sp.; assembly: GCA_964251345.1. Taxonomy (GTDB): domain Bacteria; phylum Armatimonadota; class Fimbriimonadia; order Fimbriimonadales; family Fimbriimonadaceae; genus Fimbriimonas. The sequence goes on along the minus strand of CAXUKB010000384.1, from coordinate 1,405 downwards.
TCTTCGGAAATCTTCGTGAGAGGCGAAGGGCCGCCGATCGACTCGTACCGACCGACAAGGTCGGCGAGCGCCTCAGGAGACGGCGGTCGGCCCCTTCGAATGTGGGTGTAGTACGGAAGCACGTCCTCGATGGACTTGGGCGTGCCGTAATGCATGACGAGAAGGCCCTTTTTCATAAAGTCTCTGCGATTCTACGGGCGACCTCGCCACCCTGTCTTAGGCAGTCGGGAATGCCGACCCCGCGGAAGCTCGTCCCCGCGACCCACACGTGTTCGGGAAGGGCGCGCTCGATCGCCGCGACCCGCGCGAGGTGGCCGACTTCATACTGAGGCTGGGCGTCGTTCCAGCGGTCGACGCGGGCGAAGACGGGCACGCCAAGCCCAAAGATTGGGCGGAGCGCCGCAAGCGCCGCGCGCTCGTCCATCGTATTGCCGCGGGCGAACACGCGCATGAGAACGCGGTCCGACGGCGCGCGGCCGGCCCATTTGGCGCTGCTCCAGGTCACGCCGGTAAACGGTACCGGCTCACCCACCGGAACGAGGAAGCCGGTGCCCTCCAGGGGATGATCCACGTCCTCCCGGCGAAAGGCCATCGTGACGATCGTCGTCGTGCCGTGTTCGATGGCTTCGAGCCCGATACCGGGCAGAAGCGCCGCGGCGCGGTTAGCGGGCAGGGCGACGAGGATGCGGTCTCCCTCAGGAAGGGTGCCGAGCTTTGCGTCGAGGTGGACCCTTGTTCGCCCAAGGCTCGCCGCGAGAGCGTTTGAGAGCACGCCCATCCCCCTGTCGAACGACAGGAACGCCGAAGGAGGGGCTTTATCGGAGGGGGTTTGCACGGGCGGGACGCCCATGCCACGCTGGCGCTCCCATTCCAAATAAGCCGGAAACAACGCCTCCATGCTGAGTCGATCGGCCACGCCGCCGTGGGTCCCTGCAAGCAAGGGCTCCGCGACGAGACGCGAGAACTCCGATCCGAAGCGCCGCTCGAAAAAGGAACGGATCGACTGGTCCGCCTCTTCGCCGGGCGGAACCGACGCCTCTTCCAGCGCCCGTGCCTTCGCCTTTTCGGATAGGAACGTCGCCTCGTGAACCGCCTCCGCCCGCACCGCGTTCAAGGCCACCAAACCGGCGGGGACCCGGTGGATCTCGCCGCGCACTAGCATTCCGAACTCCCGCTGGCTTGGCGCGATCAGGCGATTTTCGAGGCCGAGTTCGCGCACCACCTCCATGACGCCGGGTTTGCGGATGAAGAAGCAGTCCGGCCCCCGCTCGACGGCGAGGCCGTCGACGGTTTCCGTCTCCAGTTTGCCCCCTAGACGGGACGAGGCCTCGTAGAGATCGATCTCGGCGTCGGTCGTTCGCTCCAGCTCACGGGCGGCGGCGAGGCCGGTGATGCCGCCACCGAT
>CAXUKB010000383.1:345-4481 GCA_964251345.1 uncultured Fimbriimonas sp. | reverse complement strand
GTACTCGGCAATCCCTGGCGACGCGCGCCGGTGATCGCGAAGCGAAAACGAAAGGACGGCAATCCTCTTAAAGCCGCGGGTTAGGAAAGCCGGTGAAAATGCGGTGATTTGCCGATGCACCGATCATCGATCGCAATACGTCGAACCTGGCACCGGCACGAGGCCCCGCACCGGAGTCCGTCAGTGGGAACGGGGCCGGAGTCCCGTTCCCGTTAATCGATAGCTTTAGGCTTTGATCTTCGCCAAAAGCTCTTGCGTCTTGGCTTCCATCAAGGCGTGATCGCCGCGCGACTCGACGTTCAGGCGGATGAGCGGCTCGGTGTTCGAACCACGGAGGTTGAAGCGCCAGTCGGGAAACTCGACGCTGAGACCGTCGATATGGTCCACTTTGCCCTCGGCGCCGTACTCTTTCTCGATCCGCTCGAGCACGCCCGGAATGTCCTTGACCTCGGAGTTGATCTCGCCCGAGCAGGGATAGTTCTTGAGCATCTCGCCCACGAGGTCTTCGAGAGTCCGGCCGGTCTTCGAAACGAGGCGCGCCACATGGAGAAAGGGAATCATCCCCGAATCGCAGTACCAATGCGACTTAAAGTAGTGGTGCGCGCTCATCTCACCTCCGTAGATCGCGTCCACGTCGCGCATCTTCTGCTTGATGAAGGCGTGGCCCGACTTGCAGATCACCGGCGTGCCGCCCGCCTTCTCGACGATGTCGATGGTGTTCCAGGTCAACCGCGGATCGTAGACGACCCGTTGGGCGCCGTCGTCGTGAAGAAGCGCCTGGGCGAGAAGGCCGACGATGTAATAGCCCTCGATAAAGTTGCCCTTGCCGTCGAGGAAGAAGCAACGGTCGTAATCGCCGTCCCAGGCCACGCCGAAGTCGAGGTCGCCCGCCGCCTTGATGTCCGCTTCCGTCCCCGCGCGCTGGGTGTCGAGGATAGGATTCGGAACGCCGTTGGGAAAGTGGCCGTCCGGCTCGAAAAGCCGCTTTTGGACCTGCAGGGGAAGGTGCGGGAGGAGCTTCTCCAAGGCGATGCCCGCCGCGCCGTTACCCGCGTCGCACAGCACCTTGAGCGGCCGCAGATCTTCTGACGGAACGATCTGCAGAAGATGCTCGACGAAGTCGTCGTAGCAGTCGAGGTCGCGGCGGGTGCCCTGCCCGCTCCGCTTCCACTCGGCCTTGTAGGCGGCCTCCTCGATGTCGTCGAGGCCGGTGTCGCTGGAGATCGGCCGACTTTCCTTCTGCACGAACTTTAGGCCGTTGTACTGCGCGGGGTTGTGGCTGGCGGTGAACATGCACCCGCCGTCCAGACCGTAGAAGGCGGTCGCGAAGTACACCATTTCGGTGCCGACCATGCCGAGGTGCACCACGTCGACGCCCGCATCGTTGAGCCCCTTGGCAAAGGCGTCGTAGATTTCCGGGCCCGAGAGGCGAATGTCGTAGCCGACGCACACGGTTTTGCAGTCGATGACGTCGGCATACGCCCGTCCCACCTTGTAGGCCAGGTCGGGTCCGAGTTGGTCGGGGACGACGCCGCGGATATCGTAAGCCTTGAAGGCGGGAAAGTACTTGCCCATCGCTCTTGCGGTTGTACCCCTGCGGAGAGCTTGCTCCCGACCTCGATGCTGGGGGCCACCGAGGATTTCGGTAGATCTACCGAAATCCTCGGTGGTGTGTCGAATACTTTGACGCCGGGTGCGCCGCCTACGGTATCGATCTCGGTGATCAGTAGCCGACGGTGAATCGGCGGCGGGAGTGGGAAGGGCGCTCGAGTTCGTCCACGAACGCGATCGCGTAGTCGGCCTGGGATATCCGGCTCTGACCGTCCTCGCCCACGAGCAGCGCGTCGTCTCCGAGCCGGAACTTCTCCGTGCGCTCCCCGGGAGCGATAATCGCCGACGGCGACAGGAAGGTCCAGTCGAGGTCGGTCTCGCCTTTAAGCGCGTCCAACGCGGCCGCGGCGGCGAAAGCCTCCGGTTTGTAGGCTTCGGGGAAGTCCGGCGAGTCGATCACCCGCGAGCCGTCGGGCAGACGGAGGCTTCCCGCGCCGCCCACCAACGCGAGGCGCGGCACGCTGGCCGCCTTCGTCGCGTCGATCGCGGCGTGGACGTCGAAGGTCCGGAACGGGACGGAGACGCCGACCACATCGTGCCCGCGAAGGATGTCGGAAAGCCCCGCCGGATCGCCAAGGTCGCCCTTCTGGGCGGTCAGCCCGCCTTCCGTCGGAACGTTCTCGACGTTCCGGACGACGGCGGTCACCGCGTGGCCCCGGCGCAAAGCCTCTTTCGCGATCTCCGTGCCGATGTTTCCCGTCGCTCCGGTCAAGGCGATCTTCATGGTTTCTTCTACGAGAGGATTAATCTTTGTATCGCTATAGAATCTGTAGCGAAATCGGTGTGCGCGGCCGACGCGGGAAAGGGTGCCGTTCGATTCGCTATCCTCTTAGGTATCGATTCTCTTGCCCTCCTACTCCGCAACCAGGGTCTCAGCGAGCCCCTCCCCGATGCCGACACCGCGTTGGAGCGCGTCGTGGCGGTCCAGACGCAATACGCTCAGAGCTTGGAGATCGCCCTTGCCGCGCGCTCGAAGAAGAACGTCACGGGCTGGGAGGCGCGCGCGCTCGGGGAGAAGGGCCACCTCCACAAAAGCTGGGGCCTGCGACGGACCCTTCACGCCCACGGTCCCGAAGGCTGGGCGCTCGTTCACGGCGCGCTGGGGGCGGGATGGCACGATCGATACCACCGCCGGATGCCCGCGTTCCACCCGGAACGGGACTTCCGGCGGATCGAGGCCGCCATCCTCGATGCCTTGGCGGGCGGGCCCAAGACGCGGACCGAGCTGCACGCGCTCGTGCCCGAAGTCGCGGGGCTGCCGATGGCCGGTTGGGGCGTGGACGTGATGGGCGCCGCGTTCTGCGGCGCCCTTCGTGTGGTCGGCCGCGGCTCGGAGCAGCGTTTCGCCCTCGCCACGCCGCCCGTCGGGGGTTGCCTCGAGGATCTGCTGCGCGCCTATCTGCGGGGCTACGGCCCCGCGACGGTCAAGGATTTCGGCTACTGGGTCGGTTTGCCCCTCCGCGACGTCGCGCCGACTTTCGCGAACATTCGAGGGGAACTTCAGGAGTTTGCGGGAGGCTTCGTGCTCGCGGACGCGCCGGACGAGGCGTCCCAACCGCCGCGTGCCGTGCTCCTTGCTAAGTTCGACCCCCTCACGATGGGCCACGCGGACAAGTCACGCTGGCTGCTTCCCGCCGACCATCCGCGCGTTTTCCGCAAGGCCGCCCAAGTCGAGGCGGTGGTGCTCCTGCGCGGCCGGGCCGCGGCCACGTGGAGAGTGGCGCGCACGCCCAAGCGGGCGACGTTGACGGTGGAACCCTTCCGAACCCTGCGCCCTCCGGAGCACGCCGCAATCGAGCGGGTGGCCTTTCGGCTTGGGAAGTCGATCGGCTGGGGAGAGACGACGCTCCGGTTCGAGGCGTCGTAAGTCGTGCGGCGAAGGGCAACCTGTTCTTTTCGGTACCCTGGACCGACCATCTTCTCGCGGGGGGCCGCGCAAGAGAAACATGAGAAGCCCTAGTCGTCCTTCCGCGCAAGCGAGCCACCTGGACGCGATTCGGGCCGTGGCCGCCATTGCCGTCGTGCTGCAGCACGTTCGTCAGATCTTTTTCTTGCCCGACTGGGACCTTCCCCAATCCCGCAGCTCCGCTGGCTTTTTCTACTGGGCGACCTCACGCGGCGGAACGGCGGTCAACATCTTTTTCATTCTCAGCGGCTTCCTCATCGCGGCGTCGATCCGGTCGTCGTGGGAGAAGGGGCGATGGAATTGGATCCGCTACGCCGACGCGCGCCTGACGCGTCTCCTCGTCCCTCTCGTTCCTGCACTCGTTCTTACCGCGTTCTGGGACCGAATCGGGATGGACCTCTACGGTCCAACCGCCTACTACTGGGGTTTGTACTTTCCGACGTACGTTCCGGGCGTTCTGCCCAACAGTGCGCCGAATCTCATTGGCTTTCTTGGCAACGCCTTTTTCCTTCAGGGAATTAAGGTCGGTGTTTACGGCACGAACGGCCCTCTTTGGAGCCTTGCGCCGGAGTTTTGGTACTACTCGATCTTTCCGTTGCTGTTCTTTGCCGTCGTCCGC
>CAXUKB010000383.1:0-335 GCA_964251345.1 uncultured Fimbriimonas sp. | reverse complement strand
TTCGTCGTGGCCGCGCTGGGTTTGCTCAGGTTCATCGGAACGGAGTATTTGGTTCGCTTCCCGCTGTGGCTTTGCGGAGCGGCGATCGCCTTCCTGCCGGCCGCACGCTGGGCGGGAAGCCTTCCGGCTCGCCTGCTCGCCGGCTTGGGATTCGTCGGCATCTTAATGATGGGCTGGCTTTTTCACTTCACGCCTTACCACCGAATCGTCGATGGCGCCGAAGCGGTCGCAACCGCATGTCTCGTCTACAGTCTCCTTTGCGCCCCGTTCGGAGACCCATCACACACCTACGCACGTATCCCCGCCTCCGGCCCCGACGTTTTATACACCCTTTA
>CAXUKB010000382.1:0-4493 GCA_964251345.1 uncultured Fimbriimonas sp. | reverse complement strand
GGGGCCGGAGGAGACCCGCGGGCTCTACCTAGCGCTCATTCTCCACATCGTCGGCTACGTTCATCAGCCCCTCCACTGTGCCGAGCGCGCCGACGACAAGGGCGGAAACGCGGTCGCCCTGCGGGGAGCGATCCGAAACCTCCACGCCTACTGGGACGACGCGATCACCGTCAAGTACAAGCTGAGGGGCAAAGACAAGGCGACCGACGACCGCATCGATGAGGTGGCGACGAACGTCGAGGCGGCGTTTCCGCTCGCCGGATTTACCCAAGAGATGGCGGTCAAGGACCCCAAGGACTGGGCCGAGGAGTCGTATGCTCTTGCGGTCGATTCCGCGTACGACGGCCTCACGCCACAGACGAAGCCAGATCCCGCCTACGCGAGCCGCTGGACGGTCGTCGCGGAAGGGCGGGTCGCTCTCGCGGGCTACCGGCTTGCCGATTTCATCAATCGGCTCGTCGCGGGCAAGGTGAAGGCCTAGACGCTTCATCCAAGCCCGGCGTCGGCTAAGCGACGGACGGTCGTGCGTTAGGATAGGAGGACGCTAAGGAGAACGGTATGCTCTCGCTGTACCCCCGGCCCTCTCCTCATTTTCCTTGCGACGAAGCGAGTCGAAAATCGATAGGCACGCACTGCGGAAAGACAAGGAGGGGGCCCTGGACATGAACCCCGACCTTCTCTGCCGAGCGTTCGATTTTGCCTGCACGGCGCATGGCGATCAAATCCGCAAGGGACACCCCGTTCCCTTTATCGCCCACCCGATGGCCGTTTCGGCGCTCGTCTTGGAGTACGGGGGCGACAAGGAGACGGCGGCCGCCGCCCTGCTCCACGACACGCTGGAAGACACCCCGACGACCGCGGACGACCTCCAGGCGGCTTTCGGTCCGCGCGTCGCCGCCATCGTCGTGGCCTGCACCGATAATCTGCCACCCTGTCCGACCGACTGGCGCGAAAGGAAGGAACGCTTTTTACGCGGCGTCCGATTTGCCGATCCGGCGGTCCACCTCGTGTTCGCCGCAGACAAGCTGCACAATGCCCGCGACGTCGTGCGTGAGCAACGTGAGATCGGCGACGCCGCGTTCCGGATCTTCCAGGGGCGAAAGGACGGCACCCTCTGGTACTACCGCGCCTCGCTCGCGGTCTTGGAAGAGGCCGGCGACGACCACTCCGGTCTCCGCTCGCTCCTCGGCGACCTTCGTCGCGAGGTTGAGACGATGGAGCTTCTCGCCGGCGTCTGATCCTCATTCGTGTTCTGAATGGATTCGGCGGACCAGTTCGAGTGACCGGCTTCGGACGTCCGGTGGCCAGCCCTCGCTTGCGGCCGCGAACCGCTCCGCGTCGCTGGCGAACAATGCCCGGGTCGCCTCCTCGAAGCCCTCGCGGTCGCCCGCCATCGCAAGGACGAAGCGGTAAGCCGCTTCTTGGGCTCGCCGCGCCGTATCCTTCGGCCCTTTTCGCGCTTCGTCCACCAATCGGCGAAGCGCCGACGACGCACCGCCCGGCTGCTCGTCGAGCCACTCCCAATGGCGGGGCAAGAGGGTCACCTCGCGCGCCATTAGGCGCGTCGGGCCGGGACGAGCCGCGATCTGTCCCCAGGACGCGATAAATCGGAGCGTCTCTTCGTCCGTTCCTTCGAAGTCGATCTCCGCGGGAAGGCTTGTCGCATCGTCGAAGATGAGAATCTGAGCCTCGAGGCTCGACTCGAGATGCCGCTTGACGATCCGCGCGACGTCTCCCGCCGCCCCCTGAGCGAGCAGCCGGTCGCCGTCGAAAGCGACGATCGGAGTGTCGAGCCCTTGCGCGAGGTTTCGGTACACCATGCCTTCGTCTCCCCTATCGCTCGCCCGACGGCGCGGGAACGTCGTCCGCCGTCGCCCGGGGTGTGCCAACCTCCGGCTGTCCTTCGCGCCACACCACCCGCTGCGCCCGCGTGTCTCGTTCCCCATAGTCGATTCGCGTGGAAGGCTTGGCGTGGTAAGCGATCCAATCCTCCTTTCCGTCGGGCGAGAGGAAAAAGAAGCAATGGCCTGGGCCATAGACGCCCGCCGCATCGTCCCGCATGAGAAGAGGCCTGGGGGCCTGCGTCCAAGCGGCGGGGTCGAGAAGATCGGCCCTCGCCGATGCGGCAGTCATGCCCAGCCGGTAGTCCGGCGTGTCCGCCGAGCAAGCGGAGTAGACGAGGAAGACTTTGCCGTCCCGTTGGAGCGTTTCGGGCGCTTCGCGAATGGCGCGGCACCCATAGCCACTCACCTCGAGGGATCGCCGCGATCCTTCGAGGGTCCAGGGGTTCGCCATCCGCGAGAGGTAAAGTCCTTGCCCCGTCGCGCTTGGCCGTCCGCACCAGGCGAACCACATCCGGCCGTCGGGCGTGCGAAAAGGATGGCCGTCGATCGCGTAGAATTCGTCCCTCGGATCGGTCGCGAGCTTCGCCTTGAAGCGGTACGGCCCCATCGGCGTGTCGCCCGTCCCTTCCGCGACGAACATTCGATGGCTTGGTTCCGGTCCGCTCCCGGCGGTGAAGTAAAGGTACCAACGACCCTCGAAGCGGTGGAACTCGGGCGCCCAGACGTCGTGGCTCTGGGCCGGATCGTCGCTTCGGTAGACCGTCACCGCCTCCGCGTCTTTCAGCGCTCCGATCCTCCGGGCGCGCCGGATCTTCACCTCGTGCCCGGTGGTGACCGAAAGGTAGTACCAGCCCTTGTAGAAGGTGAGGCAGGGGTCCGCCCCGTGAGCGAGCGGGTTGCGGAAGGCGTGCGGCGTGATGGCGAGCCCCGCGGCCAGGGCACTCGCGAGAAGGAGACCGAGGGTCGTGGGCAGCGTCGCCATGGCCTATTGTGACGCGGCGACCGCCTCGCGAACCACCTTCTCAAGTTCGCCTGTCGGTCCGTCGTAACCCATTGAAGAGGAGCGGATCGTTCCGTCCCTCCCTACCACGACCTGCGTCGGAATGCTGGAGACGCGGTAAAGCTTACTGGCTGAGTTCGACGCCACAATGTGCAAAAACCACAGATTCGGGTAGTTCTTGAGCGTGCTCTTCGCGACCCGAAGAAAGGCGTCGCGCGACTCGGCGTCGTCCACCGCGAGAAGGGCGACGGGCAGCCCTTCGGCTTGAAGTCGCTCGATGACCTCCTGGTTGTGCGGCATGGAAGCCATGCACGGACCGCACCAAGTGGCCCAGAAATCAAGCACGACGACCTTGCCCTTGAGATCCGACAGCCGGACAGGCTTTCCCTTCGCATCGATGGCTTCGAAGTCCGGCGCCGGGCTTCCGTTCGGCAACAGATCGGGCCGGACGACGTCCGCGTACCTCTTGATGCCGGGCGGCGGAGCGTAGGCATACGCCGCTTCAGGGATCGGCTCGTTCTTGCGGATCGCGAGAACGGTCGCATCGCGGTGGGTCGCCGGGCCGTCGCCGAACCGGTAGGTTGTTACGAGGCGGCGGACCAAGCCGTCGGGACCGATCGACCAAATTTCTCGGTTCTCGAAGGCTTGTCCGTTGTAAAGGCCTCCGGTCGCCAAGCTCACGCGTCGGCACCGAACGCCTCCCACGGTCTCGGTCCTCTCAATTCGCGCGGCGACCAACTGGCCCTTCGCGACCGCCCCTCGAGCCTCGCCGAAGGCCGAGCCCTTGACGTCGTAGAAGCCGCCCCAAGGCTCGAGCAAAGTGCTCATCCGATCCGGGGCGGGCAGGTTGTCGTCCCGCAGGATCTTGCCAAACTGTTGATTCCAAACGTTGCCCGCACAAGCGAAGACGTACTCCGGAGGCCGAAGGGGATTCGCCCACGTTTTGGCCGCTTCTGCGGTGAGGCTCCAATGCTCGTAGCGCATCTTGTTCGGCTTGGCCGCGCGGAGGGTGGCCAGTTCGAACTGGGGAGCGACCTTGGGATCGTCGCTCGTCACCGTCGTATGACACTCGGCTCTGTACGTCTGGAGGGCGTAAGTCTTCCCTGCGCTCTGCCGAAGCAGCGCCATCGCCGCCCCTTCGACGTTCAGCGGAAGGGGCGAGACCAAAAGGATAGGGAGAGCAAGGGCGAGCATCGACTTAAGATAAGCCGATTCGCGCCGCCATAAAGGCGACTCTGGAATATCCGATCGCGTACTTTCCGATGTGAACGATGGAATCGGAAAGTACGCGGCGGAAACTCTGCGACCGGAAAGGCTTTCCGCCGAGGAGAGGACGCTCTTAGGTCGACGGCTCCAGACCCTCCGCATCAACCGGGGAATGACGCAAGACGAACTCGCGGGTCTCGCCAATGTCTCCATAAAGACCGTGTACCACGTCGAGCGGGGCGTCACGGTCCGCGCGGGGTCCGTTCTACGGCTTTGCGCCGGGCTGCAAACGTGGCCCGCCGCGCTCCTCGAGCACCTTGAGTCGGAACGCCCGCCCGAAAGTTCCTTCCTTCTCTACCGTGCTTCCACCGCCGCTTGGTACGAACCGGAGGACCGGCGGCGGTCCCTTTCCGAAGACAACGCGGAGGGCCTGCTCGATTCGT
>CAXUKB010000381.1:0-4499 GCA_964251345.1 uncultured Fimbriimonas sp. | reverse complement strand
GCGCGCGTTCGACGTTCGAGAGCGGCGGGAAAGGGTACGAGATCTTCCGCCTCGACGCCCTGGAGAAGCAGGGGTACGACGTCGGACGGTTGCCGTACTCCCTGCGTATCCTCCTGGAGAACCTGCTCCGCACCGAGGGCGACGGGAGCGTGTTCAAGGCCGACATCGAGGCCCTTGCCACGTGGGACCCCAAGGCCGAGCCGAGTAAGGAGATCGCCTTCACCGTCGCGCGGGTGATCTTGCAGGACTTTACCGGCGTCCCCTGCGTCGTCGACCTCGCCGCGATGCGCGACGCGATGGCCGCGCTGGGCGGCGACCCCAAGCGGATCAACCCCCTGCAGCCCGTCGAGCTCGTCATCGACCACTCGGTGCAGACCGACGCCTTCGGCCGCGCCGACGCCCTCACGATCAACCGCGACCTCGAGTTCGAGCGCAACGGCGAGCGATACGAGTTCCTCAAGTGGGGCCAGCAGGCGCTGGACAACTTCCGCGTGGTGCCGCCGAACACCGGCATCATCCACCAGGTGAACCTGGAGCACCTCGCGCGGGTCGCCTTCGTCAACGATAAGAATCAGCTCTACCCCGACACCCTGGTGGGCACGGACAGCCACACCACGATGATCAACGGCATCGGCGTCCTCGGCTGGGGCGTCGGCGGCATCGAGGCGGAGGCGGCCATGCTGGGCCAGCCCGTCTCCATGCTCATCCCGCAGGTGATCGGCTTCCGCCTCACCGGCCGGCTGCCCGAGGGCTCGACGGCGACCGACCTCGTGCTCACCGTCACCCAGATGCTGCGCAAGCGGGGCGTGGTGGGCAAGTTAGTCGAGTTCTTCGGCGAGGCGCTCGCCGACCTGCCGCTCGCCGACCGCGCCACCATCGGCAACATGAGCCCCGAGTTCGGCGCGACCTGCGCGATCTTCCCGGTGGACGACGAAGCGCTGCGCTACATGCGGCTCACCGGCCGACCGGAGGAGCAGGTGCTTCTCACCGAGGCGTACTTCAAGACGCAGGGCCTGTTCTACACGCCGGGCGACCGCGAGGCGGAGTACACCGACACCCTGGAGCTCGACCTCGCGACGGTGGTGCCGTCGGTGGCGGGTCCGAAGCGGCCGCAGGATCGGCTCAAGCTGGGCGACGCGCCCGCCGCGTTTGCGAAGGCGTTCCCGACGGCGGTGGTCGCGGGGGCGACCCAGGGGCTGCTCGGCAAGGTGCTGGATAAGGTGCTGCACACGAGCGGCGCGGCGGCGCCCGCCTCGGCCACGGTCACCACGATGGCGGCGGCGGAGCCCGGCCCCTCGGACGTGGGCGTGCCCTCCGACGTCGTGGTGGACAACGGCCACGTCGTCATCGCCTCCATCACCTCCTGCACGAACACCTCGAACCCCTCGGTGATGACCGCCGCCGGGCTTCTCGCCAAGAAGGCGGTGGAGCGGGGCCTCACGACCAAGCCGTGGGTGAAGACCTCACTCGGACCGGGCTCGCGCGTCGCCTCCGACATTCTTGACAAGGCGGGGCTCCTGGGCTACCTGGAGCAGCTTCGGTTCAACGTGGTGGGCTACGGCTGCCTCACCTGCATCGGCAACTCGGGCCCGCTGCCCGAGGTGGTGTCGCGGCAGGTGAACGACAAGAACCTCGTGGTCGCCTCCGTGCTCTCGGGCAACCGCAACTTCGAGGGCCGCATCAACCAGGACATCAAGGCGAACTACCTCATGTCGCCGCCCCTCGTCGTGGCCTACGCCATCGCGGGGACGATGAACCTCGACCTCACAAAGGACCCGCTCGGCACGGACAAGGACGGCCACCCGGTGTTCCTGCGCGACAGCTGGCCCTCGCAGTCCGAGATCGCGGAGACGAACGCCCGCGCGGTGAAGAAGGAGCTGTACCTCGACAACTACGAGGACGTGTTCAAGGGCGACGAGCGCTGGGCCGCGGTGGAAGTCGGCCAGGGCGACCGGTTCGGCTGGAACGGCGACTCGACCTACATCAAGCTGCCGCCATACTTCGAGGGTATGACGAAGGCGGCGCCGGACCACTTCGCCGACCTCTCGGGCCTGAAGACGCTGCTCAAGCTGGGCGACTCGATCACCACCGACCATATCTCGCCCGCGGGTTCGATCAAGCTCTCGTCGCCGGCGGGGGCCTACCTCACGTCGCACGGCGTGAAGGCGTCGGACTTCAACTCCTACGGCTCGCGGCGCGGCCACGACGAGGTGATGGTGCGCGGCACGTTCGCGAACATCCGCCTGAAGAACGAGATGGCCCCGGGCACGGAGGGCGGCTTCACGACCTACCTGCCGACGGGCGAGGTCACGAGCGTGTACGAGGCGTCGATGCAGTACCAGAAGAGCGGCACGCCGCTGCTGGTGATCGCGGGCAAGGAGTACGGCTCGGGCTCGTCGCGCGACTGGGCGGCGAAGGGCACGTTCCTGCTGGGCATCAAGGCGGTACTCGCGCAGAGCTTCGAGCGGATCCACCGGTCGAACCTCGTGGGCATGGGCGTCTTGCCGCTGGAGTTCGTCGACGGCGAGTCGGCCTCGTCGCTCGGGCTTACGGGCCAGGAGACGTTCGACCTCGTGGGCTTCGCGGCGGCGGCCGACGCGTCGTTCGCCTCGGGCAAGGAGCTGACGATGAAGGCCACCGCGGCGGACGGCACGGTGAAGGAGATCAAGGTCCGGGTTCGGATCGACACGCCGCAGGAGCTGCTGTACTTCAAGAACGGCGGCATCCTGCAGTTCGTGCTGCGGCAGTTGTTAGAGGCGTAAGCGTCTCCCTCTGCCCTCCGGGAGAAAGGGGCAGGGGGAGAGGGTTCGTTGACATTCAAGACCGCACCCATGGGGGGTGCGGCTACAACGCCTTTGGCGTAGTTCGCCGAATGCGACTCGGCGGTCCCTGTTACGAACCGGCGCCGGCGGTGGTGGCGGTGAAGCTGGGCGGGTCGGAAGCGGGGAAGCTGTCCTCGCTCGATTGGTCGACGCCATCGCCGTAGTGAGGCTGGGGGCCGCCCTCGCCAAGGCCGAGGCGTCGACGGACGTCGGGGTCGGCGAGAAGGCGCTGAACGGCGTAGGCCGAAGCCACGACGGCGACGAGGCCTCCAACGAGGAAAAAGGGTCGGCGATCCATGGTGGTCTCTCTTGCGGCCGGGCCGCGCGTCCGTGTTGGACGCCGTCGCGGCGCAAGGGTTTCGCGATTAGACATGGAATAGCCCCGATGGTGGAGACCCACGAGGAGACGAGCACGCCCGTCCTGAGGCTTTTCGGACGGGAACCGGCGGTCGAAGACTGGCGAAGCGTAGGGCGCTGGGCGTACGCGGCGACCTGGCTCTCGGAGGACCGTTCCCTCGCGCGGCAGCTCATCCGGGCGCGGCTCGCGGGCGCCGCCTCCCTCGCGACGACGGCAGCGATGGCGGCGGGTCGCGGCGATGCCGAGCGGTTCGCCTTGGTCAGCGCGATCGCCCGCCTCGCAACCGCGTTCGAGACGGGAGAGGGCGCGTTGGCCGACGCGGCGGAGCGGGCGGTCGAAGAAAGGGCGGGGCAGATGGTGTCCGACGGAAGCGCCCTTCGCTCCGCGACCTCCCTCGAGCGGGCGGCGCTCGCCCCCCGCTTCGGCTTGGAGGGGTTCGGGGCGGCGATGCTCGACGTGGGCCAAGACCGGAACGTGTTTCTTCGCGAGGCCGCGAGCAGCCTCGACGAGGCGATGTCGGGCCTACGGGGCGCCTGTCCCGCCCTGAAGACGCTCTCGCTCTTTCTGCACGCGACGCTCGCGCTCGACGCCCAGGACGCCTCCTCGATGCTCGAGAGCGCACCGGGCGCCGACAGCGGCCCCATTCCGGTGCTGGCGCTCTGGCTGACCGCCGATCTCGCGCTCTCCGCCCGGCGGGCGCGGGCTTTCGAAACGGCGTGGTCGATGGCGGCGCGAGCCTCGGGGGACGCGCTTTCGCGGGCGATCGCGGGCCTCGCCTCAGGGGCGATGATCACGAAAGGCGTGGTGGAAGCCCTTCAGGACGATCCCTGGGCCCTGCCCCTCGCCCTCGCGATGACCGCCGACGCGGAGCACGCCTCGATCCTGCTCGACTGCGGGGCGCAAGCGCAGGCGGCGTTGCGCGTTCAGGCCGGGAGGGCGGTCGTGCGGTGGGCGTCTCAGGCGGCGAAGATCGACGTCTTAGAGGCGAAGCTCGACCTCGCGATCATCGCCTCCGCCGAGGCAAGGGAAGCGCACCGCGAGTTCGGCGCCAGCGGAAGCCTCGATCTCTTTACGGCGTGGAACGTCGTGCGCCTCGCGGAGGAGTGTACGAGCGCGCTCCGGCAGGCGTCGGAGCGCGGCATCGCCGGGGAAATGGCGGGCAGGAAGGAGGAGGTCCGAAGGGCGCGGTTCGACCTTGAGGCCGTGCGGAGCGGAAGGGAAGCGGCCATCGAGGCGGCGAAGGAGCAAGCCCAGCGGATCGAGACGCCGGTGGACGGGCCGAGCGAGGCAAGCGAAGCCGGAGCGCAACGGGGTTGCCT
>CAXUKB010000380.1:0-4511 GCA_964251345.1 uncultured Fimbriimonas sp. | reverse complement strand
AGTTGTCCTCGCACGCGACGCTGGCGGCGCCCAGCCAACCGATCGCGGTGAGCACGTTGTGGACCATGACCGGCTTGAACACGTTGAGCTGGAAGTTGCCCTGGGAGCCGCCGAACGCGACCGCCGCGTCGTTGCCGAACACCTGCACCGCGACCATCGTCATCGCCTCGCTTTGGGTGGGGTTCACCTTGCCCGGCATGATCGAGGAGCCCGGTTCGTTTTCAGGGATCGTGATCTCGCCGATGCCGTTGCGCGGGCCGGAGGCGAGCCAGCGCACGTCGTTCGCCATCTTCATCAGCGCGCCAGCCAGCGTCCGGAGCGAGGCGGAGACGGTGACCAAAGCGTCGTGCGCGGAGAGCGCGGCGAACTTGTTTTCGGCGCTGACGAAGGGGAAGCCCGTCTCCTTAGCGAAATAGGCGGCGGCGAGGTCGCCGAACTCCGGATGCGCGTTGAGGCCGGTACCGACCGCCGTGCCGCCGATCGCAAGCTCGTAGAGCCCCTTCTCGGCGTGGCGAACCTCCTCCAGGCAGTAGTCGATCTGCGCGACCCAGCCGCCGATTTCCTGGCCGAGCGTGATCGGCGTCGCGTCTTGGAGGTGGGTCCGACCGACCTTCACAATGTCCTTGAACCCCTCTGACTTGGCTGCGAGCGTGTTTCGAAGCGCGCCGACCTTAGGATAGAGCGAACGGTGCAGCTCCTCGACGACCGCGATGTGCATGGCGGTGGGAAAGGTGTCGTTCGAGCTCTGGCCCCGGTTTACGTGGTCGTTCGGATGGACGGGCTTCTTCGAGCCCAACGTACCGCCCGCCATCTCGATCGCACGGTTCGAGATGACCTCGTTCGCGTTCATGTTGCTCTGGGTGCCCGAACCGGTCTGGAAAACGACGAGAGGGAAGTGGTCGTCCAGCTTGCCGTCAACGACCTCTTGCGCCGCGACCACGACGAGGTCCGCTACTTCCGGAGGAAGCTGACCCAGATCTTTGTTCGCGAGGGCCGCGCCCTTCTTGAGGATGCCCATCGCGCGAACGATGGACGGCAGCATTCGAAACCGCTCGCGCCCAATAGGGAAGTTCTCGATGGAGCGCTGCGTCTGCGCCCCCCAGTACCGCGAGGCGTCGACCTCGACTTCGCCCATCGTGTCCGACTCGGTGCGAAAGATCATGTCCTTATTGTGGCGCGGGCGTCTATCGTATGCTAGAGGCATGGCCGTTGTCGCGAATTCCGCCGTGTCCGAAACTGAGTACCTCGCGCTTGCCGAGGCTTCGGACGTCAAGTTGGAGTACGTGGATGGTCAAGTGCTCGCGATGGCGGGCGGCAGCGAGGCGCACGGCGGACTTCAGTACAGCCTTCCTCGAGTGCTGGGTCCTCTAACGGATGCCCGCGGGTGTCGTGGCTACGCTTCGGACACACGGGTCAAAGTCAGTAAGGGAGGGCAGTACGTCTATCCCGATTTGACGATCGCTTGTCCGAAAGGCACGTTCGAGGACACGTCGCTCCTCAACCCGACGCTCATTGTCGAGGTGCTGTCTCCCTCCACTTCGAACTACGATCGAGGCCGCAAGCTCGAGCTTTACCTCTCCATCGCGTCTCTTGAAGAGGTTCTTCTCGTGGGGTCCGAGGAGGCTCGCGTCGAACGATACCGCCGCCACGGCGAGGTGTGGCTCTACGAGTCCGTGCGAGGCTTGGATGCCAGCCTTGAGGTATTCGGCGGTCGAGTGCATCTCGCCGACCTCTATCGCGATGTCGAACTTTCATCACCCTAACGCGAACATCGTCCGGTAATGGCGGTACCAGTCGCTCTGGAACGTCTCCTTAGGATCGAACTCCCGCTTCTTCTCCAGGAACGTTTCGAACTGCGGATAGCCCGTGCAGACCTGTTCGCGGGTTGCCCAGCGGTGATAGGTCAGGTAGTAGTTGCCGCCCAAACCCAGCGCGAGATCGATAAGGGAACGAAACTGCATCTTCGCCCGCGCGACGCCTTCCGGCGAATGTTCGACATGAAGATTGAAGATGACGCAGGCGTAGTCGTCCTTTGCCCACCGGAGAAACGTCGTGTCGTCCCGGCAGGCTAACCGTACGGTGCCATAGATGACGTTGCCTTCTAACCGTCGCATTTCGTGGGCGGCGGCGTGGAGGAACGCGGGCAACCGATCGCGAGGCACGAACAGTTCGGAGATCATCTCCGACGCCGGGGTCGTCAGGCCCAGCTTCCGATCGAGCTTCGCATGGTAGTCCTCGAGATAGCCCCCGAAAAGAGAGGTGTCAGAAAGATAGATCTGCCCTTCCGTCGAAAGGTAAAAGTCGCGGTAGAGGCGATACGCCTCGGCTTTGTCGATATGCGCCAGTTCGACCAGCTTCGCCCAGGCGTTACGAGGGATGCTCTTCTGCTTTGGGATAGGAGTGTCCCATGGCACGGGACGGTAGCAAGAGAGAACACCCTGGGTCAAAAATCCTTCCGCGGCGGGATCGATCGCGAACTGGAAGTCGCCCATCGTGCAGCCCTCCGCGATTCGCGCCGCGAAGCGTCCGGGAAGATCGTCGGCGCGAACCTCCTCCACGAACCGCATCTGTTTGTGCCTTCGCTCGAGACGCAAAACCGCCGAGTGGATCGTCCCGAATAACCCGTAGCCGCCGATGGCGAGCGCAAACAACTCGGTGTTCTCCGTCCGGCTGCACTTGACCGGATCTCCCCGAGGATCGATGAGGAGGAGCGACTCGACGTCGTCGACCATTGGAGGACGGGTGAGGCATCGGCTGTGGGCGTTGCACGACAGTGCGCCGCCGACGCTCAAGCGGTCGGCCCCGGTCTGCTTCTGGCGAATCGTCCACGTCTCGTCTTCGCCGTGGCGCAGAAGCCACCGGAGCAGGTCGGGCCACTCGATTCCCGCGCCGACCTCCACGAGGCCGTGCTCCGAATCGAAGTCGATCACCGCCCGAAGGCCTCGCATATCAAGCAGGGTCGCGTCCCTTGCGAACTGCTGGCCGCCCATCGCGTGCCGTGAGCCCGAGGCGCAAAGCGTCTGCCCGAGCCGATCCGCCGACCGAACCTCGGTGACGAGCGCTTCCAGCGTGCGGGAGCGGGCGACCCGTGCGACCTTCGTCGGGTTCAGCTTGGAGTGAACGTCGTTGACGAAGGTCGGATCGCTACGATCCTTTCGGGCGAGTGCCCACGCCGTCAGTCCGCCCGCGACCGCCCACGGAATGCGCTTATCCATGCTTTTACATAAGCACTGAGCGCACCCTTCGGCGGTCGCGATTCCCTAGGACCTTTATCGGCCACCGACGGATCCCGGTTTCGCGGCGAGCGCCGCTTGATCCTTGAGGAGCTTGCCCTTCAGTTCGGCATTGTCTTTGTACTGCGTACTCGGAAGCAGCGCGAGTGCCTTGTTCGTGGCGTCGAGCTGAGCGGATTTGTCCTTGGTCGCGGCGTAGACCTCCGTCGCGTACCAAAGGGCGACGAAATCTTTGCCTCCGCTTGCCTGGAGGGCGTATCCGATCGCCTTACGCGCCAGCGGGACGCCGGCGGGGTTCTGCGCTTGAGAAAGCGCGAGCGAGCACAGACGCTGGACGTCGGCCGGCTTTTTGCCCGCCGCCATCGCTTTCGCTTGGACGTCCCAAGCCTTTGGATTCTCTGTCGCAAGCCACTCGAACCGCATCGCATCGGCGGAGGACTTCTGTGTGGGGTACTTCGCGATGGTCGCGTCGAGGGCCGCCTTAGCCTCCGCCCGCTTGCCTGCCTTGAAGCTCTTGTCGGCGTCGCGCATCGCCTTGAACGCGGCCATTTGCTCGCGGTTCTCAAGGGTGCGCTTGTCGAACTCCTTCTTGAACGCGGCGCGGTCGAACGTACCGGCCTTGATTTCGCCGAGGGGCTTCTCAAGCTCCATGGGGTGGCCCACCCACTCGATGGTTCCGTCCTTCACCACGAAGGCGGTCGGAATGCCGTTCTGCCCCGCGGCGTCCATCCAGCTTTGGGCCATTCCGTCCTTGTTGCCCGAGTAGCCGACGTGGTAGTCCATCTTGTCGCCCATCGAGTCGACGAACGACTTGATGTTTCCGTCCTTGTCGTCTTCCCAGATGCTCACGCCAACGAAGGTGACGTCGGGGTTCTTCTTGGCGATCTCGGTGAGGTGCGGAATGCTCTCTTTGCAGGGGCCGCACCAGGTGGCCCAAAACTCGACGACGTAGGTCTTACCGGGCTCAAGGGCGGTCACCGGCGCGCCTTTGTACCACGTCTTGACGGAGAGCGTAGGGGCGGCCGAGCCCGGGGCGATCTCGCCCGTCGCGTGGGCGGCGAGGGATAGCGTCAGGAGCGAGCCGAGTAAGGCGAGTCGTGCGAGCGGGCGCATGGGTCTAGTTTAAGGCAGCTTCGCTTAACGTGGGACTTTAGACCAAAGTTTAGGTGCCGATCGTCCCTTAACGTCGCGCCGCCGGCCGGTTCGCGAGATTCAATTTCGTCTCTTCCATGCCGGTCTTCCAGTTGTTCGGCCAAGGGACGACCGCATCGATATGAC
>CAXUKB010000379.1:0-4541 GCA_964251345.1 uncultured Fimbriimonas sp. | reverse complement strand
CGGTCGGGGGGGGGGGGAGGGAGGGGGGGAAATTTGCAAGGAAGATCCGGATCTTACCGACGCGGGGATTCAGTACGCCTTGGACCGTTAATAAGCCATGGGGCGATCGGCCACCAAGGCCTCCACGATCGGGTATTCGAGGAATGCGAAGGACCGTTCGTTTCTTAGACTACAAGTCGTTTTTTGGATGGGCCAGGTTTACGAGAGGACCGAGAACGGAGGTGACTCGACAAGGACGATGGGACGTCACCCCTTCCTTTTGGAGAGGGATCGTGCTCCGAGAGGAAGGGGACGGGGGATAGAGAGTCCGAGAAAAAGGAGTTCGTCTCTGGAGAAACGGGGCACTCCCCTCGCGTCTGAGATTCCCAACCTTCTTTTTTGGCCGAATTCCCTCGGCTTCTAAGCCCCTTTTCCCCGTACCCTTCCGGGCCCAGGGGCAAGGCCAATCGTGAACCGAGCTCCTTTGCTCTCCGTCCCCCTCCCCTTCCCTCTCCCGGCTCGGATCCGCCGCGAAGGGAGGCGGAGACCATCGACGCACCCCTATCCGCGCGTGAGATCGACGGTGTAGTCCGCCGACGCCGCCCCTTGAACGGCCACGCTCGCGAACACTCCCAGGGCATTGCCCACCTGCTGAACCGCGATCGTCGCAGGGAGGCTGCCCGCCGCGCCCGACGCGTTCCCCGGGTAGTCGAGCTGCCCCTGCGTAACCGTGCCGTCGCTTGCGACGATGCCCGTGAGCACGCAACCGTTCCCCACCGCGACGCGTAGCGCGCCCGCGCTGCTGAGGCTGCCCGTCGCGGTTCCGCTCGGCGCCGGGTCGAACGCCAGCCCTGCCGGAATGGCGACGGTGGTCCTTTCGGTAAACGTGCCCTGGTAACCGCTCGCCGAGCCGGACGACGATCCCCCGCCGCCGCACCCGGCGAGGAGGGCGGCAAGAGAGAGGACGAGAACGGCGCGGCGCATGGGGACCATTCTATCCCGACCCCGCCCGCGTCGACGCGGCTAGGCCGCCAAGGCGATCGGGGCCGCCCGCTGCGCCCGCGCCGCGGGCTTCCCAAACAGATAGCCTTGAACGAGGTCCGCGCCCTCGCGCCGCGCGAACTCGTACTCGCCTTCCGTCTCGACGCCCTCGACGACCGTCCGAATGTCGAGCTTGCGCGCCATCTCCAAGAGGTTGCCGACGATGCTCTGCCGGACCGGATCCCGATCCACGTCGCGAATGAGGTGCATGTCGAGCTTGATGTAGTCCGGCCGGAGCGAGGAGAGAAGATTGAGTCCGGAGTAGCCCGCGCCCACGTCGTCCAACGCCACCCCGTAGCCCGCGGCGCGGTAGTAGTCGACGATGCGAAATAGATGCGCCTCGTCCGCGACGTGGCTTCGCTCGATCAGCTCGAAGACGATGCGGTCGGGCGTAAGGCCCGAGGCCTTCGCGGCGGCGACGGTGCTGGCGAGGCACGCGATAGGGTTGTACACGGAGACGGGATTGAAGTTGATGAACGCCTTGCCTTCGACGCTCTGCTCCGCGAAGGCGCGAATCGCGTTGAGCCGCCCCACGCGATCGAGGTGAAAGATCATGCCCTCCTCGTCCGCCGCGTCCAGAATCGCGCCCGGCGGCACGATGGCGCCCTCACGGGTCAAGCCGCGCATGAGGCACTCATGCGCGAAAATCCGGTCCGGGTCGGCCGCCTCGACGAGCGGCTGGAAATGGACGGCGAATCGGTTGTCGCGAATCATGTCCATGACCCAGACGTTTTTCAGCCGCTTGGCCAGTTGGCCGAGGGGCCGCAATTTGCCCATGTGGGCGAACGAGAGCGCTTCGTCCGGCGAGAGCAAGACGTAGTGGCCGTCGTCGAGAATCGTGTCCGACACCAAGCGGGCCCAGTCCCGCACGATCTCGAACGCGCCTTCGAAAAGCTCGAGCCGCCAGAGACCGCCGTCGATCGCCCCCAGCGCGACGCCGTAGGGAACGAGCGCCTCGGCGAGGCGCGCCGCATCCAGGGCGGGAAGACCCGCGAGAACGAGACTGCCTTGGGCAGGGAGAGCGTCGGGAGCGGCGCTGCAGAGATTGCACGAAACCATAGGATTAAGGGGATTGTTCCGTCTAAAGAGCCGAGAATCAGGTCGCCCGGCGGCGAGGGTTCTTTGTAGTAAAGATCTACGTCACGCAAACCGCCCCCCGATCCATCGATCCGGCTCGCCCGAAGACCCGTTTCGATGAAACCTTCGCGATCCGGCGCTCAGGGGCGCCACGGGGTGAGGCCGAGGGCTCGTGCGGCCGTCACCCGAGATCCGAGAAGCACCGAGGCAGGCACGATCGTTCCTCACCTCGTGGCACCCCGGCCGCCGAAAGCCTTCGTGAAGGCGAGCGCCTCCGACGACGCGCCCGAGACCTCCGGCGGGATACGAGACCGCGATCACCCCCTCCCTTCCCTCCCCCGGAGGAGAGGGTCCGCCTTCGCGCGAGGACGGATCGGCCCTGATCGCGGACCTTCCGTTTAGGCGCGCTTGCGGCGCTTGACGAGAACCACCGCGCCGAGGCCGAGGGCGGCGAGGGCGGACGGCTCGGGGGCGGGGTTGGCGACCACGCTGATGTCGTCGAGGTTGTAGAAGTCTTTGGGGTCGTAGCCGCCGAGGCTCAGGGTCGTGGACGACGAGGTTGCGATGGCGGTAAAGGTCTGGAGCGAGTAGGTCGACGTGGCGACGCCGGTCGTCTGGCTTACGCCGCCGAACGACGCCGTGAACGACTGCAGAGATGCGTTCCCCGCGTTGGGACTGCTGTTCCTGAGGTAGTAGCTGACGGTGTAGCTCAGGCCCGGGACGGTGGCGAGCGTCTGGGAGATCGTGTCGGGGAGCCCTCCGACGGCGCCGAAAACGGCGGCGTACGTCCCGGAGTGCGGCGCCGCGTTCGGTCCGGCACCGGACACGAAGGCGAAGCTTCCGTGGGCGGCGGGAGTCGTCGTGTAGCCGGAGAACGTGCCGGTCTCGAAGCCGGGGTTCACGACGAGGTTCTGGGCCGAGGCGGAGAGGGCGGCGGTCGCGAGGGCGAGGAGGGACGCGGATCGAAGGAGGGTGTTCATGGTTCGTTTTAGATTGCAGGGCGGCTCGGGGGGGGAAGTCTCCCCTCCCCCGACTCCTCTCTCCTTCGGAGGGGAGAGAGGAGTCGGTTCAGGCGCGCTTGCGGCGGCGGAGCATCGCGAGCGCACCAAGCCCCAGGGCGGCGAAGGTCGCGGGCTCGGGGGTGGGCTGCGGCGTGACCTGCACGGAGAAGGCGGGGGTGTTGAGCGTGTCGTATCTACCGTTGAGATATCGCGGCCCGACACCCGTCAGAGACGCGTTCCAAGCGAGTTCCCCATCCGATACTGCCGTGGAGGCGACGAGCCAGTACTTGGCGCCGCTCTGGATCGTTACGCCGGCGCCGGGGGCGGCCACCGATGAGAGGGCGGACGTCGTGGTCCGGTAGTCGACGCCGGTGCTCATCCCCGAGTAGGTGCCCAGCAGGCTTCCCAGCGTGTTGGACCCGCTGTCCGCGTACAGACTGAGCGCGTAGGCCTCCGGGCCGTTCCGATCGTTGTTGTTCATCGCGATCTGGAAACCGGTGAGCGCACCGGTGGCCATGGCCGTGAACTGGGGACCCTGGGAGGTCCTGACATCGATGACGAGGCCTTGATTGGGAGTCGAGTAAGACGCGGGCGCGGGTCCGAGGTTGTTAAACGCGTCGAGAGCGTGGGCGGAGAGCGCGGCGGTCGCGAGGGCGAGGACGGAGGCGGATCTCAGAAGGACGTTCATGGTGAGCGCAAGGGCGCACGCGTAGGATGCCGACCTCCGCCCGTCCCATCGAGCGGAAAACGAAAATATTCCCGATTCCCGTACGAGTTCCCCTCGCTAGACCAGGGTGGGGGAGCCGCCGCGCCGGACGCGCTTGAGGAGCCGCTCGATTCTCGCCGCCTCGTCCCGCCCGATCTGGTCGGGCTTCGCCCTCAGGTGCGCGAGGAGTTCGGGCGGCGGAGCCTCGCCGAAGGCGGCGGCGACCTTCGCCAAGGCCACGTCGCTCGCGAGGGGTCCGAGGGCGTCCAAGATGCGGGCCGCGCCCTCGGGCTCCCCGGCGAGCAACCACGCCTCGACGAGGTCCTCGCCGTAGAACCGCCACGGCCACGATCCGGCGTCCGTCGCGTGCCATCGGGCCTCCAGGATGGCCACGCCCTGGCCCGTCTCCCCCGCGCGCACCAAGGCGAGCCCCCGGGAGGAGACGAGCCAGTCGCGAAGGACGGGGTCTCGCATCCTCGCCGCCCACCGCCCGAGCGACCCGGCCGCCGCCCCCGCGTCGCCCGGGGTGCGCTGCCGAACCCAATTCACGGCGTAGAGGGCGGCGGCGGCGCCGTCCGCCTCGCCGCGGCCCGGCCCAGGCGGACGGCCCGCCGCGCGTGGGGCGCGATCTCGGACCACGCGCCCCGGAAGAGCGCCTGCTGCGCCCGCATCGCCATCGTCCGGGCGAGAGCCGCGTCCGCCGCCGGGTCGCGCATCGCCCGACGCCAAAGCTCGGC
>CAXUKB010000378.1:3854-4560 GCA_964251345.1 uncultured Fimbriimonas sp. | reverse complement strand
TGGGCGGGTTCTCGCCCTGCTCATTCCCGTGCTCGCCATCGGCGCGATCGTCGGCGTTCTGTACTTTGCGGTCAACCGCAAGGCGCTCGGCGGCGGACGGCGAACGCTACCTTGAGGATCCTCTCGCAAAATCGCGGCACGGGGCCCCTCTCGAGCCCTACCGTACGTGGGAAGTGAACGCGTGATCGCTCTCCTTGTCGCTTCGTCGCCCCTCTTCCGAGACGCTTACGGCGTACCGCACATCCGGGCGGCGGACGCCATCGCCGCTTGGCGCACGATGGGCCGCGCGGTCGCCGAAGACCGCATGTGGCAACTCGAGACCTCCCGGCGCGTTGCGCGGGGCACGATGGCGGCGGCTTTTGGTCCGACCTACGTGCAAAGCGACAGGGAAACGCTCCAGACGGGCTACACCGATGCCGAGCTACGCTTCCAGTTGCGAGCTCTCGCTCCATCTTCTCGATCCGCTTTTGCCGCGTACGCCGCCGGCGTCAACGACTTTCTTAGGACGGGATCGCTGCCGCCCGAATACGCGGCGAACGGCCTCGCACCGGAGCCCTGGACGGAACTCGACTCGGCGGCGATCGCGGTAAAGCTTCTCCGCACGTTCGGGCGAGGCGGCGCCGGTGAGATTCGCGACCTCGCGCTCGTCGCGTACCTCAAGGGTCGAAAGGGCGTCGATGCGCTCGACGTTCTCGACGACATCGGC
>CAXUKB010000378.1:0-3844 GCA_964251345.1 uncultured Fimbriimonas sp. | reverse complement strand
GGCGCGAGGATCCGCAGGCGCCGACCACCCTCAAAGGCTTCCCCGCTCCCCCGATCTTTCCGCCGGTAACACGCTCCGAAACGGAGCGTCACCTCGCTTCCCTGCCTTCGTTCAACCTCTTCGAGCTTCTAGGAGGCCTTCGCCTAGCTGAACGCCAGGAGTCGGCGCGAGTCGCGATGCAGGTCAATGCGCCTTACGAGTCAGGCTCTTATGCGGTTCTCGTTCCCTCGCGGGAGAGCGCGACGGGACATCCTCTTCTGCTGAACGGCCCGCAAATGGGAATGCGCGCGCCGAGCGTCGTCCACGAGGCTTCGATCTCCTTTCCCGGGTTCGCGGTCACCGGCATCGACGTTCCAGGCGTTCCCGGGATCGTGGTCGGCCACACGAGGAAGATTGCCTGGGGCTTGACCAGCGGCGTGGCAGACACCGACGATATCGTCGTCGACACCAAACCGGTTTACGTTCATGAGGACGCACCAACCATTGTCGTAAAGGGATCGATGGCTCAGACGGTCGAGCGGAAGAGGACCACCGACGGACCGGTTATCCTGTCGACGCCGAAGGGCGTGATGATTCGCCGGAGCGCTCACTGGGGCGTCGAGTTGCGGACCTTCGATTCGCTCGCGGGGCTCTGGACCGCAAAGGACGTGCGGGAGGCCGATCGTGCGATGCAGAAGGCGACCATGAGCTTCAACGTGTTCATGGCGGATGTCGCGGGGCACACCGCCTATCGCTACGCCGGGCTCGTTCCCTACCGGGCGCCCGGCTTCGATCCTCGTCTGCCCCTCCCCGCTGGTCCGGCTGCCGCTTGGCGTGGTTTCGTCCCGGCGGACCGGATGCCGCATGCCTTCGATCCGACCACGGTTACGAATTGGAATGACAAGCCCGTGCCCGGTTGGACGAACGGCGACACGCCCGTGTGGGGTCGTCTTTTCCGGGGCGGCGAGCTTCGTCGATCCGTCCCGGCGGGCAAGCTGAAGATCGCCGATTTGGAAAAGGCGGCGTGGACGATCGCGCGGCGCGATTCGACATTCCCCGCGTTCGGCGCGTTTGTTCCGGGTTTCGACGGATGGCTCCTCGACGGCTCCATCCCGGCCGCCCGTTACGAGACATTCCTCGATCGCCTTCGCGAGGAGTTGTTCCTGCCCAAGGTCGGCAACCTCGTCTCGCCGGACAACTTCCGTCAAGCGCTGCAGCCGGACCTCATGCTGGCGGCCCTCGAAGGCCGGACGAAGGTGGACTATCTGTCGGGACGGAAGGCTGCCGACGTGGTCGCAGCGTCGCTCGCGAAGGTGCCTGCCGACCCTTCTGCCTACGAGTCCGGACGTGTCCCGGTGCCAGGCGGGACTCCCGTTCCCTACTCTAATCGGGGCACGTTTATCGAGCTCATCGAGTTGCTTGCGAAGGAGCCCCGAGGTCGCGACAATCTGCCTCCCGGGGAAGCCGAACGGGGCCCGCATGCGATCGACCAAGCCGATCTGGCGAGGACGTGGACCTACAAGGAGATGGGGTTCTAAGTTGACAGGCGTCTCGCCCGGGGGTATAATCGTAAACCTTCCGCTCCGGTCGTCTAGCGGTTAGGACATCGCCCTCTCACGGCGAAGGTCGCGGGTTCGAATCCCGTCCGGAGTACCAAGCCAACGTTAAGGTTACATGTCGTGAGACACCGTAACCTTCCGAAAGGCGACTTCCGGCGAATGGTTTATTTTCGCAGCCTGCCGCGGGGCGGTTCACTCTACCTAGGACGCTCATCCATGCTCTTCCGGGGCCGGAAGTCGCTCGAAGTCATCTCACCCAGTCTCTCCAGCAGTTTCCCGTAGACGAGTTGCCCCCGTTCGAAGCTGGCGAGCCGCAGGAACTCGTTTGGGCTGTGGATGCGCTCGTCGTCGAGGCCAAAGCCGACGGGGATCGTGTAGGCGTCGAGCTCTCGAAGGAACATGTCGGTGATGGGGAGGCTCCCGCCGATGCGCGCGAAGTAGGGCGGCTTGCCGTAAACGTCGGCCAAGACGTCGGCAGCGGCGAGGGCTCCGGCGTGATCGAGCGGCACCTGGTACGCACGGGCCGTCACCGATAGTCGATCGACCGTCACCCGAGCCCCTTCGGGAGCATGGCTGACAAGGTGAGCTTCGAGACGGTCCAAGACGTCGTTGGGTACCTGATTCGCCACCAGTCGGCACGTGATCTTGGCGTGAGCCTCCGCGGGAATGACCGTCTTGACCCCCTCGCCTTGGTAGCCACCCCACAATCCGTTGATCTCTAAGGTCGGGCGAGCCCATGCCCTCTCGTGGGTGGAGTAGCCCGGCTCGCCGACCAGGGCGTCGACGCCAAGCGGCGCAGCGTAGGCCTGGGCATCGAAGGGAATCTCGCCGAAGCGAAGACGCTCTTCGGGCGAGAGAGGAACAACCCCGTCGTAGAAGCCCTCAACGAGGATCCTGCCCTCGGCGCTACGAAGCGTTCCCAAAAGTTCGACGAGAGCGTGCAAAGCGTTCGGCACCGCTCCGCCATAGAGGCCGGAATGGAGATCCATCGCGGCGGTTCGGAGGTCGACCTGCAAACCGCACATTCCCTTCGTTCCCATCCACATGACAGGCTGCGTTTCGCTCCATTGAAGACTGTCCGGCGTGAGGATAAGATCGCAAGCCAGTTTCTCCCGCTGCCCGGATATGAACGGTCCGAGGTCCCGACTTCCGATCTCCTCCTGACCCTCGAACAGAAACTTGAGATTGACCGGAATCGTCTTGTTCTCCGCCAACATCGCCTCGGCGGCGAGAAGAGAAAGAAGAAGATTTCCCTTCATGTCGTTCGCTCCGCGCGCGAAGATCCGCCTTTCGGAGACCACCGGCTCGAACGGCGGACTTTCCCAGAGTTCCAGCGGATCGGCGGGCTGGACGTCGAAGTGGCCGTAGATCAGGATCGTCGGTCGGCCCGGCGCATGGAGCCAGTCGGCATAGACGCACGCGTGAGGACCTGTCGGAAAGAGCTCCACGTTTTCCATGCCGGCTTTCCGGAGCCTTGCGGCCATCCACTCGGCCGCCCGAAGGACGTCCTCGACGTTCTCCTCCGAAGTCGAAATCGAAGGGATGCGCAACAGCTCGACCAGATCGTCCAACGAGCGTGCGGAGTTTGCTTGAAGGACGTCCTGCCAGCGCGCGGCGGCATTCGAGTCTAGCGGCATGAAGGCATTCTAACCGGTGCTTCGCCGTTCTGTTTTCCTCCTACCAAGCTAAGGAAGAGCTCACCGCGCCGTCGATCACCGCATCGGGCGCGCTATGCGCGACGTAGTAAAGGCATGGATTTTCAATCGCTCGTGCTTGGCGCGGGCTGCTTCTGGTGCTACGAGCCGATCTTTAAAGAGCTCAAGGGTGTAACGGACGTTGAGGTAGGTTACGCGGGCGGCGCGTCCGCCACAACCACTTACGAGGCGGTGTGCGGCGGCCGAACGGGTCACGCCGAAGTCTACAAGGTCACCTACGATCCTTCGATGATCTCGGAAGACGATCTCCTTCGCGTATTCTTTACCGTCCACGATCCGACGCAAAAGGATCGTCAGGGCAACGACGTGGGTACCCAGTACCGGTCGGTGATTTTCTACGAGAACGAAGACCAAAAGGCGCGCGCGGAAGCGGTGCTCAAGGAAGTCCAGGACCAAGGTCTTTTCTCAAAGCCGATCGCGACGACCTTGGAGCCGCTGACGAACTACTCGCGTGCCGAGGAATACCACCAGGACTACTGGGAGAAGCTGGAGAGCGCGACTCCGGCGGAGAAGTGGGGCATGAACGTCGGCTACTGCAACGCGGTAGTGACTCCGAAGGTACTTAAGTACCGTCAGAAGCTCGCACCGCTG
>CAXUKB010000377.1:0-4596 GCA_964251345.1 uncultured Fimbriimonas sp. | reverse complement strand
TCGATCCGCGTCGGGCCCGCCTTCCTCAACCTTCCCCCCGTGATCTGCGCCCCCGCGTCGTTCAGGCTCTCCAGGTGCTGAACGTTGACCGCGGTGTGGACGTCGATCCCGGCGTCCAGCAGCTCCTCGACGTCCTGCCATCGCTTGGGGTGGCGCGACTCGGGCGCGTTGGTGTGGGCGAGCTCGTCGACGATGACGAGGGCAGGCCGCCGCGCGAGGGCGGCGTCGAGATCGAACTCCTCGATGTGGACGCCGCGGTACTCCCGCTCGGCGCGCGGCAGCGTCGCCAGCCCTTCGAGCAGCGCCTGCGTCTCCGCGCGTCCGTGGGTCTCGACGTAGCCCACGAGCACGTCCGCGCCCCGCGCCGCCTCCTCGTGGGCCTCCGAGAGCATGGCGTAGGTCTTGCCCACGCCCGCCGACGCGCCGAGAAAGATCTTCAGCCGCCCCCGCCGCTCGTCCGGCGCCTCGCGCTGAAGGTCGCGCAGCAGGGCGTCGGGATTCGGCCGCTCGTCGCGCACGCTTAAGGTTAGCCTACGGAGAGGTGGGGTAAGGCGTCAGGATAGCGTAAGGATTGGGATCACCGTTCGCTGAAACGGCTCCCTTCCTAGTAACGCCGAGAAGCCAGCGAAAGCTCAAAGCGTAGACTCGTTTGCGTTAGCTTCCGTCTCGTTTCGGGTTATACGAAGTGGTCGATAGACTGACGGGGTCCTCGCCGATGTCCGACGCCAATCTCTCCTCCTTTCTCTGGTCGGTCGCCGACCTCTTGCGCGAGGATTGCGGAACCCGATCCGGCGCCCTCCACCGGCTTCTTTAAGACGGGTCTTTTCAGTTACTACGAGATAACGTCTTACGCCCTGGCGCGCGATGGCGGACAATACGACTAAGCCGGCCATTAGAGCAGGACACCCTTCGAGGACTCGGCCCACGCCCCCAGGATTCTCGGGGAGCGGGGCCTTTTTTTGGCCGTCGCCTTGGCGCGGTGGCGTTCTTCGAGCGGCGCAAAAGGCTCAAAGCGCCCGGTTGCCTGCCGACTTGCGAAGGTCGGCGACGATCCCCGAGCGCTCGTTCGACCTCGGGACGACCGCCAAGGCGCCGCTACGCACCGGCCGCGGCGCGAACCTCGGCGAGCCGCTTGCGCATGCGGGCGCGGAACTCCTCCGTCCAGCGAGAGTCCGCCTCGGACGCCTTCACCGCGGCCTCCGCGCTGAGGACCGCCGCCGGCTTGTCACCAAGGTTCTCGTTGATCGCGGTGGCGATCGCGTAGAACAGGGCCTCCTCCTGCTTGAGCTTCACCCCTTCCTCGGTGAGGACGAGGCCGAAGCGGTAGGTCTCGGCGGGCAGTCCCTTCTCGACGGCGAGGATCGCGGTGAGCATGTTGGTGACGCGGAACGTCTCCGGGGTGCGGGCGAGGTACTCGCGCGAGCGCTTCTGAAAGGTCGCGGAGTCGCCGTGGGCGAGGGCGTCGAAAAGGGGATAGTCGAACATCCGCTCCGAGGCGGGCTCCTTCGCGATCTGCGCGTCGGCGAGCCGCACCGCGAGAGGGTAGTCCTTCGCGGCGAGGGCGTTCTGCACGCCGCTCATGGGTCCCATCTTGAGGGCGCGGGCGGAGCGCGCGGCGGCCACGTCGAACGTGCCGTCGATCACCTTCGGCAGCACCGCGGCGAGCTCCGCGGGGGCGTGGGCCACGTAGGCGATCCGGCCGTCCTTGCCCACGACGAACGCGGTGGGGATCCCATCCTCGCCCGCCGCCTTGAGCCACGCGTCGTTGGCCGCGCGGTCGGGGCCGTCGGCGGCGATGTGATAGTCCATCCGCGCCCCCATCGTGCGGACGAATCCCTCGACCTTCGGCAGCGTCTTCGCTTTCGGATCTTCCGATTCGTTGACGTCCACCCCGATGATGTCCACGTCGTTCTTGAACCGCTTCGCCAGCTCGGTGAGGTGGGGAATCGCCTCCTTACAGGGGTTGCACCAGGTGGCCCAGAACTCGACGACGTAGACCCTCCCCTTCCGGAAACTCGGCACCGGCGCGTTCTTGATCCACTTCGCGGGCTTCAGAACGGGCGCGGGATCGCCGATGTCGAGCTTGGTCGAGGCGGCGGCGTACGCGGCGAGCGGAATCGAGGCGAGGAGGGCGAAGGGACGAAGCACATCGTGAAGGACGCTCCCAAGGAGTCCTTTCGTGACGGCGGTCCGCCGAATATGCTCACGTCGAGGAGAAAAGCGTGAGTGAATTCACCAAGAAACGGTGGGGCATCGCCTCTTCCGTTCGCCCCGATGAGAAGAGAGGGGCCACCGCGGGGCACGAACCCTCCGCACAAGGGAAGGTCCCGCGGATGGGGTGTCAAAGAATTCATGTTAAGGCTCGTCGCGTCCTAACGCTCGCTTAAAGAAGGGCCCGCATCTTTACGGTCGGAGTCCCCATGCGCACTCATAAAGCCTTTACCCTCATCGAGCTCCTCGTCGTGATCGCCATCATCGCGATCCTCGCCGCCATCCTTTTCCCCGTCTTCGCCCAGGCCAAGCAGGCCGCGAAGAAGACGGTCTGTTTGAGCAATATGAAAGAGCTCGGCCTTGCCTTTCAGATGTACGGCGGCGACAACGACGACAACTTCCCCGCCCCCATCACGAACAAGGGCATCGCCGGAAACTCGGCGACGACGCCCGTGATCCCGCCGACCTGGGTGACCGGCGACCCGAACAACGCCTCGAAGTTCTCGGATGCCGGCGGCATTTATCCGTACGTGAAGCAGCGGAACAACGGCGGAGCGCAGAACATGTTCGGATGCCCGAACGCAGTGACCGGCGTGTCGACGAAGGTCAGCTACAGCAGCCCTCCCGGCCAGAACTACGTGATGAACCAGTATCTTCAGCCGGGCTGGGGCGGACTCTATCATCTCACCGCCGGTCAGACTTCGTGGTCGAAGGCGACCGATCCCACGAGCAAGACCGATCCCAATTACGGCAGCTACGCGCCCTTCTCGCCCACCCAGTCGAACGCTCCTTCCGACGTCATCCTCCTGTTTGAGGCGGCCCAAGAGGTCAGCACGCCGGACACCGGATTCGACGGTAGCGTGAACCGCTATGGCACGCCGTTCTACCAGGGCTTCGGCGGCGCCTGTACCTCGCACCTGAGCGACAAGTACGGCAACGTTCCGTGCCTTCAGCCGGGCGACTTCCACAACGAGTTCTCGAACTTCGCGTTCGTGGACGGTCACGCAAAGTCGATGAAGCCCTGGACGAGCTACAGCCAAACCACCGCGAATTACGTCCTGAACAACGCTCCGCTTCCGGGCAGCGGCCCCAGCGCCGTGTCGTACTGGAACGGCACGAACAAGCTCGGTGCAGGCTCGACGGACTACTGGAATCCGCAGGTCGGCACCATTCAGTACCCGTAGACAATCGAGAAGCGGGTGGGCCGTCACCCCTTCCTTTCGGAGAGGGCTCGTGCTTCGAGAGGAAGGGGATGGAGGATAGAGAGCCATCCCCGTGATGAGTGATGAGTGATGAGTGATGAGTGATGAGCCTAGAGCTCCACGCTCCCCATTCACCACTCCCCCTCTCCCGGACTCTCTATCCCCCGGCCCCTTACCTCTCACCAGAGTGAAGGGAAGGGGTGACGGGCCATCCGCTTTGCACCGCACGAGTCGCGACGAACTCCGATGAAATCTCCCCAAGTCTTTCGTAAGCTCGCCCTCCTTCTCGCCGCTTCCCTGCTCGTCGCTCCCGCCCACGCTTGGAACGCGGTAGGCCACATGGTCATCGCCGCCGTCGCCGATCGGGAGCTGACGCCCGACGTGCGGACGGAGGTCGCGCGCCTCGCCAAGATCGGGGCGGCCGACATCAATTCGGACCCGTACGGCGCGGCCGTCTGGGCCGACGACGTGCGACGCGACCGTCCGGAGAGCGCGCCGTGGCACTACATCAGCCTCTACTTCCGCAAGGACGGCAAGGCCGCGCAAGGGAAGCCCGCCGATGAGAACGTCGTGGTGGCGATTCGCCGGTTCTCCGCCGTGCTCGCCAACCGAACGAAGCCCGACGCGGAGCGCGCCGAGGCATTGCGCTGGGTCATGCATTTCGTGGGCGACATCCATCAGCCGCTTCATGCGGTGACCTTCGAGAGCGACGCCCACGCGGAGGGCGATCGGGGCGGCAACTCCTACGCGCTTCTGCCCGCCAAAGCGCTCGGCGATCCGGAGCACGCGCCCAAGCAGCTTCACTCGCTGTGGGACCTCGGCGTGGGCCTCTTCCCGTCGATCCCGCGTCCCCTCACCCCGGAGACGAGCGCGATCGTCCGCCGTCAGGCCGACACCCTGATCGCCGCCCTACCTCCAGAAGGCTTTCCCGAGCGAGGGGAGACGGACCCCGCCAAGTGGGCCGACGAGAGCCACGCGCTGGCGGTCGACGTGGCGTACGCCGTTCCCGAGGGCACGGAACCGACGGCGGCTTACCTCGCCAAAGGTGAAAACGTGGCCGCACGCCGGGCGACGCTGGCGGGCTACCGACTCGCCGACCTGCTCAACCGGATCCTGGGTACGCCGCCCGCTCGTTAGAAGACGGCCGTACCCTCCCACCTAAAAAGCTTTCAGGAAACCGAAC
>CAXUKB010000376.1:0-4637 GCA_964251345.1 uncultured Fimbriimonas sp. | reverse complement strand
GATTGCCGCGCGTCCGGCCGCAGGGTCCGCCCGCACGAGTAGCAGCTCGCCATCCCCGCATCGTGCGCCTGGCGGGTCCCGCGCGCAAGCCTCGGGACCCGCGGGCACGGCGTGCAGGAATGGAGAACCGCTTGCGCCCGCGCCGCCGCGGCCCCATGATGGCGGCGCGGCCCTGCCCGGGCCCGCGCGCCGAACGCCGTCCCGCGACATCGCAGGCGGCAGGCGCGGGCCC
Source organism: uncultured Fimbriimonas sp. (assembly GCA_964251345.1). Taxonomy (GTDB): domain Bacteria; phylum Armatimonadota; class Fimbriimonadia; order Fimbriimonadales; family Fimbriimonadaceae; genus Fimbriimonas. The sequence continues at coordinate 4,405 of CAXUKB010000376.1, read as the reverse complement.
GGCCGGAGCCACACGTGAGAACACAAGCCGTTTCCTTCCCCCTCGGGGCGATCGTCGCCACGGCGAGCGCCGTCGCCGAGATCCCTCTGCTCGACATCCACGCCGCCCTCGACCGGCACGCCGCCGGGGACTGGGGCGAACTCGGCGACGAGGATCGCCTCGCCAACGAGGAGGCGCTGGCCTTCGGCGAGCGACTCCTGTCCGCTTTCGAGACCTCGGCCGGGGTGGCGTTCTGGGTCATCACCGAGCGGGACCGCTCCGTCACGACGGTGCTGCTGCCAGAGGACTACTGATCAACTGCGGGGCCGGGCTTTGTTAGCCCGGCCCTATTTTCTGTGCTCGGTGGGGGCGGCCGCCCTGCCCTCCAGCCGGCGTACGAACGCCTCGAGCTGCCCGGTGGTGACCCGTCGGCTCCGCCCGATCTGCACGGAGTCGAGCTCGCCGAGGTCGAGCAGCCGGTAGACGTTCGTCCTGCTGAGAGAGAGGAGCCCGGCGTCCTGCTCGACGGTGTACGCCATCTTGTCTCTCGTTCGCGGATCCATGGAGGAATGGTGTGGCCCCACCCTCGAGCGGTTTTCCCGCCGCGCCGCGAAGTGAAGCCTCGGCTCAACCGGGCCCGCCGGATCGGCCTCCGCCCTACTCGGCGTCCGCCCCGCCGCGCCTTTCGGACGAGATCAGCCGCTCGATACCGTTCCTCAAGATGTCCTGCGCCGGGGTGAGGGGACGCGTGTAGTTGATCTCCGTGACCGTGCGACCGGAGGCGTGGCCCACGTGCTCCTTCAGCGTCGTGGGGGAGACTTCGGGAAGCAGTTTCTCGATCCAGTTGACGTGCGTCAGGCGGCAGTCGTGGGGCGACATGCCGGTCGGCAGCCCCGTCTTCTCGAGGATGCCTTTCCAGGTGCGGTAGACGTTCCGCTTGAGACGCGGCCGGTCGCCGTCGTCGCACGGCCAGACGTGCGCCTCCGGCGGCATCTCGCCCGTAGCCTCGCAAAGGACGGCATGAAGGGTGGGGCACATCACGGCCAAGCGCTTCTTGTCGCCCTTCGGAAGACCCACGGTCTGCCCCCGCGACCGATTCATCCTGACCGCCCGATCGACGACGATGAGCCCCTTGTCGAATTGGAGCTGGCCGCGCGTGAGCGCCATCTGCTCCGATAGCCTCACGCCCGCGAGCAGGAACGTCGCGAGCATCGCCCGCTCCTTGGGGCTCAGCGCCCCGCAGGTGATCGCCGCGCGGGCCTCGTCGGGCGCGAGCGCCGCCGCGTCCCGGTGAGGCGGCGCGGCGACGTGGAGCTCGGAGGGGTTGCCGCAGTGCCAAGGCACCCGATGGTAGGGCTTGATCGCCTGGTTAAAGACGAGGACAAGGTCGCGCTTGAGTTCCAGCACGGTGGCCCGGCCCACGCCATCCTCAAGGAGTCTGGCGTAGAAGGCCTTGATCGCGACCGGATCGAGGCGCTCCAGTGCGACGCCGCTCCACTCCTTCCTGACGTACTTCCTGAACCTCGACGTTCGCGCGGCAACGGTCGTGTCCGCGAGGGTATCGGCCCAGTCGTGCTCCGCCAGCCATTCGAACCACGCGCCGAGCGTCAGTTCCCGCTTCCTCTGGACCTCCTCGATCCGGACGCTCCGGCGAAGCTCGCGCAGGAAGTCCTTGCCCTCGGTCTTGGTCGAGAAGAGGCGCGAAATCCGAGTTTTGCGCCCGAACTCGTCCTCGACGGTGTGCTGGACACGCCACTTGCCCGCGTTCTTTCCCGTCAGCACCTCGCGGCAGGAGCCGTCCCGATTGTCCGCCCGTAAACCCATGTGAATGAGTTTACAAAAGGCAATTGAGAGACCTTTTAAGAGACCAGCCAAGTTTAGCCGGAACTAAACCGGCGCAGCAGTGCTTAGTTTAGGTTCAAAGGGATGGTGGGCGGTACAGGATTCGAACCTGTGACCCCTTCGGTGTGAACGAAGTGCTCTACCACTGAGCCAACCGCCCGGACCCGTTCTTTATACCGCCAAAAGGTACGCTTCGTCTATGCCCGAGCTTCCCGAGGTCGAGTCCGTTTGCCGCCTCATGCGCCGAACGATCGCGGGAAAACGGATCGAGCGAGTCGAGGTCATGCCCGACGAAATCGTGCTGTCGGGCAACCCCCCGGAGGCGATCGAGGCCGCGCTCGTCGGACGCACCGTCACAAACGTCGGTCGGCGAGGCAAGTTTTGGTGGCTGGAGCTCGACGGCGACGGGCCGACGGTGTTCGGCCATCTCGGAATGAGCGGCTGGATCCGGGAGGTGGGCACCGAAGGCAAGCGGCTCCACTCCCACGGCAAGGCGCCGCTCGTCGACGCAAGTGGCCGCCCGCGCTTTCTCAAGCTCATGATCGTGGTGGAAGGCGGAGAGGGGGTCGCGTTCACCGATTCTCGGCGCTTCGCGCGCCTCTGGCTCGGCGAGTCGGCGGCCACGGACAAGCAGGTCAAACGGCTCGGCCCCGACGCCCACGAGAGTCTGCCTTCCGTGCAGGAGTTGGTCGCGCTCCTCGCGAAGCGAAAGGCCCCGATCAAAGCGGTGCTGCTCGACCAGACGGCGTTCGCGGGAATCGGCAATTGGATTGCGGACGAGGTGCTCTACCAGGCGAAGATCGCGCCGAAGCGGCTCGGCTCGTCGCTGACGGAGAAAGAGATCGGGGCGCTCCACAAGAGCATCAAAATGGTGCTCGACCATGCGGTCAAGGTCGATGCGGACTACACCGAGTTTCCGGACAGCTGGCTTTTTCACCACCGATGGGGAGGAGACAAGGGCGCGGAACGGGTCGAAGGGCAGGAGATCGTCCGCGAGACGGTGGGCGGACGGACGACGGCGTGGGTTCCGGAGCGGCAGAAATAGGGCCAAGACGATCCCGAGGCTCGGGCGGTTCGGAGGCACGAGAGTCGGGTGATCTCGCGACGATGGAAACCTATCCACTCCCTGACGAGGACTCGACCCGCGCGCTTGGCGCGGCTCTCGCGCGGCGACTGGCGTCCGGCGACCTCGTTCGGCTCGAAGGGCCGCTTGGGGCGGGGAAGACCACCCTCGTGAGGGGGCTCCTTGAGGCGCTCGGGCACGAGGGGCCGGTGCGCTCGCCCACCTTTAACCTGCTGCAGACCTTTCCGACCGATCCGCCGGTGTTGCACGCGGACCTCTACCGTGTGGCGAGCGCCGAAGGAACGGGGCTGGAAGACTACTTCGATACGCACGTCGTACTGGTCGAATGGCCCGACCGCCTGCCCGACGATCCTTCGCATTGGCGGGTGGAGATCGCCTTCGAAGGAGAAGGGCGGCTGGCGCGCATCTGGACTCCCGACCCTCTTGATGGAGAGGAGAACTCATCGCCGATGCCGCAGGCGTCGTAATCCGAGGCGAAGCCTTCGGTAGGAAAGTTCTCCGGCCGTAGCGTCGAACTCCGGCCGCCGGGTGCGACTCGGCGGCCCCAGGGGGCAAGGAGAGTACGCTACCGGCATGCTCCGCGTCGGCTTGCTTTCAGTCGCCCACATGCACGTGGATTCGTACGTCTCCGCGTTCGGCGCGCATCTGCGGGCCGAGATCGTCGGCCTGATCGACCTCGACGCGGAACGGGCCGCGGCCTTTTCGACTCGGACGGGCATCCCCGCGTTCGAGCGCTTCGACGATCTTTTCGAGGCCTGCGACGCCGTGTGCGTCTGCAGCGAAAATAACCTGCACGCGGACTTCGTCACGAAGGCCTCGGCGGCGGGGAAGCACATCCTATGCGAAAAGCCGCTGGCGACGAACGAAGCGGACATGGAGCGCATCCAGCAGGTAGTCGATAACGCCGACGTGATCCTCATGACCGCGTTCCCGTGTCGATTCTCACCGGCCTACGCAAAGCTCAAAGAGCGGGTCGGCAGGGGCGAGATCGGGCGCGTGCGCGCGGTGGCGGCGACCAACCGGGGGAGCTGCCCGATGGGATGGTTCGTCGAAAAGCGTCTCAGCGGCGGCGGCGCGATGATCGATCACGTCGTCCACGTGGCGGACCTCCTTCGCGATCTCCTCGGGGGTGACCCCGTGCGGGTTCAGGCGCAGACCGGCTGCAACATGTACGAGCAAGACTGGGAGGACACCGCGATGGTGACGATGGAATGGCCCGACGGCGTCTTCGCCACGCTCGACTCGTCGTGGTCGCGGCCCAAAGACTACAAGACCTGGGGCGACGTCACGATGACCGTCGTCGGCGAAAAAGGCACGATCGAACTCGACATGTTCGGTCCGGCGGTGGAGGTTTACGGCAGCGGTGGCTATCGAGCGGCGGGGTACGGCTCGGACCTCGACGCGGCGATGGTAGACGCCTTCGTCCAAGCGTGTCTCGACGCCTCGCCGGTACCGACGACGATGCAAGACGGTCTTCAGGCGGCGCGGATCGCTCTGGCG
>CAXUKB010000375.1:0-4654 GCA_964251345.1 uncultured Fimbriimonas sp. | reverse complement strand
GTCGACGTACTGCGCGACGAAGAGGTCGTCCGCGTCGCCCGAGTACATCAGCGACGCGGTGGCGAGCTGCTTGACGTTGCTCAAGGACTGCGAACCCTTGGCAGCGTTCTTCGCCTGGGCGAACACGGGAAAAAGGATAGCGGCGAGGATCGCGATGATAGCGATGACGACGAGGAGCTCGATGAGGGTGAAGGCCTTCTTCATGGTTCTCTTCTTTGAGGATGGGAGGGCGACGTGGTCGCGCCAGGGATGAGGGTGACGGGAAGCGTCTGGAGATCCGGAACGCTTTCGCCCGCGATGAGGCGATGGAGAGTTCCGACGGCGAGCGCGGCCATGTCGCGGAACGGAGCCCGCACGGTGGTGAGGTCCCAGCGAAGCTCGGTGGCGGAAGGGCAGCCGTTGTAGCCGACCACGGCCACGTCGGCGGGCACGTTGAGTCCCTCCCGAACGAGTTGGGTCACCACGCAGTGGGCCAGGGCGTCGTCCCAGGCGACGATGGCGGTAGCACGGTTCTCGCCGCGAAGACGGGCAAAGTCCTCGCCGGAGAGGAGCATCGGCTTGCCCTCGACGGACCGTAGTTCGGGGTGGTGGCCGTGGATCGCGCCGCCAACCCCCACCTCCATGCCGAGCGCGGCGGCCTCGTCTAAAAATCCCTCTTGTCGATCGAGGACGGATGGAAAAGGATAGTCGGCCGGGAGGTACAGAACACGGCGATGGCCGGCCGACCACAGATGGCGGGCTTGAAGCCGCCCGCCCTCACGGGAATCGGCGACGATGCTCGGAATGCCGAGGAGGGGATCGGCGATCGCGACGACCGGGAGATGCGCCTCGGCGAGCATCGGAACGATAGGATGGTCGGGGCGAGCCGTGACGATCAGCCCGTCGAGCCGTCCATCGGCGAGACTGTCGACGACTTTCTCGGGGGTGAGATCGGCGTGCGGCGTGTAGAGAAGGAGATCGAGGCCGAACCCGACGCAGGCGCTTTGAAGTCCGCTGAGAACCTCGGCGATGTATCCATTGCGCGGGTCGATGCACTCGTAACCGGAGAAATAGCCGACGATGCCGGTGCGGCGACTCCGTAAGGAGCGGGCAAGCCCGTTGGGCCGGTAGTTCAGTTCGTCGGCCGCGCGCAGGATCGCTTGGCGGTTCGCTTCGGAGACGCGCGACGTCGAGCGGGCGCCGTTAAGAACGACCGACGCGGCCGCCGTGCCGACGCCGGCGCGGGTCGCGATCTCCTTCAGGGTTGCGGGCTTGGCGTTCGTCATTAAACGTTTGCTCAACGCTCAGTGTACAATGAGCAAACGTTTAATGCCAACCCCGGAGCGCAAAAACCCGGGCGATTGGCCGAGGCTCGACGATGATCCTTCTCCCTCCCGACGATGCACCGCAGATCGTCGCACTCCGTGTTCCGGCCGCGCCGAGGGTTGCTCGCTACGCGATGGCCGAGTACGCGCTGGCGGTCGAGGGACGATGCGACGATCCGTACGATCCCGCGCGGTTCGCCCTCGACGCGCGCGTCGTCGCCCCCTCTGGGCGTCGGATCGACGTGCCAGGATTCTTCTACCAGGCCCAAACCCGAACGATCGGGCGGGCGACCCTTCCGATCCCCGTCTCCAGCACCGACGCGGTCGCGGCGGGCAAGGCCGCCCTGACGCACACCTCCGACGATGCGGAGATCCTTGCGCCGGTGGGCGGGCCGGAATGGCGCGTACGGTTCACGCCGACGGAGGTCGGCACCTACCGGCTGGAGTTCGTCGCGCGTAACTCGAGCGGCGTGGCCCGGCGTTCGGTGACCCTGCGGGTCGGTCCTGGGCGAGGCGGCTTCGTGCGGGTCTCCTCCCGCGACGGACGGTACTTCGCGCTGGACGACGGCACGTCCTACTGGCCGCTTGGAGAGAACGTCGCCTGGGCGGGGCCACCTGGGCTTCGAGACTACGAGGATTGGCTTCCCCGACTCGGCGCGGCGGGCGCGAACTGGGGACGGGTGTGGCTTTCTCCGCCTTGGGCGACGTTCGCCCTTGAGTCCGAAAGGGTGGGGCAGATCGACCTCGCGAACGCCTGGAGGCTGGACGACGTTCTCGATCTAGCCCAAAAACAAGGGATTCGACTCGCGCTCTGCCTCGACTCGTACAACGTGCTGCGCGACCGGGTGAGCTGGCCCGAGTGGGAGCGCTCGCCGCAACGACGGATCCTGAAACGCCCGGCCGACTTCTGGACCGATCCCGAAGCGGCGAGGCTGTACCGAAACAAGCTGCGGTACCTCGTCGCGCGCTACGGAGCGTACGCCTCCACGATGGGATGGGAGTTCTGGAACGAGGTGGACGGCGTCGCCGAATACGCCGCCTCGCCCGTGCGCGATTGGCACGCGCGAATGGCCGCCTACCTGCACGCCATCGATCCTTACCGACATCCCGTCACCACGAGCTTCGGCGGCAGCGGGGAAGGGGCGGGCGACCGCGCCGTTTTCGCGCTTCCGGGCATCGACTACGCGCAGAGCCATCGATACGACGATCCCGACATGGCTCTAGGAGTGATCCGGGCGCAGGAGCGCCTGGGGACGTTGAGCAAGCCGCACTTCGTCGGCGAGGTTGGGGCGGACGCCTCGGGGGCGCGAGGCGCGGACGATCCCAAGGGTTATCAGATCCACGATCCGATCTGGGCGAGTCTCGCGGGCGGCGCGGCGGGCGCGGCGATGCCGTGGTGGTGGGATTCGTACGTCGGCCCTAAAGACCTTTACGGTCTCTTCGGAGCCGCGGCCCGCTTTGCGAAGGGCATCGCCTTCGACCAAGAGGGTTTCCGGCCGGCCCTCCCGGAGGTAACGTTCGCGACCGTCGGAACGCGGATCCGGCGAGACGCGGTGCCGGTGACGGACGGCGTGGGTTGGAGCGCGGCGTCCTACAACGCGCCCCAGACGGTGCGGGTCGACTCGAAGGGGATGTTCGCGCCGCGGCTGGCGCGGGTTCAGCAGGGCGTGGTCAACCACCGAGAACTCCACAACCCGGTGACCTTCGAGACCGACCTTTCCCATCCGACGCGACTCGTGGTCGAGGTCGGCGACGTCTCCGGCTACGGTGGCGCGGCCCTGCGGATCGTGCGCGACGGTGAAACCTTGGTCGAGCGGTCGTTCCCCGACCCCGACGGCGACCGGGATACCTCGACCCTGCAGGGCTTCGCGGGGGGGGGCGCGGTCGAGATTCCGGCGGGACGTCACCGAACGACGGTGGAGAACCCCGGACCGGACTGGTTCGTCGCGGGCTTTCGTCTCGTCGGCGCGCTCGAGAGCGCGACCCCGCCGATGCTGGCGCGTGCCCTCGTCGGAAGGCGGACCGCGATCGTCTGGGCGCGCAACGGAGACTTAACGTGGCGAAACGTCGCGGCTCACCGGTCGATCCCCCCGGTTCCTTCGACGGTGCTCACCCTGCCGGGCCTCGCTCCCGGACGGTGGCGAGTCGAGCGGTGGGACACGTGGACGGGACGCGTGATCGCCTCCTCCGAAACGAACGTCGGTTCCGACGGCCGGGTGTCCGTCCGCCTCTCCGCGATGGCGGGCGACGTGGCGTTGAGGCTGTTGCGCCAGTAGCCGTGTCGTACAATGAAACCATGCGGCTCGAAGAAGCGATCGGTCGAAATTCGGAGATTATGAGCGGAGAACTCTGTTTTCGTGGCACGCGTGTTCCCGTTAAGAATCTGTTCGATCACCTTGAGGTCGATGGGTTCCCAAGAGTCTCTCGTGCGCAGTTCGAGGCGGTGCTGGAGGGCTCCTACGCCCGGCTTGCGGGAGACTTCGGCGATCAAAAAGTGGCCGTTTAAGCGCACCCATACTCCATCCTGCTGGGGCAACCCTTGTTTCGCTTCTGAACAAGAAGGGTAACTTCGAGCGGTATGCCGACGAAGGACCAGACTCGTCGCGTGGTCTACACCACGTTTCTCGCCGGGGCGGCTGCCCTCGCGGGCGCCCAAGACGCCTTCCGGCCGCCGGCGGTGCCGCTCGTGGCGTGCGATCCCTACTTCTCGGTCTGGTCGGCGGCGGATCGGCTGACCGACGTCGACACGACCCACTGGACGGGCGCGCGGCAGCGGCTCGTCAGCACGATCGAGGTGGACGGCGCGACGTACCGTCTCATGGGCGCAGACTCGCGGACCGATGGCGCGACCCCCGCCATGGCGCAGCAGAGCGTCGAGGTGACGCCGACCCGATCGGTCTATCGGTTCGCGGGGGCGGGCGTGGCGGTCACCCTCACCTTCATGACGCCCGCCTTGCCGGAGGACATCGACCTGCTTTCCCGTCCCGTCACCTACCTCACTTGGGACGTGAAGGCGACGAACGGACGGGCGCATCGCGTCGCTCTGCGCTACGGCAACACGGGCGAGATCGCCGTCGACGCGCCGGCGCAGCCCGTGCGATGGGACTACCTCCGGGTGGGCGAGATGGGCGGCTATCGGGTGGGCACCGTGGCCCAACCTGTGCTTCAGAAGACGGGCGACGAGCGGCGCATCGACTGGGGCTACTTCTACGCGGTCGCCCCCAAGCCGTGGACGACGGAGACCGCGCCCATCGGCCCCAGTCCGACCCCCGGCGGCTACCTGCTGCGGCCCACCGCGCCGGGCAACGATCCGCAGATCGGCTGGCTCACGTGCGATCTCGGGTCGGTGA
>CAXUKB010000374.1:0-4659 GCA_964251345.1 uncultured Fimbriimonas sp. | reverse complement strand
GTCCGGTGGAATCTCGCGACCGACGAGTTCGAGATCGGCCAGTGGCTCGTCGCCTGGATTTCCGACGGCGAGTTATCATCCGACGGACGCCTTTTCGTCTTCCATGGGAAAAAACGGATTCACAATCCTCGCCCCGCATGGAATCGTTGGCTTCACTATAACGTGGTATGCCGCCCTCCGTATTTCACGGCATTGGCCTACTGGCAAGAGAGTTCGGGCACAGAGCGCCTTCGCTGGTCAGCAGCTGAATTTCGCCGACCTATTCGCAATCCCCTCAAGGGCAGCGTTCCCGAAGAGTTTCGCTCCCGGTTGGCCATCGAGATAAAGCATCCTTGGAGCTATAGCGTCGAGAAGGAGCCTTCGTCACGCCTACTTGGGCGATCCCAATTGGGCGACCTTGTTCTCTATCGAGAACGTTTACAACCCGATTTTTACTCGGTTGGCGACGACCTCCTCGAAGCCGATTGGGCTAACGTCGATTACCGAGAGCGCATCCTGTTCTCCCGAAAAGGCTGTGTTTTCGTACTTGACGAGAACGGCGAGCGCGAACTGATCGATCTTACGTCACTCGAGTTCCGCCCCGTCAAGGCTCCCGCCTGGGCACTTAGCTGGCCCCAAGCCTAGGACGTCCGATCCGGTCAGGAGTGCGGGGTTGATGACCGTGGGCAGAAGATCCCATCTCTAGTCTGCCCCGTAGCCGAGTGCTTTAGCGCTCGCGAACGCCCTGAAACGAGCGCTAAAGCACTCGGCTACGGGGCAGACCAAGGCCAAGATCAACAGTCGACGACCAAAAGCCCGCACCCAAATCGCCCTGCCCATATCCCTGCAAACGTCCGATCGCTATGCCCTGGGAGTCGTACTTTCCAGGTCTCCGATCGACGACCCACCAAGCTCCCGGGGCGAGTCGAGAACTCCGGGAGCTTGGTCGGCCGAATACGATCACTAAACGTACGCGGCTCCCGGGGCATAGAGGTTTCCTACCCTTTCAGCCGGCTGATCGCCGCGTCCACGTCGCCCCGGACGAAGTGCAGGCCATGCTCCTTCCGCTTTTCCAGCAGCGGGATCGCCGCCGGGTCGCCGTAGCTGCCCAACGCGCCGATCGCCGCCCGCAAGGGTGAGTTCGAGCGCTCGTCCATCATCGCCGCCAAGGCGTTGTAGACGACCCGCTCGCCCGGCTTGTCCTTCACGCGGCCCAGAACTCGGATGGCGGTGAGTCGCACCGGCTCGGACGAACCGTCCTTCAGCGCGGCCAGCGCGACCTCGCGCGCCCGGTCGGGCTGATTAGAGGCCCAGACGTTCAGCGCCCAGGTGCGGAAGCCATCGTCGTAGCGGGGGGTGGCCCAAGCGTCGTCTACGAGCGTCGGGCTCTTCGTCAGGGCGTAGAGCGAGTGCAGCGCCGCGCTCCGAAGGTCGGGATTCGCGGTGTGGTCCGCCCAAACTTCTTTGAGCTTCGCCGAAAGTACGCCGTTCTCCGGCACCCCGCCCATCCGCTGGAGCGCGGCCTCGACGATCCGCTCATCGGGGTCGGAAGCCAGCGCGAGAAGCAGGGCTGGGTCGGAGGCGCCCTCGATCATTCGGGCCTTGAGGCGCGGCGAAGGCTCCTCCCGAATGATCGTGTCCGCCTCGTTGGCGGAGAGTTGCGAACGGAGCGCGCCGATCAGTCGCAGCTTTGCCGCCGAGTTCGGCATGTGGTGCCACAGGCGAAGCAGGTCGTCCTTCGTCGCCCCCGGATACTCGACGTCGATCGGCAGGAACGCTTCCGCGTCCACGAGCACCGGTCCGTCGGGCAGCCCCTCCACCGTCGCCTCCTTGCCAGTCATCGAGACGGTCTTCTTCGTCCAGGCGTCGTCCTTACCGAGCGCCCATACGTCGAGGCTCAGGTCGAACGGCTTGTCTTGCGTCTGGCGAAGGACGAGATGGTCGCCCTCACGTCGGACCTCGACGGTGGGCGGCACGCTCGGGGTCCGGAACCACTGGGTTTCGAAGGTCGAGAGATCCATTCCGAGGCTCTTCGAGTAGGAACGGAAAAACTCGGCGGTGTCGACGTTCTGGAAGGCGTGCGACGCCAGGTATTCCTTCGTCGCCTTCCAGAACCGCTCTTCGCCGACCGTGTGCATGAGCGCGAACATGCGCGCCGCACCGCCGGGATAGGCGTAGCCGTCGAACATCTGCATCGGCACCGTCCAGCCGGAGTAGACCATCGAGCGGTTCGGATTGCCGCGCATCGTGCCCTTGGCCGCCTCGATCGTGTCGTAGCGCTCCAGCGCGTACTCGTCCTCGCCGTACTTCTCGCGCGCCCAGAAATGGGGCATGAAGGTGGCCCAGCCCTCGTTGATCCAGATGTCGTCCCAGCGGGGCGTCGTGACGTAATCGCCGAACCATTGGTGTGCCAGCTCGTGCGCGTCGAGCCCCGTGCTGTCCTGGGTACCGCGCACCGAATCCGGGAAGAGCGCCCCGATCGTCTGGGTAGTGCAGGTCACGTTCTCCATGCCGCCGAACATGAAGTCGGCCACCGCCGCTTGGGCGTACTTGTTCCAGGGAAACGGCGTGCCGGTGAGCTTGCCATAGCACCGGATAATCGCATCGGTGCCCGCGAAGGCGTTCTTGCCCCACTCCTCGAGTCCCTTCGGGGTCCAGTAGGAGACGGGCACGGGATTGGTGCCGTCGGGCGATTCGGTGTAGGGCCCGGCGACCATCGAGATCAGGTAGGTCGAGTGGGGCTTGTCGATGGTCCAGGTAAACGTGCGGCCGTCGGCGCTCTTGCTCAGCACGCCGTTGCTCAGGACGTTCCACCCTGCGGGCACGGTGATCGTTCCCCGGCTCGTCGCCTTGTCGTCGGGCGAGTCGTAGGTGGGAAGCCAATAGCGGTTGTCCTCCATCTCCCCCTGGGTATAGACGATGGGGGTCTTGGCGGGAAAGGCGCGGGCGGCGGGCACGAAGTAGATGCCCGCCTCGGGCAGACCGTGGTAAACGATCTCGACCCGTTGCGTCGCGCCCTTCGCGGCCTTCGAGGCCACCGCCAGCACCCGCCCGTCGGCCTTGAACGGCACCGGCTTGCCGTCGAGGGTGACCTTCGTGACGGTCAGGTTCGCGCAGTCGAACACGAGCAGCGGCGCGTCCTTCGTCGTGGCCACCGTGTTCGTCACGTCGCCCTCGATCGCGTCCTTGTCGAAGTCGAACTTGAGGTTCCACGCGACGTCGATCAGGTCGTACTCGTGACGGTCGCGCGCCTGCTTCGGAAGGCTTTGAGCGGCGGAGAGGCTGGCAAGCGCGAGCAAGGCGAGCGGGGAAAGGCGCACGAAGCCTCTTTACGCGAGAAGAGCCGCGGATGTCTCCCGAGGAGCGAGACAACCCTCGATCCACGATTCGTGACGGTTCTGGTCCCCCTCGCCGGACTTGAACCGGCAGGACTCCACGCCCTCGACGTGGCGGCTTTTCCAATTTGCCCAGAGGGGGAGAGGGGATTGACAAAGGACGATCGACCATTGACGTCAATCGTCAATCCGAAATTCGTCACTGGCTTGGTCCCCCTCCCCGGAGTCGAACCGGGAGGCTCCTGCTTCTGAGGCAGGCGGCTTTACCAGTTTGCCTAGAGGGGGGTGGGATCGACTCCAGCGTCGATCCCAAACAGCAAGGGGCCCGACCGGTCCTCCCGGTCGGGCCCCTGCGCGATCGTCTGAAACGCTCAGACGGCGAAGGACGCCCGGCCCGGGAGGCCGGTAAGCCGCAGGCCTAGGCTCATGCGCTTGGCGTTCATCGCAAGGGGAAGATACCGCGACCAAAACGTAGACCGGGACGAAGGTCCCAAAGACCGGCTTTCCGAAACGATACGTCGCCTTTGCGCCGTTGGGCGCAAAAACGGACGTTACCGGGGGATGGCGCACGAATTGGCGGAAAATGCCCTCCGATAATCATGGAAGCCGCATCTTTCGCACCCCTTTTGGGTTTCGCCGTGCTTGCGGGCCCGCCGCTTCTCGCGGTCTGGATCGCCCGCGCGGTGCGCGGGCGAGACTACGATCTCTTCGCGGAAACGGCTTAGGCCAGCCGGTTCGCCGCGCTGACCACCGCTCGGAGCGAGGCGAGGGTCGTGTTCGCGTCGAGACCCGCTCCGAATCGCTCCGTCTCGCCGCGCCGAAGCGCCACGTAGGCCGCCGCGCGGGCGTCGGCGCCGGTTCCCAAGGAGTGTTCGCGGAACGAGACCAGTTCGAACGGCGCCGCGCCTGCATCGTGAAGGATGCGGACGAACGCCTCGATCGGGCCGTTGCCCTCCGCCGTCATCTCGCGCGGCTCGCCGTCGACCCGCAGGCGGACGCGCAGGCCGCCCGGCGAAGTCTCCGCGTCGACCAACTCGTATGGCCCCGACTGCTCCAGGTACTCGCGGCGGAAAGCGTCCCAAATGGCGTCCGACTTCACCTCGGCGCCCGTCCGCTCGGCGATGCCCTGCACCACCTTGGCGAACTCCGGTTGCATCGCCTTGGGCAGCTCGAGCCCATGCTCCATGCGAAGCACCCAGGCCACGCCGCCCTTGCCGCTCTGGCTGTTCACCCGGATGATCGCCTCGAACGAGCGGCCCACGTCGCGCGGGTCGACGGTAAGGTACGGCACTTCCCAGAAGTCGCCGGAAAGGGCTTGCATCCCCTTGTTGATCGCGTCCTGGTG
>CAXUKB010000373.1:0-4669 GCA_964251345.1 uncultured Fimbriimonas sp. | reverse complement strand
GCGCTGAATCGTGCCTTCAGGTGCCGAGCTGGCCGGGTTCTTGAAGATCTGCCGGTTCTTTGTGTACGGCAGAATGCGCGTCGCGAAAACATAGGCTTCATATTCCTTCGAAGGCGGGATGAAGTCGTCGGCGTCGTTCGAGTAGATGAGAACGGCCGTGATGTTCTGCTTCGCGTTGGAAAGGTCGGCCGTCTTCTTCGCGGCGAGCTTGGCTTGAGCGAAGACGGGGAACAGGATGGCGGCGAGGATCGCGATAATGGCGATCACGACGAGAAGTTCGATCAGGGTGAAGGCTTTCTTCATTGGAGCTTTCCTAGTAAGGATGGGTGAAGGCAAGATTCGGGCCAGTGGCCGGGACGAGGACGATCGCCGTCTTCGGTCCCAAGTCGAGGGAGAGGGCCGTGCCGGGGGCATACCGCCGTCCAGATAAGGCGTCGACGAGTGCCTTGCCCTTCATCGAGGAGGGCAAGCTGAGGGAAAGCGTTTGCCGTTTTTCGCCGCGATTCAAGGCGATCAGGCCCGCCTGCTCTCCGTCCCCCGTTCCCTTCCTCTCTGCAGAGCGAAGGGCGGGAATGACGCGGGCGAAGGCCAAGACGTCCTTCGCGTCGTCGGTCATCAGGGGCAGGGGATCGCCTGCCTGAAGTGCGGGATTCGCGTTCCGTACCGCGATCATCCGCTTGTAGAAGCGGAGCATCGAGTTGTCGGACTTCGCGGCGGACCACGCCATGCCCTTTCGGTTCATCGGGTCGGGTCCGCCGGTCATGCCCAGTTCGTCGCCGTAATAGACCATCGGCGCGCCGGGCCAACCGAGTTGAACCGTGGCGGCGAGCCGCAAGAGGGCGCCGTCGCCCTTGCAGAGCGTGAGGAAACGCGGCGTGTCGTGGGAGCCGATGAGGGTCATCACGTTCCTGGAGACTTGCGGCGGGTACATGCTGTACACCGTCATCAGGCGATCCATGAACTGAGTGGGGGTGGTCTTCGCGTCCGGGAAGAAGGCTAGCGCCGCGTCCCGGAACTGATAGCCCATTTGGCTGTCCCACTGGTCGCCGCCGAACCACGGTGTGCCGTCGCCCCAGTTCTCGCCCACGATCCAGAAGTCCGGCGAGACGGCCTTCTCGTGCGTTCGCAACTCGCGCCAGAGCGTGGGGTCGATCTCCTGAGCGACGTCGAGCCGTACGCCCGCCAGGCTCGCGTTCTCACGCCAATAGTCGACCGCCGCGATGCAGGCCGCGCGCACCGCCGGATTGCCCTGGTTGAGCTTAGGCATGGACGGATAGCCGAACCAGGCGACGTAGTTTGGATTCTCCTTTACCTGGATCGGGAACGACTTGGGAAAGTAGAAGTCGCGGTACTTCGACGTTTCGCCGTTCTTCCGAAGATCGCCAAACCAGAGTCCGTCGTTCGCGGTGTGATTGAAGGCGAAGTCCATCACCGTGCGGATGCCGCGGGCTCGAAGCTGCTTCGTCAGCAACGCGAAGTCGGCGTTCGTTCCGAAGTCAGGCGCGATTTTGGTGTACGAGCGCGCGTCATACCGGTGGTAGCTCGGTGAGTCGAAGACGGGCGTAAAGTAGGCCGTCCGGATCCCCAGCGCCTCGAGGTAGGAAAGATGCTGCCGGACGCCCGCGACGTCGCCCCCGAGGCGAGAACCGAACTTAAGGTCCGTGCTGCCCCAAGGCAAGGTGCCCGGGAGATCGTTCGATTTATCGCCGTTGGCGAATCGATCGGGGAAGATCTGGTAAACCACCCCGCCTTCCGGCCAGTTCGGGACCTCGATGCGCTTCGCCGTCGCCGGATCGTAAACGAATGGCGTGGGCTTATCGAGCCCTTCTTTGCCGAAGAGCCGCCAGGTGCGGCCATCGGCGAGGGCAAAGCGGTACGTCAGCCGCCCAGCGGGCAGAGACGCCTGGTAGGTGTCGGTGAGGTCGTCGCTCGCGACGCGCGTCATGCGAACGGGCGTGCCGATTTCCGGCCGGAGTTCGACGGCGGCGACGTCGTCCCGGCGCGTCCGCAGCTTGAGGGTTAGGCGTCCCCGATCGACGTTCGCATCGGGAAGCTCGGGCACGTGGGTCAGGACGCTTGTGGCGATCCGCCCGTCGCGAGGTGCCGCCGGCTCGGCGAAGTCGTCCGGCACGACGGTGAGCTCGCTGTTCTGATGTCCGTTACCGTCGTCGACCGTCTTCCCCCTGGGGTCGACGACGTAGTCGCTGCCATCGAGAACGAACTTGTACTGAACCCGTCCGTACGGCAGCCGGAGGCTCGTCGTCCAGGTTCGGCCGTCGGATCCGACCGCCATCGGCGCCGCGCCCTTGTCCCAGTTGTTAAACGTCCCCGCGAGGCTGACGCTCTTGAGGGGCCGATCGGCGACGTACGTGAAGGCCCGGTCGACGGATTGGAAGGCGGCGAAGGCGAGCATCATCGACGTGCCTCCTCGCGGTAGGAAGAGCCCCGCGCCCGGAGCTCGCAAGGCACGAGCGTACGCAAGGGCGCGTCCTCCGGCCGTTTTTCAACGATCGCCAGGAGGGCGTCGCAGGCCGCTTGGACCATCGCGTCGATGTTCAGGCTTACCGAGGAAAGACCGCCTTCGAGGAGATCGCAGAGGTTCGAGTCGTTGAAGGCCACCATGCCGAGATCGTGGGGAACGCGCAAGCCTTGGGCACGGGCGGCAAGCACGACGCCCATCGCCATGTGGTCGTCGAGCACGACGAGCGCATCCGGGCGATCGGGTCCCGAGAGAATCTCAAGCGCGGCCGTTCGGGCGGCGTCCGAGCCGAAGTCCGCGTGCCAGATGAGGTGCTCTTCTTGCCGTCCGCGCACGGCGCGCTGGTAACCGGTAATGCGATCGTCGCTCACGGTGACGCCTCGGCGTGCGCCGAGAAAGCCGACGCGGCGAAAGCCCGCGTCCAGCAGGTGCGCGGTCGCGACCTCGGCGGCGTGGACGTTATCGTTGTCGACGCTGTGAACCTCTTCGCTCGTCAAGGGATTTCCCAGGAGAACGAACGGGAAACGGTCGCGTCGAAGACGGGCGATTCGCTCGTCGCGCGCCTCGCTCTCGACGAGGATCAGGCCGTCGACGCGGCGCGTGCGCAACATCTCGTCGTAGATCGCCGCCTGCCCGCCCTTAGGGTCGACGCCTTCTAAACAGAGATGGTAAGGCCGTCCCGAGAGGTAGTCGACGATCTCGGCGGTAAGGCGAGCGAAGAAGGGATCGCTGGCGAGCCCGCCGGGCGGGCGATTGACCACGAGGCCGATGAGGCCCGTTCCGGCGCTGCCCCGCAACGATCGAGCGCGCACATCAATCTTGTAATTCTTTTTTTGGACGGCGGCGAGGACGCGCTCCCGGCTGTCCACATCGACTTTTTCATCGCCCGCAAGGACACGCGAAACCGTGGCTTGCGACACGTTCGCGATCCGGGCGATATCCTGCTGCGTGACCCTCATCGGTGCTCCCCTCGTCCTCGCGGGGCGGTGAATACGTATGCGAATACGTATTCATGAACATCGTAGCACACCGATGCGTGTAAACCAAGGGGCATGGCGAAAATTCATGTTCAGCGCTTCTCGACGAGAAACAGGTGTTCCGTGAGGCGAAGTGGACGGTTTCGTAAGTTTCTGGAACCTCGGAAGGCGGGATAGGGAATGCGGAGAGACTCCACCCGACCGATCCCCTCCAAAAACCGGAACATCGTCTTGGGGTCAACGAAACCTTCGTCGCTCGACGAGACCAGGAGAAACTTCGCGTCGGCGGCTTGGACAAGGTCGCGCAGCAACGGCAGGGCGCGCGCACGGACGTTGTAAGCCGAACGCCGCCAGTCCACGGGAATCCCGGATACCCGACTGATTCGCTCGGGCCGCTCATAGCGGGCGACGAGATTCAGCATGAAGTAGTTGGAGCCGTAAGGATGCTGGTTGTAGGGAGGATCGAGGTAGACCAGATCGAGATCCTTCACCTTCCGAACCGCCGCGTTCGCATCGTCCTGAAGCACCTCGACCTCGCATTCAAAGCTGCTTAGGACAGGCGGGGCGAGGCAAATCGGGGCCATGATTCGATCCAGCGCATCGCTCTGGCTTCCTCCGAATCGACCGAGCCCCGTCGCCCGATCCTTATGAAAGCCTTTGAACACGCCGGAGGTGTTCGCCTTGATCGACGCTTCGCTCAGGAGCGGCCCGAGCAGAAGCGTTTTTTCCATCGTCGGCAGGCCGTCCAAGAGGCGACGATAGTCGTCGAGGCGGCGGGCATTCTCCCGAGTGTAGAAGGCGCGTTCTCCAAGAGCGATTCGAGTGTCGTCGTTTGGAGCGTACATTTCCTCGATAAAGCCACGCGAAAACGCTCGACTCCTGACGGCTTCGTTGAGTGAGCGCACCGAGTCCTCTAAATCAACGACCTCGCTTCGATTCGCAAGATGGCTTCGCACCGCCGCCACGGCGTAATCCTCGAGATCGTTGGTCACGAGAAGCGACGCATGGGCTTTCAGAAGCCGGGACACGACGCCCGAGCCGGCAAAGGCGTCCATGACGCGCAGGCGATCCTGCCCCAGCCGAAGTTTGACGACTTCTACCGCGGCTTCGATAGGGCCGAGCAGCGCGCGCTTGTTGCCAATGAGCGTGAGGAGCTGCTCGCGACGAAAGGCCGACTCCATCGCATCCAAGACGAAGGTGCTCACACCAACGC
>CAXUKB010000372.1:2117-4683 GCA_964251345.1 uncultured Fimbriimonas sp. | reverse complement strand
CGGCGATATAGCCAAGTCAAACCCCAAACGAACAGTGCGTCGACCCCTTGGTCGGGCGTCAGGGTCTCGAAGATCCGTCGGCAGAGACCCTGACGCCGGTAGAACTCGTCGGTGACGACGGCCTCCCAGTAGGCGCCTTGAAGCGGAACGCCCCGATAAGAGAACGCCGTCGGCACGAGCGCGGCGGCGGAGACGAGGCGGCCTTCGTGCTCCGCAACCCGAAAGCGGTCGCGATGGTCGCCGGGAAAGTCGTCGCGGAACCACTCGCGGACGCGGTGGCCCATGGGGAAGTGCATGGCCCGGGTCTCGAGCTCGACAAGGGCTTCGAGATCGGACGAAACGGCGGGACGGATCGTGATTTGAGGCATGGTGAGGCGCATCAACGGGCGGGGCTCCGTGAGGAGCAGGGCCAAGCTAGCGCGTCAGAACCATGTCGAAGGCAATTTACCCCGATTCGCGGATCGATCCAAGGTCCGCTACAATGCAAAACGATGCCGACCGTACTGCTCGCGCTCGCTTTGGGACTTCGGCTCGTTGCGGCGGAAGGCGACTCGACGCAGGCGGTAAGGACGACCGACTTCCTCGACAGTATCGGCGCCAACTCCGCGATCAGCATTCGAGGCGAGCGTCTGGAGAAGACGATCGAGTGCGCGAAGTACCTTGGCCTCCGCTGGTTCAGGGGCGGCTACGAAGGAGGACCCGCGATGGCCGACCTCATCCGGCTTCACCGCGAGACAGGAGCGCGGTTTAGCTGGGGATTGGGAAGCGGCGGCGCGGATCTCGATCGGCTAACACGAACCGGGAGGGAGTTGGCGAAAGCGGGCGCACTCCTTAGCTTCGAGGGACCCAACGAACCCAACAACTGGGGAATCGCTTACCAACGGAAAACGGGCGGACGCAACGAGTCCTGGAAAGCGGTGGCCGCGCTCCAGAGCGATCTTTACCAGGCCGTTAATGGCGATCCTCTCCTGAAGGGATATCCGGTTTGGGGGGTCAGCGAATGCGGCGCGGAGACCGACGACGTGGGTCTTCAGTTCCTTGCTGTTCCAAAAGGCGCGGGAACCGAGGTGCCCGATGGCACGAAGTACGCGGACTGCGCGAACGTTCACAACTACGTCTACCATCCGAACTCTCCAAGGTTCGAAGACAACAAGACCTGGAAAGCGGCGGATCCGACGCCTGCCTGCCGAGTCGACGGACTCTACGGCGAATGCGGCTTGACCTGGCGGCGCCACTATCTGGGATATTCAGCCAAGGATCTCTAGTCGTTGCCGAGGGTGACGACCGAAACGGGGTGCCTCATCGAAGGGCCGGTCACCGAAGAGATCCACGCTCTGAACCTGCTGACGCTGTACCTCGATCAGTTCAAGCGGGGTTGGAGCCACACCGCGGTGTATCTTCTGAGAGATCGGGTCGACGAGGCCGGAAACCAGCGGTTCGGCTTCTACCGCCCGGACTACACTCCGCGCAAAGCCGCCCTGTACTTGCACAATCTCACCACCATTCTCGGTGGACCGGGTCGCCCAAGAAAGGCTGGGAAGCTGGCCTACTCGATCCCTGACGAATCCGCGACCGTACACGACCTGCTTCTTCAGAAAGCCGACGGCATCTTTGCACTTGTGGTTTGGTCTGAGCTCGTGAAAGGCTCAAACGAGACGACCATCCGCTTCGGTACTGCCCACGCTGGTGTCGAAATCTACGATCCAACGCTTGGGACCTCGTCGACTCAAAGGCTGGGTCGAACCGAATCGTTGCGCCTGCTCCTTACTGATCACCCCGTCGTGCTCCTGATCCGACCTGAGGCTCCGTAAGGATCAGGCCAGACGGGTGACGGATATCGCGACGTCGGCCAGCAGTTGGGGAACTCGGATTTTCAGCGCGCCTCCTTCGTGGAGCACGTCCTCGCCACTTGAGACGGCTTCGCCCCGCATGGTATCGAAAGGCGTCACCCGGAAGCGACCCGGCGCCAGCCCCGGAACGGAAATCTCGACGCCGATCGATGCCGAAGGGACGAGGGTGCCGAGGGGGCCGATCGTGTCGGTGCGTAAAAGCCAGACGACCGCCTGCTCCGCGTCGCCGCACCCGAAGGGCGCCAGGCTCGGCGAGGAGACGGCGATCTCCTCGTTAAGATTCCGACGATGGAAGCGCGTCCAATCGACGAGCGGAAGGAAGGCGGCCATCGCGCGTTGCGCCTCGCGCATGCCTTGGGTGAGGACGTGCGGATGGCGGTTGGGCCAGCGCATCCCTCCGCCCGCGCCGCCGCTGGCGAGGTGCGCCCACTGCATGTGGCGAAAGTATTCGTCGTCGAACGCCTCCGGGAGCGTCACCTTTTTGTCCTTAAAGAGGTTGATCGGACCGTGCTCCGAGTCGAACACCGGCCTTCCGTCGTTCGCCTCGCGCGCCGCCTCCCGCATCAGTCTTCCCACCGCGAGGGCGGGCGCGACGGTGTCCTTGGGACGGTCGATCGCCGGAAACTCATAGAGGTGGGTGTTCGCAAAGTCGAGTGCCGGATGGCGAAAGATCGGTTCGACGGCTCCCGGATGCTTGATGAGTTCCGGCCCGAAAA
>CAXUKB010000372.1:0-2107 GCA_964251345.1 uncultured Fimbriimonas sp. | reverse complement strand
GTCTGCAGGTGGGCACGCCCGTGCCGCTCCCGCTCGAAATCGCGTAGCCACCCGCCAACGTCGTCGATGAAGGGCGCGAACGCCCCGGCGTCGCCTCCGGCGTGTTCCGGGTGCATCTCGTTCCAGAGATCCCAAGCGAAGAGGGCAGGGCTCTCTCCCCACCGGTCGCTGGCGAAGGCAAGACGTGCCTTGATCGCCTCGCGGGTCCGGGGGCAGGTCAGCCACCTCCGACGGCTCGCGCAGGGACCGCCATTCTTCCGGTTATAGGGGTGGTGCCGCCACCGCGTCCACATAAAGAACGTGTCGTAGGGCGTTAGGAGGAGGTAAAGCCCGACCCTTTCGCACATCTCGAAGAGGTCGTCCCAAAGCCGCACCATGTTGGGGGCGAAGCTCCCGGCGGGTTTCTCGAGGTAGCGATAGTCACCCTGGGCATACTCGAGCATCAGCCTCAGGCAGGTGACCCCATGCGCCTTGAGCCAACGCAGATGCGACTCGACGGCGGCGAGGTCGCGGCGGCGGAACAGCCCTTCGAATTCAGGCCACGAGACGGCGTCGTTCTGTCCGATCGGGGTCCAGGGCTCGCCGCGTTCGGTCACGAAATAGGGAAGTCCCGGACGGGTCCCAATCCAGGGCATCGGGACACCGTCGACTTCGGTGACTGTCGGGCACGTGGCGTCGAGCGTCTTCACGGGCCGGATAGACGTCCCGGACGGGCGGGCGTTCCTCACAACAGCGCTCGGCCCTGCTCCTTCTGCCTTAAGTGCTCGCTTTCCCCTACTTTCGGAAGAAAAGGAGAAGTCCGCTTCCGGCCGGGACGACTACGCGGTGGGCCCGCGATGGAGGCGAAGGTTTAGGCGACCACGCACCGTTCCGGTCGACTTCCGCGTTCGCGAAGGTGACTCCGGCCGTGGCGTTGAGCGAAGGCGCTCGGAGGCTCCATTCCTCTTGGGTCGCCTCATGCATTCCTATGAAGTTCACCGGCTCGTCGCCGACGCCCTTGTTGAAGATCGCCGCGACGTAACCCTTCGTCGTCCGGCCGACGTACGCCGTGACGTTCGCGCCGTCGCTCGGGGTGACCTCGGTCCGGAGCATCGTCGCGCCCGCGAACCGCTGAGCGAGCATCATCCCGTAGAACACCGGGCGGGCGGTGAAGCGCGCCTCGCGGCTGCCCGCAATAGGGGTATAGAACGAGCCCAGCTTGGCCCGCTCTCGGTCGGCGTCGTCCCGGGCGCCCGGCAACTGATTGCCCAACGAGGCGGAGATTTGCGCGCCGCCTCCGCCATGAAGGTTGACGCCGCTCGCGCCGTGCGCGACGAGATCGAGAATGTAGTCGCCGCTCCAGAGGGACGATGCGAAGGCGTCGCTCATTCCCGCTTGCCCGCCCCGGTAGCAGGTGTTGCCTTCCGTCATTCGGTAGCCAAGACCGAGGGGCCGCGCGACGGCGACGATCCGATCGATCGTCGTGCCGACGTTCGGATGCGGGGCGAGGAGCCGTTCGATCGTGATGTTCTTTCCCCCCGCCGGGCCCATCGCGTAGTAGTGGCCGCTCACCGTCGCCAACCGCTCACCCAAACGGGGCTTCAGGGAGGTGGCGAAGCGCGTGACCCAGTCGGAGCCGCCCGCCACGTCCGGACCGCCAAAGAGAGCGTCCGGCACGCGTTTCGAGACGGCCTCGGCGATCGCGGTCCATTCGTCGACGTACTGCGGGAATCCCCAGCCCTTCGGACGCCCTCCGTTTTCTCCGGTCGTGTAGAGGTCCGGCTCGTTGCCGATCTGGAAGTACTTGAGTTTCTTTCCGGTTTTATCGAAGACGTAGGCGGCCTCCGCCGCATCGCTTTCCGGGGATCCCGCGCCGAGAGGCAGGCCGTAGATCACCGTCCATCCCGTCGCTCTCAGAAAACCGGCGAGGTTGTCGATCGCCTTCGGCCTAATCGCGTAGGGCGTTCGGTTCGTTCCGCCCTTCGTGCGCTCCGTCGCCGCGCGAACCTCCGGCGGCATCTCGGACGCTTCGGTCGCCTTCCACCAGCCAAGCTCGCTCGAGTTGCCGCCGATGCGGAGCACTCCGTGGGGGCTCAGCGTCCGGAAGAGCGCGACCAGCCCTCGGTTC
>CAXUKB010000371.1:0-4714 GCA_964251345.1 uncultured Fimbriimonas sp. | reverse complement strand
GGGCGATCGTAAAGAACTCGTTGATCGGCTGGGTGATGGTGAGGTTGAGGACCGCGGAGGCCTGGATGGCGAAAGCGCCCAAGGTAGCGAGCGAGAGCAGGATTCTCTTCATGGTTGGAACTCCAGACAGGCCACATCGCCCGTCTCGAATCATTCTATCGGGTTTTCCGGCGGTTTGTGCCCGTTTTTCTACGAATTTTGAAAAAAATTGCTTAACGACCTCTTTATCGTAAGCGTTATAGCCACGCAGGCGGAACGTTCGTTTTGCGTGGCTATGTCGGCTGCCTAGGCGTCCGCGTAGAGGTAGAACTCGTACGGATGCGGCCGCAGATCGACGGCGTCGCACTCGTTCAAGAGCTTGTATTCGATGTAGGACTCGATAAGCTCCTTCGTGAACACGTCACCCTTCAGCAGGAACTCATGGTCGTTCGCCAGGGCGCCCAGCGTCGCGCGGAGCGAACCGGGCGTCTGCTCGATGCCCGCCCGCTCGATCGCAGGCAACTCGTAAAGATCCTTGTCGAGCGGCTTGGGTGGCTCGATGCGGTTCTGAATCCCGTCGATGCCCGCCATCATGAGCGCGGAGAACGCCAGATAAGGGTTCGCCATGGGGTCCGGGGCGCGGAACTCGACGCGCTTCGCCTTAGGGCTCTTGCTGACCATCGGGATGCGAACGCAGGCCGAGCGGTTGCGGGCCGAGTACATAAGGTTGATGGGCGCCTCGTAGCCGGGCACCAGGCGACGGTAGGAGTTCGTCGTCGGGGCGCAGAAGGCGAGAAGCGCCGGGGCGTGCTTAAGCAGGCCGCCGATGTACCATCGCGCCGTTTCGCTGAGCGCCGCATAGCCCGCCTCATCGTAGAACGTCGGTTGGCCGTCTTTCCAGATCGACTGGTGGACGTGCATTCCCGAACCGTTGTCACCGAAGATCGGCTTGGGCATGAAGGTCGCGATGTAGCCGCGTTCGTAAGCCGTCTGCTTGACGATGTACTTGTAGCGCATCACCTGGTCGGCCATCTTCAGGAGCGTGTCGAACTTCATGTCGATCTCGCACTGACCCGCCGAGGCCACCTCGTGGTGGTGCATCTCAACGTCGATGCCGGTCTCGATCATCTTCGAGACCATCTCCGAGCGCAGATCCTGAAGCTTGTCGACCGGAGCGCAAGGGAAGTAGCCGCCCTTCGGCTTGATGGTGAAGCCAGAGTTAGTCTCTTTGCCGCTGTTCCAAAACGCCTCGTCGGAGTCGATCTTGTACATCGCGCCGGAGGGACCGTTGTCATACAGGAGCGAATCGAAGACGAAGAACTCCGCCTCGGGGCCGACGAAGATCGTGTCGCCGATGCCGGTGCTCTTTAAGTACTGCTCGGCCTTGAGGGCCGTGTAGCGGGGATCCTTAGCGTAGGGCTGACGAGTAAGGGGATCCTCGATGTTGCAGATCACGACCGCCGTCGCTTCGGCGGCGTACGGATCCATGAATAGGGTGTTTGAATCGGGAATCAGGAGCATGTCCGATTCGTTGATCGCCTGAAAACCACGGATCGAGGAGCCGTCGAACGCCAATCCGTCCTCAAAACGATCCTCGCCGAAGTGGGCGACGGGCACCGTGAAGTGCTGCCAGGTCCCCATCAGGTCGGTGAAGCGGATGTCGACGAACTTCGCGTCGTTCTCGGTGACGAAGTTAACGGCTGCTTTTGCGTCCAAGGGTGTTCCTCTCTATCTCCACGACCCGCGTCGTTGCGGAACGATGCGGGATTATCGCCTATCGCCCCGACTTTTTGCGGGAGGGTAACCTCCGACAGGCGCGGGCCTGTAGCTCAGGGGTAAGAGCAGGCGGCTCATAACCGCTCGGTCAGGGGTTCGATCCCCCTCGGGCCCACCCCTCGCTTATGCCGTTCAGGCGGACCATTCCCGTTTCCTGATGCGCTCTGTTAGCTGCGATTCTTGCGTTCGAACCGAATCGCAGGGTTAAGGGACGGATCCAACGCGGGTGCTCCGGATCGAGCGGCATTCATGAAGAAGCGCAGAGAACCGCCGCTTGACCGCCCGCTGCGCTCTTCTTGCCGTCCGGCGATCGGCTTTCTGCTCGACGCTACTTTCCGCCGACGATGTCCACGGAAGGCGTCAGTCCCAGGCGGGAAAGCGGAAGCCAAGTGAACTCGCTTCGCCCGATGATTGAGGCGCGGGGCACAAGACCCCAGCCGCGGCCGTCGAACGAGTTGTTCCGATTGTCGCCCATCATAAGATAGTAACCCTGCGGAACGGCCACCGGCTTCGCCGCGATCGCCTTCGCCTGATCGACTAAAGGAACGGCGAAGTCGTTACTGACTTGGTAGGAGTTATCGACGGCGCCGACGACCTTGCCCTCGCGATCCACGATGTTGCCTGAGTTGGCGGAATCGGAGGTGTAATTCAGCGGGATGACCCGACCGTTGTATTGAATCAGCTTAAAGCTCGCCTTTGCGACTTCTTCCGGAGCTTTCGGAGTGAAGGTCTGGCCACCATCGTTCGTATCCGAGTAGTGCTTCGTCGGATCGGCGGCCTTCTGCCCATTGACGTAGAGGAGCCCGTCGCGCAACTCCACCACGTCGCCCGGCGTGCCGATGCATCGCTTAATGAAGTCGACCTTTGCCTGGCCTTCTTCGTCGAGATCGCTGGCGCTCGTGATGGCGGTGGGAGGCGGACGAAACACGACGATGTCGCCCCTTTGGGGATCGCTGTAGCGATAGATCGCCTTGTTCGCGACGACGAAGTCGTTCACGTAGAGGGTCGGCCACATCGAACCGCTCGGAATCCGGAACGCCTGAACGCCGAACGGCCGGATAATGAGAAACACGAAGACGCCCGCGTAGACGACGGCGTCGAAAAGCTCGTTTGCGAATCTAAGCGCGCGATAGCCGCCCGTTCTTAGATGCGGCGGCGTTTTGGCGAGGGTGGATGCCATGAGCATCCGCGCCACCGTGAGCGCGGCGACGAACAGGACAACCTGGCTCAGCGGGGTGCGAGCCAGGTTGTCGATGACCTTTGGGAGCCCCTGGGGCTCGGCCTGGAGAAGCGGGAGCAGGAGGGGCAACGCGATTTACGCCTTAGTGGCCGGGGTCTTGGCGCGGCGCTCTTTGATGCGCGCGTCCTTACCAATCTTGTCGCGCAGGTAGTACAACTTCGCCCTTCGGACCTTACCGTGGCGGGTGACCTCGAACCGGGCGACGTTCGGCGAGTGGAGGGGGAAGGTTCGCTCGACGCCGACGCCGTTGGAAATCTTGCGGAGGGTGACCGTCTCGGCGATGCCGCCGTTCTTGATGGCGATGCACAGACCCTCAAAGAGCTGGATTCGCTCCTTGCCGGCCTCGCGGACCTTGACGAACGCCTTGACGGTGTCGCCGGGGCGGATAGCGGGCAGGTCGGACTTGCGGAGGTCGCTCGTCACGCTCTCGAGTAGGGCAGCCTTGTTCATAGAATCTTCCGTTTCGGGACTAACGCTTTCGCCGGGGCGCGTGGTTCCGGCCGGTTCCCAGAGGCGGGGCGGAAGGCCTCGCTTGGGCGCGAACTTCTAGAATAGCAGATCACGCCGTAAACTCTCTACGGAGGCGTCGACGTGATCGGAACCGCGTCGCCAGACCCAGACGGCGCCACGTCGGAACTCGTCGACGTGAAGGGGGTCTTTCCCGCTCCCAATCGCCGCGCCAGAGTGTGGGATGGACGTTCCACGGCGAGGAAAAAGACGTTGCAAAGCACAAGGATGAGGACGGTCGCGAGCGGATTCCGAATGGCGAGGGGAAGGCGCTCGAGTCCGAAGTGAGTGAGCAGCACGAAAGCCGGCAGATGGACGAGGTAAATCGAGTAACTTGCCTGTCCCAGCCGTTCCAAGAACGGCACGGCGGGCCTTTCCTGCCGAAAGGCGAGTTCGACGCGGAGCCATGCCGCGGCGACGAACGAGAACGCGATGGCCCAAACGAAGTGCTTGACGGGAACCGCGTCGCTGAGCCAGATGATCGACATCGAAGCGAGGTAAAGCCCCGCTCTCCAAGCCCAAGTCGTCGCCGTGCTTACCTGAATCCGCGCGATGCCGTCCGCGTTTTGAGCAAGGCGGCAACCGAGCAGCCAACAGGGAAGCCCTAAAAGCCAAGCGGCCTTGGCGCCGTACTGCGTAATGTCGGTATATCCGCGAAACGCGTATCCACCGAGGAGCGCCGCGACCGTCGCGGCGACGATCATCCCGTTCCATCCGATTCGCTTCGAGGCACGAAGCAGGGCCGGGTAGAGAAGATAATAAACCTCCTCGCAGATCAGACTCCAGTAACCAATGAGGTGAAGCCAGTCGTGAGGCTTCGTCGCGAAGGCGATCACGAACGCGACGGCGAGAGGAGGGAGGATCCTAATCTCACGGCGAAGGAAATACTTCGGGTAGTCGCCGATGTCGCGGCTTCGGTAGGGGAAGTGAATGCAGAAGCCGGAGATCACGAAGAACACGATCACCGCCGCCGGCCCGTTGAAGAGGGCCGCTTGCAGAAGCGGCTTATTGTCTCCGCCGAACAGCGGAAGGTGAAAGAGCACAACCCAAAGCGCCATCACGAATCGTGCGGTATCCATCCCGGAAAATCGCCTTGGGACGGCCGTCGGTGACGCGGATGAGGGCGGTTGCATGAGGAGGACTCTCGATCGCACCATCGACAAAAAGTCGATGGTGTTACAGCTTACACCTCCTCTTGGCGATGGGATGACG
>CAXUKB010000370.1:4262-4721 GCA_964251345.1 uncultured Fimbriimonas sp. | reverse complement strand
TTCTCCCAGTACCCACCCCTCACTAGGGCGTCCCTGCGCTAGACGAAGCGCGCGACCGCCCCTCCGAGCACGGAGCGGGCGGACGACCTCATCGGTCTTCTTCCTGCTCCCCGACCGCCTTGCAGGAAGAAACCATGAAGTACGCAAACCTTTTCAACCGGCGTCGCACGCCCCAAACCCAGCCGATTTCAGCTGCCCAGGTCCGCAACTCGGCGGGCGGGTACGCCTTTTCGATCGACCCCTGGGCGCGGCTGGATCGCTTCCTAATCCTAGGAAGCGAATCCGGGACCTACTACGCCTCCCCGCAAACTTTGACGGCTGAGAACGCGCAACACGTCCTCGCGCTCGTTCGCGAAGACGGCGAGCGCGCGGTGCGCCGAATCGTGGCGGTGAGCGTCGCGGGACGTGCGCCCAAGAACGACCCGGCGGTGTTCGCGCTTGCCTTGGTGGCCGCTTACG
>CAXUKB010000370.1:0-4252 GCA_964251345.1 uncultured Fimbriimonas sp. | reverse complement strand
CGCCTTGTCGGCCCTGCCGCAGGTCTGCCGGACGGGAACGCACCTGTTCGGATTCGCTACGGCGATCGACGGGCTGCGCGGGTGGGGACGTGGGCTTCGGCGCGCGGTGGGCGATTGGTACAACGCCAAGAAGCCTGAGGAGCTTGAGTACGCGTTGCTCAAGTACCAGGGGCGAGGCGGATGGACCCATCGCGACCTGTTGCGCCTGGCGCACCCCAAGCCCCGGACTGAGGCGCATGACGCGCTTTTCCGCTGGGCCACGGGGCGGCTGACGCCGCTGGACGCACGGCGTCTCGTCGCGTTCGATCGGCTCAAGGCGGGGGCGACGCCGACCGAAGCCGCGTTGGCGGTTCGGGAGGCGCGGCTTCCGTGGGAAGCGGTGCCGACGGAACTGCTTGGTTCGGTCGAGGTATGGGAGGCTCTCCTTGGTGAGATGCCGCTCACGGCGATGGTGCGTAACCTGGCGACGATGACGCGCGTCGGCCTGCTGGCCCCCGGGTCGGCGGCGACGGCGCGCGTGGTCGAGCGACTGGGCGACGCGGCACGGCTTCGGAAGGCGCGGGTTCATCCGATGGCGCTCCTCCTGGCCCTCAAGACCTACGCCTCTGGGCGCGGCCTGAAGGGGAAGGGCGAGTGGACGCCGGTACCGGCGGTAGTCGATGCGCTCGACGCGGGGTTCTACCTTGCGTTCGCGGGCGTCGAGCCGACGGGGAAGCGGCACCTGCTGGGGGTCGACGTGTCGGGTTCCATGAGTTGCACGGTCGCGGGTTCGCCCCTGACCGCGTGCGAGGCGGCAACGGCGATGGCGATGGTCACGGTGGCGACGGAAGAGGCGGTCACGCCGATGGCGTTCTCCGACACCTTCCGCGCCCTCTCCCTGTCGCGCCGAATGCGGCTCGACGACGCCCTAAGGCGGACGCGGAATCAGAACTTCGGCGGAACGGACTGCGCGTTGCCGATGATCTGGGCCCTGGAAAACCGGGTGCCGGTGGACGTGTTCACGGTGTACACGGACAACGAGACATGGTTCGGAAAGATCCATCCGACGGAGGCACTACATGAGTACCGGGAGCGGATGGGAATCGCGGCGAAGTTGATCGTGGTGGGCCTCGCCTCAAACGGCTTCACGATCGCCGACCCCGAGGACGGGGGGATGCTCGACGTCGTCGGTCTCGACGCGGCGGTGCCGGAAGTCATGGCCGACTTCGCCCGAGCGTGAAAGCTCCCCCCCCCCCGGGGGGGCAAAACCTCGTCTCTCCAACAGTCTGCGAAACTCTGGTGGCAAGCGCATCCCGAAAAGCGTCCACCGTCAAGAGGCCAGTGTAGATCAAAGGTCCCGCCGATCGAACCGTCTCGCGCCTCTTCGCGTCCAAGGGACGATGGCTTACGGAAGAAGGAACAACGGCGCGGTCGAAGCGGTCGTCATCGGAGCGGCTTTGGTAGTGGTGGGAGTGTTCCTCTACCGACGATCCGGCCGAGACTGGGAATCCGACGTGCAGTTGGCAAAAGATTGGCTGGACGATCGGACCGACGATGCCCAGAAGGTGCTCGATCGAACGGAGAAGGCGTCGAAGGATCTTATTGCGACGGCGCAGGACAAAGGTCAGCAGGCGCTCGGCGCGGCAAAGGGCGCTTATGCTGGCGCTCGCGACCAAGTCGGCTAGGCTCTGCTCAACCGACGGACTCATGGCACCGAAGGCAAGGCCTCCGGTGCCATTTCTTTTGGGGAGAACCCGCCTCCGCCCCGCGCGGTCCAACCCGGCATGGAACGCACCGACGATTTCGCGCCCGGCGACCGCAACAGCGGCAACGGCACCTTGCCCGGCCAGCAGGAGGCGCAGGAAGGCGTCTTCGAAGACGGCCAGATCCGCGACACCTCCGCGCCCGTCCGGCACCTGAAGAGTGAAGAGGCGTTCGTCTACGGTGACAGCCGACCGGACGAAACCGAACCCAAGGACGACTTCGTGAACATCGACGAGAGTCCCATGATGAACACGACCCGTGAGGATCTTCCGGAGGTGCATCGGGCGAGCGCCGAAGAGTTGCGTGAGACGAGCCACGGGCAGGACGACGAGATCCGGCCGCTGTACAACCGAGTGGACGGCAGCGAAGGGCAGGTCGTCGTGGAGAAGGAGGCGCAGTAATGGCCGACGAGAAGACGACCGAGGGTGGTGTGTACGGCGAGAACGTCGGTGAGGGCTCGATCGCGGACGAACGTGGCGTTCGCGAAGAGACCGTCGAAGCCCATCCTCAACCGACGGGGGACGCGGCGGCCGACGCGGGCGGCGTGGACGCCGCCGATGACGTCCGGGCACGAGGCGCCGAGGCGATCGAGGGCTCCGAAGGGACCCCCGAGGAGGACATGGACCGCGTCCGAGCCGGACAGGCGATCGACGCCGGTTCGGGCGGCGGAGGGCGCACCGAGACTCCGCGCAACGCGAACGATGCGCCTCAGGGCGAGTTCCCGCGTGGCGAAGACGATCGGACGACCCCCGGTTAGAAGAATCTTGTCATGGAGGGGGACTGGACGCTCCACAATCCACCCATGACTCTTCACTCCGTTCGACGAGCCGCGTCCTCTCCGACGATGCGGCTCGTTCTGCTTCATGGCTACGGAAGCGATGAGCGCGACATGCTCGGCCTTGCCCGCGAGCTTCCGCCCGAGATCGATGTGGTCTGCTTTCGCGCGCCGGGCGAAACGGAGAACGGCGGGTATGCCTGGTTCGATCTCTCCGTAGACGAGGGAGGCTTTGGTTTCGATGAGGAAGGATTCCAGTACGCCTCGGCTCTGGTTCTTCAAACACTCAGCGAGACTCAGGACGATCTTCCGCTCGTTCTCGGCGGCTTTAGTCAAGGAGCGATGGTTGCGGCGGCCGTGACGCTGCTCGACCCGAACGTCGGCGCGGCGTGGCTCATGAGCGGCGCGTTCCCTCCAAACATCGAGATGCCGCCCACGCCTATGCGGCCGGCTCTCGTCCAGCATGGAACGAAGGATCCGGTTTTACCCATCGACATGGGCCGCGATCTCGCCAAGCGGCTCGGCGAAGCCGGGCTCGCCGTCGAGCTTCGAGAGTATTCCGTCGGCCACACCATCTCGGCAGGTGGCTTGGCCGACGGAATCGAGTGGCTCGATTCCCTTAACGGTTGACGTTGCCCATCATCGCCTCGGGATAGCGAGAGCCCTCGGGCGCGGGGATGGCATCGAGCTCCCGCAGGTCTTCGGAGGTCAGTTCGACCTCCGCGGCCGCCGCATTCTCCTCAAGATAAGGAATGCGCTTGGTCCCGGGGATGGGCAGCAGATTATCCCCTTGGGCAAGAACCCACGCCAAGGCGATCTGCGACGGCTTCGCGCTTCGGCGCTCGGCGACCCGCTCGACGACTTCGACGATCTTCTGGTTCGCCTTGAGCGCCTCGCCCTGGAATCGGGGATTGTTGCGGCGCCAATCGTCCGGTTGCAGCTTGTCGAGATTCTTGAGCGCACCGGTCAGGAACCCCCGTCCAAGCGGCGAGTAGGGGACGAAGGCAATGCCAAGCTCTGTGGTAAGAGGCACCACGTCGGTGAGGAAGTCCTGGGTCCAAAGCGAAAGCTCGCTCTGAACCGCCGCGATAGGATGCACCGCATGGGCGCGGCGAATCGTTTCCGCGCTTGCCTCGCTCAGGCCCAACGACTTCACCTTGCCCGCCGTGACGAGCTCCGCCATCGCGCCGACCGTCTCCTCGATGGGCACGTTCGGGTCCACTCGGTGCTGATAGTACAGATCGACCGAGTCGACGCCCAAGCGTGCCAGGGAGGCATCGATCGCCTTGCGCACGTATTCCGGCGTTCCATCGATGATCCAAGGGGCGTTCGCCGCGACTTTGTCTTGATAACTTGTCAGGGAGCGGTCGTAGACGTTGCCGAACTTCGTGGCGAGGAACACCTCCCCCCGATGCGCTTGCAGGGGGCCGCTCAGCAGATTTTCGTTCTCGCCCGCGCCGTACATATCTGCGGTGTCCCAGAAGTCGACGCCAAGTTCCAGGGCGCGCTCCAGCACCGAGAGGCTCTCTTCCCGGTTGCCCCCGGTGTAAGCGAAGCTCATTCCCATGCAGCCCAGGCCGATCTCTCCCACGCTTCTCTCCTCAATCGTTCGTTTTTTCATCGTGTCTTTCCCGTTCGTTCTAGGCAGTGATCCGTCTTGAGTGATGGGTGTAGACCGAGCGGCCCGTCGTTCCCCGCCTCTTAGTGAGCGATCTTGAGATCAAGAACCCGAGG
>CAXUKB010000369.1:0-4722 GCA_964251345.1 uncultured Fimbriimonas sp. | reverse complement strand
GTTCTATTCGCTCGTCACCGCGGGAGTCGCCGCCGCCGCCGCCCAGCGCGGCTACAACCTGATGTTCTACACGGCGGTCGCGGAGGAAGAGCCCGAACGGGCGGCGCAGACGATCGACCGTCGCGTCGACGGCGTCATCCTCGTGATTCCCCCGCCGGGAACGCCTCTTTACGACGAGTGCCGCCGCCAAGGCATCGCGACCGTCGCCATCACCGAGTCGCCGGAACACGCAGAACTCACCGTCAACTCGGACGATTATGGCGGAGCGCGACTCGCCATGGCGCATCTCCTGGGTCTCGGTCACCGCCGCATCGCCCATCTGCACGGCAACCTCGCGATGCTCTCGTCTCCGCCACGCTTGCAGGCGTACCGGGACGCGTTGGAGGAAGCCGGGATCGCGTTCGACCCCGGCCTCCTGGCGGATGGCGGATTTTCTCGGAGCGCCGCCCACCGCGCGATGGGTCCCTTGCTCGCCGCGCATCGTCCGACCGCGGTGTTCGCGGCGAACGACCTCTCCGCCCACGGGGCGCTCGACGCGCTCGCCGAGCGCGGCCTGCGCGTGCCGGACGATGTTTCCGTCGTGGGCTACGACGACACCTGGTACGCCTGCATCACCGACCCGCCGCTCACCAGCGTCCACACGGAGGTCGCGGGAATCGGCCGTCGCGCCGCCGACCTCCTGCTCGACGCCATCGAAGGCCAGACCGACGAGCGCCACCCCGTTTTGCCCGTCACCCTCACCGTCCGCCGGTCCACCGGCCCCGTTTCCATCGAAGGAATTCCGCAATGAAGCACAAGGCATTCACGCTTATCGAGCTCTTGGTCGTGATCGCGATTATCGCGATCCTCGCCGCGATTCTGTTCCCGGTGTTCGCCCAGGCGAAACTCGCGGCCAAGAAGGCGAGCGACCTCAGCAACATGAAACAGATGGCGACCGGGGTCGCCATCTACACGAACGACGTGGACGACATGTACCCGCTGTCCTACTTCTATGATCCGGCCACGATGAAGTTCACGGACAGCTACTTCTGGAGCAGCAAGCTTTGCGTCCAGGCCTACGTTAAAAATCTTGACATCTACAAGTCGCCGGTCGACACGATCTCCGCGAACCAGCCCGCCTCGTTCTACGGCCTCTCCGCCGACCGAACGCCGAAGCCGATCTCCTACATGGTCAACGCGGTAACGCCCGCGTACGACATGTTCGGCGTGAACGCGCCCATCGGACTCATGCCCGCGCCCGCGTCGATGCCCCCGTACTCTTACACCCCGATTTCCGCGACTTCGGGGACGACGGCCCCCGAGCCTTCGAAGATCGTGCTTTTCACGAATGGCTATAAAGAGTTTTACGGCGACTACTACGGGTGCGCCCCGTGGATCAACGATGAGATCGACTACTGCTACGATCCGACCGGCGTGACCGAGCAGTACGTGGTCGACGCGATCACCCTGGCGTCGACGACCGACAAGATCTATCCCGCTTGGCGCAAGTTCTCCGGCGGCGCGAACTTCGCGTTCGGCGACACCAGCGCGAGGCTCCTGAAGCCCGCCGAGCTCCGCGATCCGAAGCGATGGATCATCAACCCCGCGAACTGACCATGAAGCGCCTCTTTCCCTTTTTCGCGGCCCTGGTCCTCGTGGGCTGCGGCAACAACATGGCCGACGACGGCCTCACCGATAAAGACCGGCAGGCGGTGAGTCGAATCGAGGCGATCGCCAAACAGTCGGGCGGCGACTGGGAGAAGGTGTCCGCCGCCGACCGCGATTACCTGGTCAAGGATGTCTCGATGGGCAGCGAGCAGTCGGCGAAGATGCTGCTCCAGCAGAAGGCCGGCACGCTGAAGGGCGGCGGCAGTTCCGGCAAGCGGCCATGATCCTCCCGTTCTTCGCCGCCGCATCCCGCACTTTCTTCGTCTTCCCAACCGGCGACGACGCCGCCGACGGCCGTTCGGCGGCACGGGCGTGGCGCACGCTCGCCCGCGCGTCGCGTGAGGTCTACGCCGAGGGCGACACGCTCGCCCTGAGCGGAACGCTGGAAGGAAGCCTCGACCTAAAGCGTCCGATAGCCGTGCGTGGTCCCGCGACGATCGTCGCGAAGGACGCTCCGGCGATCGCCATCCGATCGGGCGGCGTCGACATCCGCGACCTGACCCTCCGGGGCGGCGACGTGGCCAAGCGGGACAACCACGTCGGTCTTCTCCTCGCCGCGCCGAAAGGGCGGCGATCGGTTCATGTCCGGGTCGATCGGGTGGACGTCTCCGGCTTCGGCGATGCCGGGATTTCGATGACGGCGGAGAAAGGAAGCCCGGACGGATTCGACGACGTGCGGATCTCGAACGCGACCGTGCATGGCGTGTACGGGACGGGCATCATCGCCGCGGGGGATAATGCCTTGGACTCGAAAGGCAAGACGTACCCGCACCACGGGCTGACCCTCGTCGACTGCGACGTGTCGCACAACTTCGACGGCAACGGCATCATCCTTTCCGGGGTCGACGGCGCGACGGTGGAGTTTTGCCGCTCGTCGGACAACCGGAACGAAGGGGGCGGAGGACTCGGGATGTGGGCCTGGTGCGCCCGACGCGTCGTGTTCCGGAACTGCATCGCCAACGGCATCCGCTCGAAGGGCGACGGCGGCGGATACGACCTAGACGGCGGCACCGTGGACTGCGTCGTCGAACGCTGCCTCTCTTACGACAACGTCGGTCCGGGCGGAATGCACTGCGACTTCCCCAGTGCTCCCCGCACCCACAACAACGCGTTTCGCGACTGCGTGAGCGTGGACGACGGGCGCAAGAAAGGCGGCAACTCCGTCGGCTTCGGCTACGTCGTCTGGGGCTCGGGCCTTTACGATTGTACGATCGAGCGCAATCTCGTCGTGCTCACGAACCCCGATCCGCAGAACGCCGACGACGGCGCCCTCTTCGCCGCCTTTACCCGGGACGACAAAGAGCCCCTCGAAGCGCAGCGGCTCGAAGGCGCGACGTTCCGCGGCAACGTCGTTCAGGCTCCCAAGGGTGGCACGGCCTTCGTGAGGGACGACTTTCCTCCGAACGTCGAGAAGGAGATTCGTTACGACGGCAACGCCTACTTGGGCGGAGCCGCTTTCCTCCTCGGGCCCCCGAAAACCGTCGTCCGCTACGAAACCCCCGCGGAGTGGCGAGCCTTGGCGAAGGCCGACGCCGTCGGGGGAAAGCCCGTCGTTTTGGGGGATTACCGAAGCCTCAAGCCCCGGGATCTGCCGGGTTGGTTTAAACGACTCGGCCGCCCATCGGGATCCTCCCTTGGACGCCTTTCCGGAGCTTCTTAACGTAGATTTAACCGGCTGTCGGTACAAAGTTCCATGGATCGAGGGAAGGAGAGGATCGTTGCGTTCGCCCTTCTCTGCCTCTTCTCGGCGGGCTGCGGCCCGAAACCTCCGTCGGTGACCATCGACGGTTCGGCGACCGTGTTCCCCATCGCAAACATCCTCGCGGAAGACTTTGCCGAAGCTCATCCGGACGTGCGGGTCGTCGCAAACAAATCCGGCACGGGAGGGGGGCTTCAAAAACTGGCCCGCGGCGAGATCGACGTCGCCACCGCTTCACGCCCCGTCGAGCCGCGGGAGGCCCGTGCGGTACCCGGCGGCGTCATCGAAATTCCCATCGCGGACGACGGCATCACGGTGGTCGTCAACTCGGCCAATCCTATCGCCTCGCTCTCGACCGCCCAGCTTCGGTCGGCCTGGTCCGGCCGGGTCGACGATTGGCGCGCGTTGGGTGGGCCGCCGGGACGGATCGACTTCTACGGCCCGACGGAAAGCCACGGCACGTTCGACGTCTTTACCGAGGCGGTCGACGGACGTTCGGGCGACGTGCGGCGGGACGTTCAGACGGATGAAGACTACAATGTGATCGTGCGCGCCGTCGCCGACGATCCTCAGGGCATGGGCTATGTCGGCTTCGACTATTACAGCCGGAATCTCGAGCACATCAAAGCGGTCGCGGTCGACGGCGTCCTGCCGACGGAGAAGACGATCGGTAACGGTGCGTACCGAACGCTCGCTCGACCGCTTTATCTCGTGGCCTCGCGACGCGCCCTCGGACGCCCGGAGGTGCGCGCGTTCCTCGAGTTTGCCCTCGGTTCGCGCGGCCGGGCGGCGGTCTCGGAAGCGCGGTACGTGCCTCTGCCGCCGCAGGAGTTGGAGGCGGCGCGGCGGCGCGTCGCGGCGGCGGGTTGACCCGCTCGACGGGAGAGGAGCGGGGGGCGCGGCTGTTCGCCCTTCTCTGCGCGTCGCTGTCGGTCGTCATCACCGTCGGCATCGTGTGGGCGCTGCTCCGCGGCGCGATGCCGTTCTTCCGGGCGGTGCCTTTCGGCAGCTTTGCCTTCGGCACCGACTGGCGCCCATCCGGCAATCCGCCTGCCTACGGGGTCCTACCGCTGGCGTGGGGCACCCTGATCGTCACCGCGGGCGCGGGAATGCTCGCGATGCCGATCGGCCTCCTCGCCGCGATCTACCTGCGCGAGCTTGCCCGGCCGGCGATTCGGCGGGTGCTGAAGCCCGCGTTGGAAACGCTCGCGGGCATTCCGGCGGTGGTGTACGGCTATCTCGGCCTCTCGTTCGTCACCCCCGCCCTACGGCGGATCTGGCCCGAGACGCAGGCCACGAACGCCCTTGCCGGGGCGATCGTGGTGGGCATCATGATCCTGCCGGTCGTCTCGTCGTTGTGCGAGGAGGCGCTCGGC
>CAXUKB010000368.1:0-4727 GCA_964251345.1 uncultured Fimbriimonas sp. | reverse complement strand
GGGTCGCCCATCCGGAGATAGGCGACTCCCATACCGCAGACGCACGTCGCGGCTCCGAGCACGTTGTCGGCCGCCTTTCGGAAAGCCAGCGCCTCTTCGTACAGCGGAAGTGATTGCCCTGGCTGCCCCCGCCGGACGCGCAGATCGGCGAGATACGTGAGCGAAAGCGGGAGGACCCATCGGTCGCCCTGTCGTCTGAACTCGTCGACCGCCTCGACGTAGCCCCGCTCGGCGGCATCGAGGTCGCCTAAGGCCTCGAACTGCCGGGCGGCGGTCACGCGGGCGGCGGCCGTCTCCGGAGACGTGTCGTTCGCGATGGCGGCGACCGCGTCCTGAAGGCTCGCCCGCGCGTCGTCGACGAAGCCCAGCGCCGATTGGGACATTGCCAGCAGGATGCCCGCCCGCGCGTAAATTCGCGGAGACCGGGTCGATTCCTGCGCCCGACGCGCCGCCTTTGCCGCCCGGCCGGAGCGGTCGTCCACGTCGTGCGTCGCGCCGAGGAGCAGCCAAGCCTCGGACGCTTCATGCCCCGACGCTCTCGAGGAGCGAAGCGCACGCAGCATGAGGCGGCGGGCGACCTCGGTCTCCCGCAAGCGGAGGTGGACCCGGGCACAAAGGGAGAGCGCGCCGAAGTCGTCTTCCGCAAAGGTGAGCGCCCGCCACGCCTCGGCGCTCGCACGGTCGAGGTCGCCCACTCGCATCGCCAACTCGCCCGCCGCGACGCAGACCTCGCCCGCGAGTCCGTCGTCGAGCCCCGTCGCCCGGAGTCTTGCCTCGTCGAGCCTTCTCAGTCCCTCCCCCGTCGCGCCGACCTCCATCCAGTAGGGGGCGAGGGCCACGGCGAGCCGGACGGCGTCCTCCGGGCGCTCACCCTCGGAGAGCACGCGCAAGGCATCGTCGAGCGTCGTCGAAGACGAGGGTGGGATCGGCTCCGGTCCCCGCGGCTCCGGGCGAGGGGGCTCCCGATCCGACAGGGCATCTTCGACCATCCGGGCGGGCCGCAGACCGAGCTCTTCGAGAAGCAGCGTCTCGTACGACTCGAACTCGCGAAGCGCGAGCGCCTCCTCGCCCGACCGGCGCAAAGCGCGGATTTTCCTCGCCCGCGCGCCGTCGTGAAAGGGCTCCGCCGCGATTGCGCGCTCCGCAAAGCTCAACGCACTTTCCGGGTCCCGCTCCAGCCGGGCGTCCGACAGTTCGAGCAGGGCACGGACGTAGGCGTGCGCCAGTTCGGCGCGCACGGGCAGAAGCCAGTCGTCGTCGAAACCCTCCATGAAGGGTCCGGCATAGAGGGTCGCCGCCCGCTCCACTCCTTCGGGCCCGTCGCTCAGCGCGGCGCGAAAGGCTTCCACGTCGCACTGTACGAAGCCTGGGCACAGGCGCACGTCTCGTCGACTCGCCTGAATCGCCGCTTCGCCCTCCGGTCCTAGGCAACCGCGTAAGTAGAGCAAGGTCTGGCGGAGGTTTTGGTGAGCCAGCCCCGGATCGCGGCCGGGCCAAAGCACTTCGGCCACCTCCGTGCGAAGCGCGGGCCGCCCTCCACGCGCGACGAGATAGCCGAGGAGCGCAGGCACCTTCGTGGTACGAAACGCCACCCGCTCGCCGTCGCTCCCCATGAGGAGCGGTTCGCCGAGGAGGCGGATCACGGGGCGGACGGCGGTCACCACAGAGCGTCTTCCTCCTTCGCGGGAATCGTCTCAGTGTACGCCTAAGACTCTTTCAGGAGGACTTTTCGCGTACGAGGTTTTAGACCGTTCTCTCCTAACGAGGGAAATGGCTTGCGGCTAGGTTGGGGGCAGGCCGAGGGTAACCGCGCGGGGTCTCATCCATCTACACCTATAGGACTCACCGATGATTCTTGCGACTGCCTTTCTCATCCTGCCCCCTCCGAAGCCCGTCGAGAACCCGGGACAGATGTACGTCGTGGGCAAAACCGCCGCGACCCTGATGCCCCTGGAGCGCACCTCCGTGGCCGCCGACGTGTCGGGCATGGGGGCGAGGGTCGTCGTGCGCCAGACGTTCGTCAATCCCAGTTCCGGGCCGATCGAAGCTGTCTACAAATTCCCCCTTCCCCACGACGCGGCGGTCGACCGAATGCGCATCCGGATCGGGGAGCGTACGATCGAGGGCGCGGTGATGCGCCGCGAAGCGGCGAAGGCGGCGTACGACGCGGCCAAGGCGCAGGGCAAGACCGCGGCACTCCTCGACCAGGAGACGGACGACGTGTTCACCCAATCCGTGGCGAACGTGATGCCGGGACGCAAGATCGAAGTCGAAATCTCGTACGTCCAGGTGCTGAAATTCGAGAGCGGCGAGTTCGAGTTCAGCTATCCGATGGTCGTCGGCCCAAGGTTTCTCGGTGCATCGACGCCCCATCCGGAGCGGCTCGCGACGAGCACCCTGCCGCCCGGCGTACGCTCCGGTGCGAACGTCGATCTCACCGTTACGATCCACGGTGGCGCACCCATCCGTGAGTTCCATTCCGTTCTACACGAGGTGCGAGCGACGAAACCGGACGCCGACACCGTCCGCGTCGAGCTCGCGAAGCGGGACGAGATTCCCAACCGCGACTTCATCCTGCGCTACCGGACGGCGAGAGACGACGTGCAGGAAGCAGCCTTTACGAGTTGGGATCCCAAGACGGGCGGCCACTTCGCCCTCGTTCTCGCGCCCCCTCCCGAGCCCGCCCCCGAGATGCGCGCGCCCAAGGAGATGACGTTCGTGATCGACCAGAGCGGAAGCCAGAGCGGCTTTCCCATCGACAAGTCGAAGGAGTTGGCCCTCGCCCTCATGAAGACGATGGGTCCGCAGGACACTTTCAACGTCATGGGCTTTTCGAACGAGGTCAATCCCTTGTGGCCCGAGCCAAGGCCCAACACCCCGGAGAACGTCGCCGAGGCGAAGGCGTTTATCGCCCCGCTCGAGGCGAACGGCGGCACCCAATTGGAAAAAGCGATCGTCGCCTCGCTCTCCCCCGCGCCCGATCCCGCCCGGTTGCGCATCGTGCTCTTCAACACCGACGGCTACGCCGGGCAAGAGGCGACGATCCTCAGCGACGTGCAGAAGTATCGCGGCACGTCGCGCCTCTTCACCTTCGGCGTCGGCAACTCGGTTAATCGGGGTCTCATCAACGCGATGAGCGTCGAGGGACGGGGCGCCTCGGAGATCGTCACGCTTGCAGAGGACTCGGAGAGGGCGAAGGACCGATTCGCCCAAAGGTTGGAGAACCCCCTTCTCGTCAACCCGGCCGTCCACTTCGTGGGCGGCTCGGTGGCCGACGTCACGCCCGCCCACCTTCCCGATGTGTTCAGCGCGAAGCCGGTCGTAGTCTACGGACGCTACACCCAGCCTGGCCGAACCCGACTTACCCTCACCGGCCGCTCCGGCGGCAGGGGTTGGAGTCGCACCGTCGACCTCGACCTGCCCGCAACGCCAAGCGCGGGCTCGTCGGTCGCCTCCCTCTGGGCGCGCGCCCGACTCGCCGAGATGAAGGGCGACGGCTACACCGCCCAGGCGATGGGCGGCAAGCCGGAGAACGAGGAGGCGATGACGAAACTCGCGCTCGACTACGGCATCATGAGCGAAACCACGTCCTTCGTCGCGATCGACCGAAGCGTCTCGAACGACGGCGGGAAGCCGACGACGGTCGCGGTTCCGACCGAAATGCCCAGTGGGGTGACGATGGGTCTGCCGGCGATGGCCGCGCCCGCGGGTGCCGCCTATTTTCAAAGCGGACGGTCGGCATCCGGTGGTAGGGGCGGCTATGGAGGTGGAAGTGCGTCATTGAACAAAGTACGGCGGCGGATCAAAGGCGTTGACGGCGATGCCGCTCCCGTCGCCGATGCCGACACGATGGCGATGAAGACGGGCGACCATGTCGTGACGGTAACCAGATCGCTCCTTGCGGCGAAAGGCGACGTCTCCATCCGGGTGTGGGTCGAGTCGATCACAGAGGCGAACCTTGCTGCCCTTCGCAAGGCGGGACTGCGGATCGGTTCTTACGACGGCGCGACCCTCGTGTTTGGAACCGCGAATGCCGCGACGATGCGAGAAATCACGAAGCTCGCCTTCGTCGAGCGAATCGCACCGCTGCATTAAAGGGTTTCCCTTGCAAAGGGAAACCCTAAAGGACTCTCTTTAGAGAGGGCACCCACCTCGGGGCATTATCCCACCCCGGGAGAGTCGGGGGACCACGGGTAGAGGGGATGATCGTGCCCGTCTAGGTGCTTCTCGGAATGTGGCTGAGGACGCCTCGACGGTCGCACCCTTGTTATCCGAGACGTCCTGAAACCGAAAACCACGACTGCGGGAAGGGGTGCGAACGTCGCCTTCCCGCTCAGAAAGCGTCGAGAGCATAGCGCAATCCGCCTTTTGGGGATCTACATCGTCCAGGGCGCGGCGTAGCGGTCGACCTCGTCCGACCAGCGGCGTTGGAGCGCCTCGATGTCGGCGTGAACGTCGGGATCGAGCGGCACAGGAGCGCGGGTGGCCCCGATCAAGGCGTCCAGATGGGAGGGCGACCCCGTCGCGCCGACCGTCGTGAGCACGTTGTCGTAGCCCGCGAGGAACCGCGCGCAGAACTCCGGCCACGAAGCGCATCCCGACCGATCGTAGATCGGTTCCATCTCGTGAGCGCGGGCGGCGAGATAGCCGTCCGACGTCTTCAACCGCTCGAGCGACCCGCCACAGGTCGTGCGCATCGCGACGATCTTTGTGCCGCGCTCACGCAC
>CAXUKB010000367.1:0-4743 GCA_964251345.1 uncultured Fimbriimonas sp. | reverse complement strand
GGAGAACACGGAGGTCTTGCCCAGGAAGATCGGCTTGATTCCGAACGACGCCTCCGCCGCCCGAATCTCCTCCGAGATCCGGTAGCCGATGTCGGCCACGCCGCCGTCGGTCATCAACTCCACCACGGGATCCTCTCCCAGCAGGCACGCGTTGCCAAAAGCGGCGAGGAAGGTCGTAAGAAAGGCGTCGTTGACGGAGCCGAAGAGGCGCACGTCGGGAAGGCGATGAAGTCGGTCGCGAAGCTCGGGGGACATTTGAACTGTGGATTGACGACCGTCGATCCACGATTGCTCCCGCAATCCCCCACTCTTCTCCGCGAAATCTTTAAAGTCGGCCGAAGTTGTAAACGAGACCGACCTCGAAGCCCGAGAAGTTGATTCCCTCTCGTCCTTGGAAGATGTAGTACTTCGCCTTCAGCGCCAAGGCCTTGTTGAAGACGACGCCGATCTCCGCGCCGCCCACGCCGCCGTACGACTTGTAGCTCAGGTCGTTGCCTCCGTCGTGGAGCGCCACGTCGTAATAAGCGACCCCGCCCTCGAGCCGAAAGTAAGGCAGGAGGCTCGCGTCCGAGTCGGCGAACTGGCGCTCGTAACCGATGGTGAGCGGCAACACGAAGAGACGGCTGTCGCCGCGATCCGCAGTGATGATGTCGTAGGCGAACGTGAGCTTATTCGCACTCGGCCGATTCAGGGCGGTGAGGTTTGCCCCGTAGGTAATCGCGGGATTGCCAAACGCGCTGCGGAGCTTGCCATCCGCAAAGAAGTAAGCGTTAACGGAGGCGCCGAGCTGGACGTTCGAAGCTTGCGCAGCCGCGAACGGCGCGGCGGCGAGAAGGGCAAGGGCGAGCGAAGCGCGACGCATCCTCGCAGGATAGCCTAACCTGGGCCTCTTCCGCGCAGAACGTAGCCGTGAAATGCTTGCAATTCTGCCACAACCCCCGTGACGGCGGCGTCGAAGATCGTCTTTCCTTTCTCCGCCGTCGCGAACGACGGGTAGCCGAACGCGCCGCGCTCCGTAATCGCGTCGAACGGCTCGACCAATCCTTTGACCGGCGGCTCGGGCAGCAGCCCGTCGTCGTACGCTTCCGACAGCCTCACGAGCTCGGGCGCGACGTGGAGCATGAGCGAGGCCTCCGCCTCGTCCGCGTGCCGCAACTCCTTCTGCGGACCTTGCATCGATTCCGCCACCGCCGTCTCGGCGAAGGCGTCGTAATTCGATCCTCCCAGCGCGAGGTTCGGAAACTCCGCCTTGAGCCCCCGCAGGGCGATGTCGTTGGACGAGGCGTTGCCCCCGTGACCGTTCAGCACGTAAAACCGCCGAAACCCATGCGGCACGAGCGAGCGCACCACCGCCTCCAGGGCCATGCCGTATCCGACGAACGAAGCGGTGAGCGAGCCCGCGAAGCCCAGGTGATGCGCGCTGCAACCGAGCCAAAGGGTCGGCGTGAGCAAAACCTCCGTCCGCTTCTCCACGGCTTCCGCGACGGCGGTCACAAGGCGGGTGTCGGTCTCCAACGGTAGATGCGGGCCGTGCTGCTCGATCGAGCCGGTGGGGATGAGCACCGTCGTCTCCCGGTCGAGCGCCTCGACCTCGGGCCATGTCATGCGGGCGAGGATCATGAGAAGAGTGTGAGAGAAAAGGAAGAGGAAAGGGGGAAAGGCGAAAGGAACCCTGAGAAAGATGGGGCTTCGACCTCTTTATCGATTTCCTTTTCCCTGCCCTTCCCCTCCTGCCACAATAGACGGCGATGCGCATCCAAGCCCCCCGCGGCACCGAGGACGTCACGCCCGAGTCGGCCCCGCGCTGGCGGCA
Organism: uncultured Fimbriimonas sp.; assembly: GCA_964251345.1. GTDB lineage: Bacteria > Armatimonadota > Fimbriimonadia > Fimbriimonadales > Fimbriimonadaceae > Fimbriimonas. The sequence continues at coordinate 2,930 of CAXUKB010000367.1, read as the reverse complement.
TGTGGAAGAGACCTTCCGCGCCCTCGTCGCACGTTCGGGCTACGGCGAGATCCGCACGCCCACCTTCGAGGAGACCGCGCTCTTCGTGCGCACCGTGGGCGAGACCACGGACATCGTGAGCAAGGAGATGTACTCCTTTCGGGACAAGGGCGACCGCGACATTAGCCTGAAGCCCGAAGGCACCGCGCCCGCCGTGCGGGCCGTTCTGGAGCACAGCCTTTGCCCCCCCGGCACCGTCCTCCGGCTGGCCTACGTCACGCCCATCTTCCGCTACGAACGGCCGCAGAAAGGCCGCCTGCGCGAGGCTCACCAGCTTGGCTTGGAACTCCTGGGCTCGCCCGCGCCAACCGCCGACGCGGAGATCGTCGAGTTAACCTACCGCACCTACGCCGCGATTGGCCTGCCCGAAACCGTCGTCCTCCTGAACTCGCTCGGCCGAGACGCATGTCGAGCGGCGTACCGCGAAGCGGTGCTCGCCCACATGGAGTCTTACCTGGCGGACCAAGGCGAAGAGGTTCGCGCGAAGGCCGTCAGGAACCCCCTGCGTCTGCTCGACAACAAGGATCCCGAGGCGCAAAAGGCACTTCAAGGAATCTCTCCTGTCACCGACTTTCTGGAGGACGATTCCCGCGCTCATTTCGAACGACTTCAAGCGCTTCTGACCGATGCGGGCGTGCCCTACCGGCTCGCGCCGGAAGTCGTCCGAGGGCTGGACTACTACACCGGAACCGTGTTCGAGGTCCACTCGACCGCCCTCGGCGCCCAGGGCGCGCTTTGTGGCGGCGGAAGGTACGACGGTCTCGTGAAGGAACTCGGCGGTTCGGACACGCCCGCCGTGGGCGTGGGCATGGGAATCGAGCGCGCGCTCATCGCGCTCGATGCCGCGAAGACCCTTCCACCCGACCCCCGCCCCGAAGCCTTCGTGATCGCGGCGGGTGCGGAAGCCGAAGGGGCCGCGCTCGCGCTCGCCCGCGAGCTCCGGGCGGCGGGCTTGGCCGCCCTGACCGATCCCAACGGCCGCAGCCTAAAGTCGCAACTGGGTCAAGCGGACAAGGCGCGGGCGCGATTCGCCCTCATTCTGGGCTCCGACGAGATCGCGGCAGGCACCGTTCAGGTTCGCGTGCTCGATGCCTCGGAGCGGCTCGACGTGCCCCGTTCCGAGGTCGCGACTCGGATCAGGGAGCTGCTTTGAGGGCCGGAGAGAGGGCTCGACTCCTTTTCCTCTTTCCCCTTTTGCTTCTTCCCCTTTCCTGCCTCGCCCAAGCCCCCGACCTGCGCGCGAAGCTCGACCTCGCATTAAGCTTCGACTATCGCGACGCGAACACGGAAAGCGCCCGGCTCTACACGCCCCTGGGTCACCCTAGCACCGCGTCGCTCACCGCGAAGCTCGATCAGGGCTACAACATCTACGTCGCCGAACGCCTAGGACGGCTACCCAAGGACGCCTCCGAAGACATTATCGACGAAGCGTACGTCGAGGATCCAGGCATTTTCCGAATCGGTAAGCAGTACCTGCCCTTCGGAACGGGCCGCCTCCTTCACGACAGCGTCACCGCCTTTCGGATCGAGTCCAATCTTATCGCCGAAGACCTGCCCGTCGTTCTCGCGGCCGCGAGCGGAGGCGACGGGCGCACTCAGGGTTTCGTCCTGCGCGTCGGCCGCAGCCTTGGTCTGAGCGCCGCCATCGGACAGCATTTTGGTATCGCCGCCACCTCGCTCGGCGTCGTCCGTCACCCGGAGGACGCTCCGGGTCGTGGCGGGGGCTGGAAACAGGCCCTCGGCGGCGATGCCTCGCGTCAATTCGGCAAGCTCTCCCTCTCCGCCGAGGTTGCCGCCCTGGCCGGCGGCCCCGAACACGACCTCACCGTGCTCGACACCGAAGCGTCGTTCGCCTCCGACGGGTACCACACGATCGGCCTGGGTTACAGCCACACCCAAACCGGCGCCGGACACGACTACTTCCGCGTCTTCGGCCGGGTTCGCGCGGCCCGCAACATCGACCTCGAGCCCCTCGTCCGCCTCCGTAACGGCAACCTCTACGACGCGGCGGTCACGCTTCGACTGCGATTCTAAGATTCTCACCTTGTCGCCTCAACACGAAGCGGGAGATTGGAGAGTGCGGGCCAACGCGTAGTCGATCGCCAATTGCAAAAGACATGGGCATCGGATGCTCTCGTTCCGACGCTTCGGAAACGTCGGTGAGCGACTCCGCACACGCGGGCAAAGGGACTTCGTCCCCGACAGGCTCCCGACCCGTGTAAGAAATGGAGCCGCTAGACGGCACTAGGCCCAGTTCTTATCGTCGATTCGCTTCATGTACCCTTCGGGATCTTCCCGGGCTGGATCGGTCGAGAGTAGGCCGCCCTCTTTATATTGGCTATACGAAAAGTAGGCCTGGCGTCCCGCACCGTCGAACGTCCACAACCAAAACCGCGTACCGCCGACATCGGAAGTACGGACGAACTCGAGTTGCGGTCGCCTCATCGAGGCCGACTCAATGCTCAGATACTCAAGAATATCTTCCATCGAGCAGGGACACCCGCTTGCGTCGTCCGGCACCAATCGAGGATATTGCTCGTTCACCAGAAAAACTTACCGGGACGAAGACCGATCGGGGTCCCTCTCTAGCTTGTCGTGGCACTACGAAACGGGCGTCATCGCAAGCCAGTCGTCGCCGATCTTCGCGTCGACCTCGATCGGTACGTTGAGCGGCAGCGCGTTCTCCATCGCGCTTCGCAAACGAGGCACGAGCCCCTCGTCCGTGGAGGGCATCTCGAACACGAGTTCGTCGTGAACGTTGAGCAGCATCCGGGTGTTCGTGCCCTTGAGCATCTTGTGGACGTCGAGCATCGCGAGCTTGAGCATGTCGGCGGCGGTGCCCTGGATGGGCGCGTTCATCGCTTGGGGCTCGTCGTACCGGCGATCGTTGA
>CAXUKB010000366.1:0-4745 GCA_964251345.1 uncultured Fimbriimonas sp. | reverse complement strand
ATGTGCACCTACTACTCGATTCTCGATTGGAAGAGCCCCGACTATCCGCTCGATCGAAACGGGAACGCGAAGCCCGCGCCCGACATGGCGCGGCACTTGGCGACGATGGAGGCGCAGCTCTCGGAACTCGTCGACGACTACGGAGCGAAGCTCGTTTGGTTCGACGGCAACTGGGAAAAGCCCTACACCCGCGCGAACTCGATCGCCCTCAACCACTATCTCCGGTCGAAGTACCCCTCGCTCATCGTCGACGACCGCATCGAGTCGAAGGCGCTTCAGCCCGGCGATCCACGCGGCGACTACGGTTCGCCCGAGCAGGTGGTGGGCAGCTACGACACGAGCAAGCCCTGGGAAACGTGCATGACGCTCGGCCAGCAGTGGGCCTACAAGCCGGACGACAAGTACAAGACGTCCGCCCAGGTCATCGAGACCCTCATTCGGACGATCACCGGCGACGGCAACCTGCTCTTGAACGTGGGTCCCGACCCGACCGGTCGCATCCCCGCGCCGCAACGGGCGATCCTCGAGAAGGTGGGCGAGTGGACCCACGCGTACGGGGAGAGCGTTTACGGCACGCGCGGCGGTCCCTACCGAAACGACGCTTGGGGTGGGACGACCCGCAAAGGTAAGACGGTGTACGTCCACGTCCTCGACTGGGGCAAGGGCACGATCGATCTGCCCCCTTTGCCTGCGAAGATCCTAAGGAGCCGCGTGCTTCAGAAAGGCGTGGACGTCGAGACGGCGTCGGGCGCGGACGGCCTTCACCTCACGTTGCGATCCGCGCGTCCCGTCGAGCCGACCACGATTCGTTTGGACCTCGACCGCGACGCCTGGCCGCTCGGGACGATCGACTGATCGTCCCGGCGCGCCGCTTGTCCTAGTGTCACGATTCCGGGACCATCTCCCGCAGCGCTTTATCGACTTCCACCTTCCAAATTGCGTAGCCCTTCGCGTTCATGTGCAGGTTGTCCGGCCCGAAGATCTCGGGACGGGGACCGCCGATGGCGTTGACCATTAGCGGATAGACGTCGATGAACCGCAGGCCCGCCGTCGACTCGGAATAGGCTCGAATCAAGGCGTTCGCCTGCCTCACCTTCGCGATGTTGTTCCAACGCGACGGGGCGGGCGAGATGGCGATAAAGGCGATGGGCACGGTGGGCAATTTGGCCCGAACCCGCTCCACGAAGGCGCGGTAGTCGTCGCGCACGGTCTCGGGAGATTTCCCTGCGGCGAGGTCGTTCGAACCCGCGAAGAACACGATCGCCTTCGGCCGGTACGGCGTGACGATCCGGTCGACGTAACGCACGGAGTCGGCGATCTGCGAGCCGCCAAAGCCCCGGTTCAGCGTGTGGTACTCGGGAAAGTCTTGCGCCAGAGACTTCCACATCCGAATGCTGGACGAGCCCGTGAACTCCACCACGCCCGGCGCGGGCGGACTCGCCTGGTCCTTCGCCTCGAACACCCGAATCTCGTTCTCGAACGGCGCCTGCGTCTGGCCGATAGTAAGACTTAGGAGGGCGGCAAGGGCACAGCGGTGGACCATGCCGCGAGTCTACTCTTGCTAGGCGCATATCGCCTACATCCCGCGGACGACAGTGCAGAGGCAAGAGTGGGTTAACACCCAAGCACCCTCAATGCGGCTCGCCCCCGGACTCTCTATCCCCCGCCCCCTTTCTCTCGCCGGAGTGAAAGAAGGGGGTGATGTGATTCGGGACTTGCGAGATCTACAGCGCCGACTTCAGCGCCTCGACGTAGGCGTCGATCTGCGCCTTGGTGCGACTCTCCGTCGTGGCGACGAGCAGGCGGTGGGCCATCCCTTCGTAGTAGCCGCCGAGCGGCAGGCCGGCGAGGATGCCTTTCTGGAGCATCGCGTCCCGAACCTCGGTGGCATCCTTCGGAAGTTCGATGACGAATTCGCAGAAGGTCTTGCCCGAGTTCCAGACCTTTGCTCCGGTGCCCGCAAGTGCCGACTGAAGGTACTGCGCGTTGTTGAACGACGTCTGGGCCACCTGACGCATTCCGTTCTTCCCAAGGGCGATCATGTAGACCGTCGCGGCGAGGGCCATGAGGGCCTCGTTGGTGCAGATGTTCGAGGTGGCCTTCTCGCGCCGGATGTCCTGCTCGCGGGTGCGTAGAGTCATCACGTAGCCCTCGCGGTCGCCGTGCGCCTCCTTCGTGCGGCCGACAATACGGCCCGGGATGCGGCGAACGTGCTCCTTTCGACAGGCGAAGAGTCCGAGAAGGGGGCCGCCGAGGCCCATCGCGATACCCAGGGGCTGGCCCTCGCCCACCACCACGTCGGCGCCATACTCGCCCGGCGACTTCAGGAGCGCGCAGGCGATCGGGTCGGCGACGACGATGAGGAGCGAACCGGCCCGGTCGGCGGCTTCGCGCGCCGCTTTGAGATTCTCGATCGTGCCAAAAAAGTTGGGGGACTGGACGACGAGGCAGGCCGCATCCGCCGCGTCGAGCGACTTTGTGACGCCCGCGTCGTGCGGAAGGGTCCGAACCTCGACCCCGAGCGCCCAACAGTAGGTGTCGAGCACTTGACGGTAGTGCGGGTGGACGGCTTCGCTCACCGCGACGACGTTGCGACCGTTCACGCCGACGGCCATGATCGCGGCCTCGGCCATGCTCGTCGCGCCGGCGTACATGGAGGCGTTCGCGAGGTCGGAGCCATACAGCTCGGCGACCATCGTCTGGAACTCGTAGATCGTCTGAAGGTAGCCCTGCGACGCCTCGGGCTGGTAGGGCGTGTAGGCGGTCAGAAACTCGCCGCGCGAGATCACCGCGCCGACGGTGGCGGGGATGTAGCGATCGTAGACGCCCGCGCCGAGGAAGCAGACCGTCGAGGCGAGGTCTACGTTGCGGCCCGCCAACTCGTGGAGGTGGGCCATGAGGCGCGGCTCGTCGAGGGCCGGGGGGAGGTCCATCGTTCCCGGCGCGACGCGCAGGTTCTCGGGGATCTCACGAAACAGCTCGTCGATGGACGACGCGCCGATGGTGGCGAGCATCTCGGCTCGGTCGGCGTCGGTGTGGGGGATGTAAGGGGCGGGCATTCTAGGAAGTTCGGGAATGAGGGAGTTAGGCGCGAGGGCCCCTCACCCTGCCCTCCCCCAAGGGGGAGGTTCCAGTTCGTTAGGAGTTCGCGGCGGCGTAGCTCGAGGCGGAGAGAAGGGCTTCCACTTCGGTAGGGTCTTCGACGCGGATCTTGATCATGTAGCCCTTGTCGTAGGGATCCTCGTTGACGAGCTCCGATTGGGAGGCGAGCGCCGGGTTGACCTCGACGACCTCGCCGCCGACGGGAGCGTAGACGTCGCTCACCGTTTTGACCGACTCGACGGAGCCGAAGGAATCGCCCGCTTTGAGCACGCGGCCGACGTTGGCGAGGTCGACGTACACCACGTCGCCGAGTTCGCTCTGCGCATGGTCGGTAATGCCCACGGTCGCGAGGTCGCCTTCCAGGCGAAGCCACTCGTGCGTCTTGGCGTACTTGAGATCGTCCGGCGTTTTGGCCATAGTCGGACGGATTTTACCGCGCGAAACCCTCCCCCGCCTTCACGCGTTTTCCTAGGGCATGGTGCTGTCCTTCGTCCTTCCCGGCATCTCGTTCGAATCGCCCTCGAAACGGCTCGAACTGCTCTTGCCGGAGATATCCAGGGCGATGGGTGCCCCTCTTGCCACCTTGGCGGCCCTGAGCGGAAGCGAATGGAGCGTCAGGATCATCCCGTCGACCTCGGCGCCTGGTTCCCGAACGTCGTGCCCGGTGAGCGATGGACGGTGACGCTGAAGGTCGTGCTCGACGAAGGAATCCCGGAAACGCTGAACCTCCGCGAGGATCGCTTCCCCGCGGGTACTAAGCCGGCGTCCTACGCGGCGCTTCCGGCGGCGTTCCGAAGCACGGTCGACCATCTGCGCGAGACCCAGAGGCGGACAGACGAGGAAGCGGGCATGGGGCCGCGCCAAGCCAAACCCTGAGTACGATGGGGCGATGCTGCGCGTCGACTTCGTGACCCTCTTTCCCGAGATCGTCCGGCCCGCGTTGGGGCACAGCATCCTCGGACGGGCCGCGGCGGCCCGAAGGGTCGAGTTCCGCACCGCGAATCCGCGTGACTTTTGCCACGATCGCCACGCCAAGGTCGACGACAAGCCGTTCGGCGGCGAGCCCGGGATGTTGATCCGCGCGGAGCCGGTGGCGCGGGCCGTCGAGTGGCTGGCAAGGGACGGCGGAGAGACTCCGCCCGCGGTCGTCCTCACCTCTCCCACCGGACGGCTTTTCGATCAAGCGGCGGCCCGCGAACTGAGCGGCTACGACCGCGTGGTGTTCCTCTGCGGCCACTATGAGGGGATCGACCATCGGGTCGAGGAGGCACTCTGCACCCACGTCTTTTCGATCGGCGATTACGTGCTGACGAACGGCGAGATGCCGGCGCTCGTGATGGCCGACGCGGTCGTTCGGCTCGTACCGGGGGTTCTCGGAAACGAGGGGAGCCTTGCCGCCGATTCGTTTTCCGACGGTCTGCTCGGCGCGCCCAACTACACGCGCCCCGTGGTCTGGCGCGAGCGCGAAGTACCTCCCGAGCTTCGGAGCGGCGACCACAAGGCGATCGGCCGTTGGCGTAGGCGTGCCGCGCTTCGGCTTACCCGAGACGTCCGCCCGGATCTGCTGGCGCGTACGAGGCTGACGAAGGATGACGTCGAGTCCCTCATCGCCCAAGCGTCTGTGGAATCGTCATCCCATCGCC
>CAXUKB010000365.1:0-4747 GCA_964251345.1 uncultured Fimbriimonas sp. | reverse complement strand
TCGCGGTTTAGGCGACGGTCCCCTGGCCCGCACGGGATGGGGCTTCCCCGTCACGCTCCCGAAAGACCTTCCCGCCGGACGCTCAATCGGTACCCTCACCGTCGTCACCGATTCACACCTATTCTCGACCGTTCCCGCGTCGCTCTACGTGCAGCGAGGAATCGTGGCGGACGAAGCGAACTTCGGCGACATCGTTCCCGGCAGCAAGGCCAGTTTGCTCGTCGACCGCCCGAACGCACCGTTCAAGATTCTTAGCGTGGACGCGGGCAATCTCCTTAAGGCGACCGCCAACGACCGTCGTTCCGGATGGGAGTACCGAATCGATCTGGAATACCGCGGAAACGCCCCCAAAGGCGATTTTATGGTGCCGGTCCGCATTCACACCAACGACCCCAAGCAGCCGATCGTCGAAACGCTCGCCCGCGGATTCGTGAAGTGATCGCGTGGGGAAAGGCAGGAGGAAAACGGGGAAAGAGCGTCGCTTCGGTCCTCTTTCCCCTCGCCTTTTCCTTCCTCATCTTTCCTGCGCTCGCCGCCCGTCCCACCCCGGCGGAGCGGTGGACGATCCTGCTTTCGGGCGACGCGGACGGTTATCTGTCGCCGTGCGGCTGTACGAGCCCGATGCAGGGCGGCCTGAAGCGCCGGGTGACCGCTCTTCGTTCGGCCGACCCTCACGTCGTTCGGTTGGATAATGGCGGCCTATTGGGAGGCGTCGACCGCCAGAACGTCCTCAAGGCGGAGACGGCGGCCCAATCGATGGCGGAGTCTAAGATCGATGCCGTGAACTTGAACGCGGGAGACGCACGGATGGGCGAGAGCACGGTTTTGACGCTCGCCAACCTTTCGGGGCACCGATTGGTGTCGACGAGCCTTCGTCCCAGTACGACGCTGCTCGTCGACGCGTGGCGCGAAGCAGGCCCCTTCCTTATCGGCGGTACGACCGTTCGGCCCCAAGCACTCGCTTCCGGCCTTCGCGAAGCATCCGCGGATTCTCCGGTGATGGCGGCCGAGAGGCTCGTCGCGGAGGCCCAGGGGCGCGGCCTCGCCCCGATCCTACTCTTCGACGGCGATCGGGACGCAGCACGGGCGCTCGCCCGTGCCGTGCCCGCCCTTCGGCTCGTCACCTACCGCTTTTCGGGCCGACCTCCCTCGAAGCTCGACGCCGAGGGGCCATGCGCGCTCGCGACGCCCGGCGAGCACGGCAAGGCGGTGGTACGGTTGGCGTGGCAGGACGACGCGTTCGTCGGGACGACGGTCCAGATGCTCGGTCCCGAAGTGCGGGACGACGTTGAGGCGAAAGCGCTCTACGGGCGCTACCTGAAGCGGGTTACGGCGGAACGCCTCTTGGACGATCTCCATCCCGACGCGAAAGGATTTGCCGGGAGTGCGCGATGTCTCCCTTGCCACCAGCAGGCCGCGCGGGTCTGGGCAGCAAGCAGCCACCACGGGGCCTTAGCGACCTTGGAACACGAAGGTCATGGCCGCGACCCCGAGTGCGTTCCCTGCCACGTGGTAGGCACGGCGCAAGGCTCCTTAAGGCTGCCGAAGCGAGCATTCGACTCTCGCGAGACCACCCCCGCGCTCGCGAACGTCGGCTGCGAGAGTTGCCACGGCGCGGGCGCATCCCACGCGGCGGCTCCCCATCGATTCACCTTGCCGCGCGTGGGTTCCGCGTCCTGCCGCCCCTGCCACACTCTGGACAACTCTCCCAACTTCGATTTCGAAAAGTACTGGCCGAGAATTCGGCACTAAGAAAGAATGACCCCAGAGTCTTCCGATCATAAGCCGGTCGAATTGTTGAGACCTTCCGCTCTTCAAGTCCGTCTTTAAACCGGTAGACAACGAAGCCCGAAACGATTCACCCAAGATGAATTTTGCGTTTTCTTCCGCTATGAACCGTACCGGTCGCGCGCCACAAACCTATACGGTCTGGTTCGTCGGACGGTTGGATCGGCCCCTTGCTTCCCAGGCCGTTTCGGCGGAGAATAGAGGGGCTCGCGGCCAGAGTGGATGCGGTGCGGAGAGGCGATGGGACTGATCGAAGGAACGGATGACGGACGGCAGGCGCCGCGGTTAAGCGAGGTGCTCTTCGAAGCCTCTCGCGCCACGTTCGCCGCCTACGCGCCGCTTCCGAGCAACGTCGAGGCGATCGACGCGGCGCTTCGCTTCTCGGCCGGACACGAGCCTCTTGTGGCCCTCGTCGGCCCCTCGGGCTGGGGCAAGAGCCACCTTCTCGGAGCGGCGGCCCTCCGGATGGCCAAGAGCGCGCCGCCCGTAAGGCTCTGCTCCGTCGAGGAGCATCTTCGGAGCGGAGGCGCCGTGGATCTCGCAGGCGCGCTCGTCCTGGACGACTGCCAAGAAATCCTCGCGAAGCCGAAACTGCGACTCACCTTACGGCTTCTGCTCGAGCGTCGGGTCCGGGCCGGGCGGCCGACGATGCTCGCCTTCACCCTGCCCCGCCCGACCCGGGCGCTCGTCGGCCTCCTGCCCCTAGAGCGGAGTTGGCTTGTGACCACCCTTCAGGAACCCGCCGTCCAAGAGCGGGCCGCTCTTATCGAGCAGATGGCCGCCGCCGAGGGGCTGGCGCTCTCACCCCGCCTCGTGCGGATCGTGGCAATGCGGATGTATGGCAACGGGCGTACGCTGAGTGGGGCGCTCAAGCGGCTGCGGCTCGCAGGCGCGTCATGGCTCGACGCCGAGGCCACCCTCCGCGCCTGCGGTCTGCTCGATCCGTTCTTTGCGGACAATCCAGGCTGGGACCTCAAAGGTAAGGTGGCTCGCCTCGCCGAGCGCAACCGGGCGCGGTTTGGCCGCGTTCTGCCCGCGGACCTCGCGATCTACACGATGCTTCGCATCGCGAGCCTCGCCGAGGCGGACGTCGCACGTTCTCTCGGAATCGAGCCGAGCGCCGCCTATTTGCGGGCCGGAAGATTTGCCCAGGAGATCGCCGCCGATCCGGGCGCGGCGAGCTATGTCGAGAGGTTCGCCGAGTTAGTCGTCGAGTCGCTCGTCGCAGAGTAACCCCGAGCCCCCTGCCTTTCGTCGTATACTGCGAGACCCTCTGCCATGAAGAACCAAAACGACCTGATCTTTTCGATCGTGTTCGGCGTACTCGGCCTGATCGCGTTCGGCATCGCAATCGCGACGAAACAGGACGTGCCGTCGATTCCCGCGCCTCCTTCCGTCGTCACCGCGCCTGCGACGCTTCCTGCGACGGCCGTGGTGTACGGCAACGCCCTTCCGGGCGGCTCCACCACCGGCGGCGGAGGCGGCTTCGGCCGCGGAGGAGGGGGCGGCTTTGGTGCTCCTTCGGGCAGGGGCGGCGGATTCCCTGGCGGCCCTCCTGCCGGCTTCCCCGGCGCCCCGCCCGCTCCTTCAGGCATGGCCGGTTCCGGTAGCGTCCACTAAGGCTCGGCTTCGAATGTCGACGCCAGACGAGGCTGGACCGCGACTCGCGTAATCCGGCCTCGTGCCATGTTTTCTACCCTCACCGTTCCCAAAGAGGTTTCGACGCAATCGCCGGTCCGCGCGGTGCGTCCGAGTCCGTCGACGATGGCCTGAGCGAGCGTCCGGGTATCGGGCTCGATTTCCGGCGCTTCCGCGCCCAGATAATCGATCACTTCGTCCACCCGAACCTCCGCACGGATGGACAAGCGACCGCCTCCGCGCGTTTCGATCGGCGGCCGTTCGGCCTCTTGGCCGTCCTCGAGTTCGCCAAAAATCTCTTCGACCACGTCTTCGAGCGTCACGATACCGCTCGTGCCCCCGTACTCATCCATCACGAGGAGCATCTGCGTTTTATTTTCGCGCATCGTGCCGACGATGCGTTCCAAGGTGAGACTTTCAGGGATCGCCACGACGGGGCGCGCCATTTCCTTGAGCGAGAAATCGTCACTCCCTAGATTGCGAACGATGTCGTGAAGGTACACGATGCCCACGAAGTCGTCCACGTCGCCCCGACAGACCGGAATGCGGTTGTAAGGCACCTCGGTGAGACGATGGAGGGTCGCCTCGCGCGACAGCGACGCGTCGAGCCACTTGACGTCGAGACGGTGGACCATGATGTCGCGCGCGAAGAGAGCGTCGAGACGCAGGGCACGCGTCACGAGTTCCGCTTGGGCCTTGTCGAGCACGCCCTCAGCGCCGCCGGAGCGAACGAGCATCAAGAGTTCCTCCTTCGGCACCGCTTCGCTCGACTCATGCTTCAAGTCGACGCCGAAGGGACGCAGAACGAGTCCCGCCGCCGCTTGGACGAGCCACACGAGGGGGCTGAACAGCGTAGTGAAGAGCTTCAGGGGCCGGTAGGTGAGCAGCGCCATGCGATCAGAGGCACGCAGGGCCGCGTACTTGGGAACGAGCTCACCGAACACCACGACGAGGAACGTGACGAGGACGATGGACAGGACGTCGACCAAAGTTTGAACCGCAGACGGCAGATTCTTCGGGAACAGATCGCGAAGCCATTCCTTGATGAACGGCTCGGTGATGGAGCCGACGCCGATACCGATCATCGTGATTGCGATCTGAACGCTTGCCACATACGGCGACATATCGTTCAGAACCTTAAGCAGGCCCTGTGCGCCACGATGGCCTTTCTTCGCAAGCCCCTCAATGCGGCTCTTGCGCGACGAGACGATGGAGTACTCCGCGGCGACGAAGAACGCGCTGCCCAGGATGAGCAGGATCGAGGCGACGATGAGCATCGGTTGGGGTTTATGGTAGCAGGGATTTTCGCCAGGCCTGATAC
>CAXUKB010000364.1:0-4751 GCA_964251345.1 uncultured Fimbriimonas sp. | reverse complement strand
CCTCTCACCGGAGTGAAAAGGAAGGGGTGACGTCCCACCATTCTCCCGACCTCAACTTCCGCCCTGCGTTCCACATTTCGCGCAAGTTCCCGCCGCGCAGACCTAAGGGATCGTCCGAGGTTTCCGAAAGACGGAATGGTCCCGTCTTGGAACGGGAAAACCGTCGATGACCGCCGTCCGCCCCTTTGCCCCGGCTCCCCTTGCCGAGGAGGATCTCGATTTCGTGCTCGCCCGCACCGCCCCGCTTTGGGAGGGCCTGCGCGACGGACGCCTGTTCCTCACCGGCGGCACCGGCTTCTTCGGGCTTTGGCTTCTCGAGACCTTTCTCTGGGCGAACGACCGGCTTGGCCTGAGCGCCCGGGTGACCGTGCTCGCCCGCGACCAGGACCGATTCGTCCGGCGCGCGCCCCATCTGGCGGCGCATCCCGCCGTCGCCTTCCTCGCGCACGACGTCCGCACCTTCGCCTTTCCGGCGGGTGAGTTCACCCACGTCGTCCACGCGGCGACCGACTCGACCCCTCCCGCGACCGCCGACCATGCGGACCGGATGGTCGACACCGTCGTCAACGGCACCCGACGCGTGCTGCGGTTCGCCGCCGAGTGCGGCGCCCAGAAGTTTCTCTTCGCGAGTTCCGGCGCGGTTTACGGACCTCAGTCCGCCGAGCGCGTCGCCGAGGACGATGCCGGCGCTCCGGCGCTCGCCTCGCCCATCGCACCCTACGCGGAAGGGAAGCGCCTTGCGGAGGTTCTGGTCGGCCGGGCGGCCGGCTTCGACGCGACGATCGCGCGCGGCTTCGCGTTCGTCGGGCCGCACCTTCCGCTCGACGCCCACTTCGCGATCGGCAACTTTATCCGCGACGCCCTCGCGGGCGAGCCTCTCCTGATTCGGGGAGACGCCACGACGGTGCGCTCCTATCTTTACGCGGCCGACCTCGCGGTCTGGCTTTGGACGATTCTCTTACGCGGCGACGCAGGCCGGGCTTACAACGTGGGCTCGGAGCGTGCGGTGACGATCGGCGAACTCGCGCACGTCGTCGCCTCGGCGGTGGGAACCGAGGCTCCCGTCCGCGTCGCACCGACGACCTCGATCACGACTTCGCCCCGTTACGTGCCCTGCACCGCCCGCGCCCGCGGGGAGCTCGGCCTCGTCGAGGCCTTCTCGCTCGAAGACGCCATCCGGCGCACCGCTTCGTACCATCGACTTCTTGCCGAACCGGGCGCCCGCAGGGAAGCCCTTCACGCCCCTTGATTCTCCGACCCGAACGACTCCCCAGCCTATGAAACTCTCCGACTACGTGATGCGGTTCGTCGCCGACGCCGGCGTGAAGCACGTCTTCATGCTGCCCGGCGGCGGTGCGATGCACCTCAACGACTCCCTGCGCCGCACCGAAGGGCTCGACTACGTCTGCAACCTGCACGAGCAGGCGTCCGCCGTCGCCGCCGAAGCCTACTGCCGGGTGACGGGCAACTTGGGCGTGGCGATGCTCACCACCGGCCCCGCGGGCACCAACGCGGTGACCGGCGTCGCCTGCGCCTGGCTCGACTCGACCCCCGTGATGTTCGTGTCCGGGCAGGCCAAGCGGAGCGATCTTATCGGAGACTCCGGCCTGCGGCAACTCGGCGTTCAGGAGATCGACATCGTCTCGATCGTGGACTCGATCACCAAGTACGCGGTGACGATTATGGAGCCGACGGAGATCCGCTACCACCTGGAAAGGGCGCTGTACCTGGCGAAGAACGGCCGCCCCGGCCCGGTCTGGATCGACGTCCCGCTCGACGTCCAAGCGTCGGAGATCGACGTCGAGAGCCTGCGCGGCTTCGACGCGCCCGCCGCCGATCCGGAACCGGACGGCGTCGCGATGTCGGTCGCCCGAACCCTCGCCCTGCTCCAGGCGGCCGAGCGGCCGGTCATCCTCGCCGGCAACGGAGTCCGCGTCGCGGACGCGTTGGGCGAGTTCGAGCGCGTCGTCGAGAGGCTCGGCGTGCCCGTGCTGACCACCTTTCCGGGCTTGGACCTGATCCCCGACGACCATCCGCTTCTCGTCGGTCGTCCCGGCTCCATCGCCCCCCGCGGCGCAAACTTCGCGCTGCAGAACTCCGATTTCCTCCTCACCCTCGGCGCGCGGCTCGACATGGCGTTCGTCGGCTACTCCCACCGCGACTTCGCGCGCCACGCGACGAAGGTCATCGTCGACGTCGATCCGGCGGAGATCGCGAAGCTCGACATGGACATTGCGGTCAAGGCCGCCTTCGACGCCAAGGCCTTCCTCGCGGAGATGGAGTCCCAGGCCGGGTGCCTTCCCGCGAAGAGCCGCACGGCGTGGAACGCCCGTTGCCAGGATTGGAAAACGCGCTACCCCGTGGTGACCGACGAGCACCGGGCGCAGGAAGGCTCGGTCAGCACCTACGCGTTTACGGAGAGCCTCTCGCAGGCGATGCCCGAGGGTCAGACCGTGATCGTCGGCTCGTCGGGAGCGGCGATCGAGATCGTGTTTCTCTGCCTGAAGGTGAAGAAAGGCCAGCGCATCTTCCACAACCGGGGTACTGGCTCGATGGGCCTCGCCCTGCCGCAGGGCATCGGCGCGTGCTTCGCGAACGGGCGTGCGCCCACCGTCGTCGTCGAGGGTGACGGCTCGTTCCAGCTCAACGTGCAGGAGCTTCAAACGATCGTGACCCACGACCTGCCGCTAAAGATATTCGTCCTGAACAACGGCGGCTTCGCTTCGATTCGGCTTTCCCAAAACCGCCACTTCGGCGGCCTCATCGCGGCCGACGCGAGCAGCGGAATGGCGCTTCCGGACGTCCGGCGGGTCGCCGACGCGTACGGCATCCCGACGAGAATCATCGAAGGCCACGCGAACATGGAAAGCCGGATCGCGGAGGTTCTCGCGATGCCCGGTCCCGTGATCTGCGAGGTCGTGATCGCTCCGAACGAGACGCGCGCTCCCGCGATCGCCTCCCGTCAGCGGGAGGACGGCACGATGGCCTCCACCGCGCTTGAAGACCTCTGGCCCTTCCTCTCCCGCGAAGAGCTTCGCGAAAACATGATCGTTCCCGTCCGCGAGGACTGACCCCGCCCCCTCAACCCTCATGCCTACCCTGACCAACCACGAACTCGACCTTCTTCTCGCGGCGGATCCGGCGAGAGTCGCCGCCCACCTCGGCGGGCTTTACGACGCCGCGACCGGTGCGCTCGGCTCGCGCATCGTGCTGTATGGTGCGGGCCACTTCGGCCGTCGCACGCTCGCCGGTCTTCGGCGGTCGGGCGTCGAGCCGCTGGCGTTCGCCGACAGCAACCCGACGCTGTGGGGCGAGTGCATCGACGGCCTGACCGTCCTGTCACCCGCGGACGCCAAGCGGCACTACGCCGAGAATGCCACGTTCGTGGTCAACGTCTTCCACGGAACGCCGATTCGGGAAGAACTGCGAGCGGAGGGTTGCCGGTCGGTCGTTCCCGCCTCCTACGTCTATCTCAAGCACGCGGCGGCGTTCCTGCCCTACGGCGGCTACTGCCTGCCGGAGGACACGATCGGTCACGCCGACGCCCTCCGAGAGACCATGGCCCTGTGGGCGGACGACGCGTCGCGGGAGGCGTTCGTCGCCCAACTGCGTTGGCGGCTCTCGCTCGACGGCTCGCTGCTCCCGCCCCCGACGCCCACCGAAGAGACCTACTTCATCCCCGAGATCGCGCCGATCGACGGCGAGACGTTCGTGGACTGCGGCGCGTTCGACGGCGACAGCGTGCAGGCGTTCCTCGACCGCTACGGCGACGGGGCGGGCCGCGCGATCGCGATCGAGCCCGACCCCGCGAATGGAGCGGCCCTGCTGCGCCGGATGTCGAACCGCGCGGACGGCGGCAAGGTGGTGGTTCACGCCGCCGCGGCCTCGTCGGAGCCGGGAATTCTTCAGTTCGAGGCGACGGGCACCGCAGCGTCGACGCTCACCGACGGCGGCACCCTGACCGTCCGCGCCGAGCGCCTGGACGATCTGCTGGCGGACGAGACGCCGACTTACCTCAAGATGGACATCGAAGGGGCGGAGATGGACGCCCTGCGCGGCGCGGCCGGGACGATTCGGCGGCACCGACCGGTGCTCGCGATCTGCCTCTATCACAAGCCCGAAGATCTCTGGCAGATCCCGCTGTACATCGACTCGCTCGGCGTCGACTACCGGTACCTGCTTCGGGTCCACGCGGAAGAGTGCTGGGAGATCGTGCTCTACGCGGTGCCTGCCGAGAGGCTGCGGCCGTGACCCGGAGCGCACGACGGGCCGCCGAGCGCCGGAAGGACGGTCCGAGTCCGCTCCTTCACGCGATGCTCCCGCCGGACTCGGCGCTCGCCCTCGAACGGCTCCAGGCCGGAGACATGGCCGGGGCCGAGGGAATCTGCTGCGGGGCGCTCGCGCGGAACCCGGACGACGTGCTCGCCCACCAAGTTCTGGGGATCGTCGCGTGCAACCGAAACGACTTCGCCACCGCCGCTCGGCGCTTCGGCCGCGTGGCCGAACTCGATCCTCATAACGCCGATGGGCACGGCAACCTCGCCGGCGCGCTCGCGAGGCTAGGCCGGTTCGACGCCGCGATCGTCGCCGGAAGACGCGCCCTCGAGCTTAATCCGCAGGGGGTGGTGACCTACATCAACCTCTGCAAACTGCTTCTCGACGACGGCCGCTTCGAGGCGGCGATCGCCACGTCCCACAGCTTTCTCGCGCACTCGCCCGGGCGCGCCGAGGCCTGGCACAACCTTGGCCTC
>CAXUKB010000363.1:0-4765 GCA_964251345.1 uncultured Fimbriimonas sp. | reverse complement strand
CCGATGCGCTGACGGTCATCGATAAGGCGATCTCCGACGTTACGTCGGCGCGCGGCAAGATCGGCAACTTCCAGAAGAACACGCTGGAGAGCAACTCCCGAACGCTCGCCACGGCGAAGGAGAACCTCCAGGCCACTCAGAGTACGCTCACCGACGTGGATGTGGCGAGCGAAATGACGAACTACACCAAGCTCCAGATCCTCCAGAGCACGGGCATGTCGATCCTCTCGCAAGCCAAAAGCGCGCCCCAGAGCGTGCTTCAGCTTCTGCAGTAAATCCGCAGCGCAAAGCCAAGTGGGACAGGGGACGGAGAGCTACGACGCTCTTTTGTCCCCTGTCCTTTTCGCTTTATCTTCCGACGCCCACTCCTCGATCTCGCGTTTGAGCCGTCCCGAAAGGCGAAGATTACCGAGCATACTGGAGCGCTCCCGGGGTTCGAGGAGCATCCGCACCGGCTTTCCCTTGACGACTCCTTCGACGCTGACCCACCGGCCCAGCCCGACCGCAGAGTGGACGTTCGGCCGGAAGACGACCCGGGCGACGCAATCTTTAGGCAGCTCGACACGACGCGAATCGCCTGCGAAGAGCAGAACGTCCTTTCCTAAGATGAGGAATCCAACGTCCTCGTGCGCGTCGAGCACTCCTGCGAATTTCGGGGAAGCGAAGCCCACGAACCAACGCTTGTCGGTTTCGTGGACCCGCGCTTCCAAAAGCCGTCTCATCCTCGAGTTGTCCCAAAAACCGAATTGGGAGAGCGCGATCCACCCGACGAGCGTGCCGAACGCAAGCCAGCCGACGCCGGCGGGCGTCACAGCGCGGTCCCGCGCGATCGTCCAGAGGCCCCAGGCGGCAAAAGGCAGCGCGCAGAGAAACGGAACCAGGTTTCCGAGGATCTTCCGCTCCGTCGTCCAAACTCCCCCACTCGCCACGGGGCGATGATACACTGAGCGACTGCATGAAGGGGAGTGTCCGGCTGTTTCGAGCGGTACCCGGCCCAACGGGCCTCGGCCCCCTCGTGACACGCTTCTGCCGGGAGGGCGAGGGTCTGCTCACCGCTTTCGACGACGCGGCGCTGACTTCGCTCGCCGAGCTTCGGCCCGACGACGACTGCGAAGTGGTCGGCTTTCCGGCGCTCGTCGCAAAATCGTTGGCGGGCGCGGGCGAGGCGCACCACCGTCTCGCGGCCGCGGGCCATCAGCAGGCCGCCGTCGCCCACGCCCTCGCGGAGCTTCCGCGCGACTCGGTGCTCGGAAGCGGCGCTTCGCACCCCGGCCTTCATCGCGCGCTCCTGCGGACCCTCCACGAGCTTCACGCCTTCGGCCTCGATGCCGACGACCTTGACGCGCTCGCGGCCGGGTTGCCCGATCCGCTCGCGACGAAGCTCGCCGAGATGGCCGAAGTCGACCGCGCTCTTCGGCAAACCCTAGACACCCTGGGTCGAGACACTCACGGACGTCAGCTTCGCGCCTGCCTCGACGCTCTCCCCGACCGCGACGGCGAGGACTGCCGCGCCCTCGTGCTCGTGGGCGGCGATCGGTGTCCGGCTCGGTTACGTTGGCTTCGCTGGGCCGCCGAGGCGGGGTGGAATTTGACCGTCGTCGTCGAGCGCCACGCCACCGATGGCACACTCTTCCAGGGTGCCAAGGAGGCCGAGGAGATCCTCGGCGTCGCCGCGCAGGATGTGGGCGCGGGCCACCGGCTCCTCAACAATCTTTTCGCCCGGGGCGAGCACGACGGTCCCGCGCTGGCATTGGACATTCGTTCCGCACCCGATCCACTCGCGGAGTGTGAGTGGGCCCTCCGCGGTTGCTTGGAGGCGGGACCGGAGCGGTCCGGGCTTTACGTCCGCGACCTTGCGACGTACGCGCCCCTTCTTCAGGCCGCCGCCCGGCGGCTGGGCGTGCCGGTCCGTGCGAGTCAGCGCGTGCCGCTTCTCACCAACGCGTTCGCGCGGCTCACCCTCACCGTGCTCGAATTCGCCGCCGGGTCGGACGTGCGCGCCTTGCGCCCCGTGCTCTCAAGCAGCTATCTGGGTCTGGACGGCCGCGACCGACGGATCGTCGAGTCGGGTCTGCGGGAGGCGCACCGGATGCGGTTTCTTCAGTGGGACACCCTTCGGACGTGGGCGACCGGCGGCTCCTTTCCGTGGTTGGAGCGAATCCTAGAGTGGCGCGAGGGCGCGCGCTCCGCGGGCGAGGATCTCGGCGGTTGGCTCGACCGGCTGCGCGCCCTCGTTCACGAACTGCCTTGGCACGGCGCCTACGGCGGAGAGGCGTACGATTCCGGCCGGGACACCCGTGCGTTCTCCGCCATGCAGACGGCGCTGGCGAACGAAGCATCGGTGGAGCGCGCGGTCGGCGCAGCCGGGCTGGATCTCGCCGGCTTTGCCCGTCGCTGCCGAACGCTGTGGGAAGCGGCCGACGTCAGCCTTCCCACCGCCGAGTTCGGGGTGCCCGTCGCGACCCACGCGAGCGCCCTGACCGGCGTTCACACCCTGTTCGTGCTCGGGATGCTCGAAGGATCCTTTCCCCGGCGGGCCGCGCAAGATCCTATTCTCGGCGACGAGGAGCGACGGTTGATCTCCGCCGCCCGACTGGGAGAGCCCTCTCTTCCCCTCTCCGCCAACCGTGCCGCCGAAGAGCGGGACGAGTTTTACCGAGTCTGCGCCGCCGCCACCCACCGCCTCGTTCTGAGCTATCCCCTGGCCGACGATTCGCGGGACAACGTGCCGGCTTTCTACCTGGAGGCCGCCGCCCTCGCGGCGGGAGGTGCGACCCGAACCGATCTGCCCCGCACCCTTCTCGCTCCCGCCTCGGACGAGTGCATCGCGCCCGCCGATCTCGCCATGCGGGCCGCCCTCGACGCGCCGCGCGAGCCACCCGCGCCCACCGTTCTCACGGATCCGAGCGCGCGTGAGCTCGTGGCCGCTCCCGCGGGAGAGCGGACGGCAGGAGAGCTCCGCGATGCCCTGCGGTGCGCTTTTCTCTACGGCGCCCGCCACCGACTCTCGTTGCGCCCGGGCCGCCGGGAGAGCCGTTGGCACCGCCTTCGTTCCCTGCCCCAAGCCGCGCGACTCGCCGCGGCTCCGGACCGCGACGCGGCGAAGCAGGCCCTGGAGGATGCGCTCGAGGCTCAGCTCGATCTCTTCGCGAGCGAAGTGCCGGAGTGGGAAATTCCTCTTCTTCGGGCCGGGGGGAAGCGGCTGGTGGCCGACTGGCTTCGTCGCGAGTTCGCCGCCCGCAATCTTTGGCCGATGGACGAAGGCTCCCTTCGCCTGAACGTCGCCTTTGGCGAGGCGGGCGTGCGCTCGCAGATGCCGCTCGGCGTCTCGCTGTCCGGCATCGCGCCCGCCGTCTCGACCTACGGCGCGACGAAGACGATGCACCTCTACGCGGGCGCGGTTCCCCCGGTCAAGGATCTGACCGAGGCCGATCGGCTGTTCTACGGCTTGCATCTGCTCGCTCTCTACGAACCGGGCGCATCGGTGCAACTCGAAGTGGAATCCACCGGGGGACGACGGACCCGTTTAAGGATCGACCGTAATGGCGGCGTCGCGCGAAGGCCCAACGAGGGGCTCGACATGGAGTGGCTCGTCGACGAGGACGACGCTTACAGCGCGCGCAAGCAGTTTTTCGACGGGATCAAAGAGTCGCTTCGCCGCGCTCTGCGGACCGTCGAGGCGGGCGAGATGCGACCCACGCCGGGCGATCCTTGCGACGGATGCGAGTTCGGTGAGCTCTGCCGGCGTTCGCGACTTTTCGGCGAAGACGATTCGCCCTTCGGGGCCGATCTGCGCTCGCTCGGAGGCGGCGATGTCTGACATCCGCCTGACCGACGAGCAACGCGCGATCGTCCAATCGGACTCGGCGCGACTGGTCGTCGTCGCGGCGGCCGGCGCGGGCAAGACCCGCGTTCTCGTCGAGCGGTACCTGCGTCATGTCGTCGAAGAGGGCATTGGGCCCGAAGCGATCCTGACGATCACCTTTACGAAGAAAGCGGCCGCGGAGATGAAAGGACGCATCGTCGGAGCCCTGCGCGAGCGAGGACTCTTCGACGAGGCGCAGGCAGCGGAAACGGGCCCGATTCAAACGATCCATTCGTTCTGCGAGCGAATGCTTCGGGAGAACGCCCTCTCGGCGGGACTGGACCCCGCCTTCGAGATCCTCGACGAGGCAGCCTCGCGGCGCCTCGTGCTCGCTTGCGTCCGCGAGGCGCTCGCCTCGGACTTGGAAGAAGAGCCTTTCGCGGAGCGGCTCGTGTCCCATCTTGCGGGCCGCGCTCCCGTCGGACCGGAACGGGGACGTTCGCCCTACGCCCGCCTCGAGGAGGAGGTCGCCCGGGTGCTGAACGAACTTCGGGCCACGACGGTCACCGCGCTGGAGATGCGCCAAAGGTACGCCGATCCCGAAGCGCTCGCCTCGTTCTGGGAGGACTCCGTGATCCGGAGCCTCGCGCCGACGGTTCAAGCGGCGCTCGCGAACGTGGACGCGCCCTCGCTTCAAGAGCGGGTTTTTCAGGCCCATCGCGCGGTGGGCGAACGTGCTTCATGGTGCACGGGCAAGCCCGACGCGGCGGCGGAGGCCGAGGCGCTGGAGCACGCGTGCGGTCTGGTCCAGCTCGCCTGCGCCGCTTGGTGGCGGCTCGACCGTGAGATGGCGGCGCGGCAGACGCTCGACTTCACCGCGCTCGAGGGGCAGGCGGTTCGCCTCCTGGGCAAGCGTCCGGAAGTCCGCGAACGGCTTTCCGCCCAGTACCAGGTCGCAAT
>CAXUKB010000362.1:0-4768 GCA_964251345.1 uncultured Fimbriimonas sp. | reverse complement strand
GACTACCTTCAGACGATCTGGGGCGACGTTTACGATCATCCGTGACGATCGAGGTATGGAGAGGGAGGAAGCCCCTTTCTCGGTCATCCGCATCGCTTGATTCGCGTTGGCCGACTTGGAAAAGAGTTCCGGAAAGGCCGGGGTGTCTCCAACCGACCGGCGCCACGGGAAGGTCGTTCGGCCTCGCTCCCCATCATTCCCCACGTCGTTTCCACCACAAGTAAGGGAGGGCAGGGAGGAACCGGATTCCGTGACGGCTCGTCGGTGGGGCGAGCCTTCCGATGATCAGATCTCTCTCTCCTCTTTTCGCCGCGCTTCTCGCCCCCCTCGCGATCGCCCAAGAGGCGCCTTCGCCGGCACCGGAAAGGGTGACCGTGATCGCCCAGTTCTTGGCGAAGCCCGGCCAGGCGTCGGCACTCCGGACGAAGCTGCTGGCGATGATCGCACCGACCCGCGCGGAAGCCGGATGCATCAGCTACGACCTTCACGTCGATCAGGCGAACCCCGCCCAGTTCTTCTTCGTGGAAAACTGGAAAGACGAGGCCGTGCTCGACGCGCACATGAAGACTCCGCACTTCGTGAAACTCATCACGAACGGCACCCCCGCGTTGCTCGCCGCGCCGTACACGATCGCCAAGGGGCGAATCCTCAGCCACTTCGTCCCGAAAACGCAGACCGATCCGCGCCTGCGTTCCGCCTCGAGTCTGACCCTCGTCCCGTTCTTCACCGTGAAGCCCGAGAAGATGGAGACCGTTCTCAAGGCGCACCTGGCGATGCTTGCGCCGACGCACGCGGAGCGGGGCAACATCTCCTACGATCTCTTCCAGTCTCGCGCCGACTCGAACGTCCTGTTCTTTGTGGAGAACTGGGAGAGCATGGCGGCGCTCAAGAAGCACATGATGCAGCCGTTCTTCGTCCAGCACGTGGACAAGGAGGCGAACCCGGGCCTCGTGGTCCCCTGGACGTACCTCACCCTCAAGCGGATCAGCCCTCCCGGCGTCGGTCGCGGAGCGCGTTCGTAAGCCCGACGTTGGTCCATGAGCAAGGGTTAGCCTCCTTCTCGAAACCGCATCTGCGTCTATACTGCGACTAAGTCGCCGTACTTGCCGGGATCTCAGGGGCAAACGCGCGGCGGAAGGGAAGGACCATGGCGAACTTTCGAAAAGCAACGATCTTCGCGGGCGCGACGCTCGCCCTTGCGGCGGGCGTCTATGCCGCCGTTCAGCAGGGCACGCTCGTCGTCGACGGCCGAAGCACGCCCGCCGACGTCCGCACGATCGGCGGGAGCGCCTACGTCCGCCTCGCCGACGTGGCGAAAGCGCTCGACATGAGCGTCGTTTCGCGAGGCAACGGGCATTACGAGTTGACGAAAGCGGGGGGCGCGACCCAGATCGGCGGCCGCGCGGGCAAGATCGGCGACACGCTCTTCGACGGCAAGTGGCGCTTTACCGTGCTGAGCGTCGACACGCCCGCAAGCTACGAGATGAAGACGGACGGCGCCCTCTACAACGAGCGGGACACCGCCCGCATGGACCCGACTTCCCGCGTGGTGACGCCCGGCCGAAACTACGCTCTGGTCGTGATTCGCTGCCGCGTCTCGAACGGCACCAAGGAGCGGCGGACGCTCTGGACCGCCGTCAGCGACAACCGGATCCGAACCGCCGTGGCCGACACCGACGGCGGCTCCCACGTCCCGATCGGCTACGACTTCAGCGGCGGCCCGACCCAGTCGGACATCCTGCTTCCCGGCGCTCAGTTGACGTTCAACGTCGTCTTCTCCCTACCGGCCGACGCGAAGCCGCAGGACCTCATTTTTACGCTGAAGAACAACCAGACGAGCGAACCGGGCACCGACGTCCGCATTGCGCTGGCGGGCAAATGAGACCCTCTCGGTGGCTGTCCCCGAAGGAAGTGGGTCGAGCCTCCGGACTCGTTTCGGGGGTCTTCCGAACGGAATCGGCGGAGGCCGAAACCGGGTTGCTTCCGCCGCGAAAAGCGGTTCGTTAGGACCTTCGTCGCGGCACGAACCTCCGCCCGGTTTCGTCGTCTAGGCCAGTTATGACCTCGGCACGGCGCTGGAATCCCCTCTTCGTCTCCGTCGCTCTCCTGGCCCTCGCGGCCGGCGGCAATGCCCAAGATCGCCATTCGGACGGCGGACGGCCTTCGCGGTCGCGCATGGACCGCGACCGTCGCTCGCGCGACTCCGACGACCGAAGCATCCCCGATCGCGGCGGACGCTACAATCCCTTTAGCCGGGGCTCGACCCACCGAGACGACGCGGCTCCGGGCAACCCCCGCGGACGAACCGTGCTCGGCGTGCCCGTTCGCGACCAGCGGCCCGCCGCCTACGACGGCCGCGGCATCGGACGCCAAGACTACGGCCACGCCCCCGCACGCAACGCGCTGAGCGTCGCTATCGCGAGCGGCGCCACCTATGGCGGCACGAACGTGGCCGTCGGCGCGAAGATCGGCGGGCTGCGCGTGGGCTTCGTGAGCTACTCGAACCCCGGACCGCGCGTCGGCTACGGCTTCGACTACCCGTTCTACGCCTACGACCCGTACGCGCCCGGCGCGCTCGTGGTCGCCTCGCCCTGGTACGCGTACTCCTACCTTCCGCCGTACCTCGACCGGAGCCACGTCGTCGTCGTCGACCGGTATCCCGACTGGGACTGGAACGGCTGGCAGACCTTCGACTACAAAGACGACCGGGACAACCCGGCCGTGCGGGACGCGCTGAACGACCTTCGGAACGCGTTCGAGGGCGAAAGCGGGCGGATCGCGGATCGGCTCGTGCCGGAAGAGGGCGACATCGCGATCGACAATGACGGCAAATACGACTATTCGCTTAATCCCGACGACTTCCAGAAGATGTTCCTCGACGGGGTGGAGCAGTCAAAGACCGTTCACTACACCATTCTGGAGGCGCGAACGCGGGGCGACGAGGTTCGGGTGCGGGCCCGTCACGAGTACACGGACTCGTGGGGGCAGACGCAGTCGGTCGTTCATCGGATCACGCTTCGGCGGGAGAACGGAGGCGACTACGTGATCCGCGAGTTCGGAACCGAGTAGCCGGGACGGGTCGGATACAATCCCGCCCGTCGATGCGAACGCCTTGGATCTGGATCGTCCCGTTCGCCTTCGTCGCGTCCTGCGCGAGGGCTCGGCCCGCCGCCCCGAGCGGTGGGCCATCGGGCGACCTCGCCCTGACCCGGCTGTCGGACGGCTTCTACGTCAAGGCGTCGCTCGGCAATGGCCAAAGCGGGCTCTTCCTGATCGACACCGGAAGCTACTGCTGCTTTGCCACCCCCAAGGGCGAGCGGATGCTTCGCAAGGCGGGAGCCGACGTCGACGCCGACGGGACCCTGACGACCGGCCCCGCCGACCTCGAGGGCTTTCCGGTCGCGCCCCTGGAGTTCACGCCGTGGGGCAAGAACCAGGACACGATGGACGCGAAGGCCGACGGGATCCTCGGGCTCGACTTTCTCGGCCGGTACGACGTGGGGCTGGAGATGCGAACAGGGACCCTCCGGCTGTGGCCGAAGGACGGCGACTTCGTGCGCGGACCGCTCGGCTGGCTCTACGCGATGGGTGGGTCGCGCCCCGGCGGGCGGCCACCCCGGGCGATCTCGGACCTGCCGATGACCCCGTCGAAGGGGCTCTTCACCGTGCCGGTTCGCCTCGACGGCAAGACGATCGGCATGGTGCCGGACTCGGGCAGCGGCGATAGCGACGTGAGCGCCCGAAACGCGCGACGGATGGGCTGGACGCGTTGGACCGGCGGCCACGATTCCCACCTCTACTACGGCGCCGTTCACCTGCGCCACTACGAGATCCACCGCTTCACGATGGGCGCGGTCGAGTACCGGGGGGCGCACAACGTCAACGTCACGACGAACGACCGCGACATCAACTTCGTCGGCCGGGACGCGCTCGCCGGCATGGCGATGCTGTTCGACTTCGAGAATCGCACCCTCTTCGTGGTCCCAAACCGTCGCGGGGCGAACCCGAGGCGTCCGGCGCCTTAACTCGGGACGAAGGACGGCGCGCTCGCCGTTCCGTCCGGACCGCGGGCGCGAATCGGCCTCTTCGGGCCTACGGAGGAATGGAATGTCGCGGCAGGCCCGACCGCGACCGCCACTTCGGCTCACTCCTCTGGGCGATAGATCTGGGTGATAGAATGGGGTCGGTGCAATTCGATGGCGACGCATGACGACGTGAGACGCATCGCCGCTCGGCTCCCGGGGGCGATCGAGGGCGAGGGGAGGTTCGGCTTTGGCGTGGACGTCAAGGGGAAACCGCGGGGGTTCTGCTGGACCTGGATGGAGCGCGTCGCCCCGAAAAAACCGCGGGTCGAGAACCCCGCCGTGCTCGCCATCGCGACGCCCGGACTCGGCGCGAAGGAGCTCCTCATGAGCTCCGAGCCGGAGAAGTACGTGGAAGACTCCCACTACAACGGCTTCCCGGCGGTGCTCGTCCGGCTGGAGGCGATCGGTCCGGACGAGCTGGAGGATCTCCTCACGGAAGCGTGGAAGACGAAGGCGTCGAAGGCGGCTCGCGCTCAGTTCGATCGCGACACGCCGAAGTGAATGGTCTGGGCGGGCGAACGGCGCGTCCCGGGATTCTGTCGTCGATTCTCCGTCCGATGACGATAAAAAGCATAAATATAACGGATACTAGCTTGTCGGCTCTTCGCTTCTCCAAAGCCGAAGCGCGGAAAGTTGCGTCGACCCAGTCCTCGAAGCGAGTGAATGTTCATGAACTCTAGAAC
>CAXUKB010000361.1:2012-4785 GCA_964251345.1 uncultured Fimbriimonas sp. | reverse complement strand
TCGTCGATTCGGCCGGCGAAGAGGGCGGTTTCGGCAGCAGAGATCTTTCGCGCCGAGGCGTCACTCATGGGGCTGAGGCATCGAAACATCCCATTGGGCGAGCTGCGTGTTCAACCACGGAACGAACCTTCGCCAGCGCCCGATCGACGTGCCATAGACCGGTTGACGAACTTGCCACTGGCTGGGATTGCCGACGAGTCGAGGATTCTTTTCGGGAGCGAGACAGGCTTCGCTCCAATCCAGTCCGACGAACTCGATCATTTGGCGCGACACGCGCTCTCGATCGGTAACGAGTTCTTCGTAGTCGATCTCGAGGAAACGGTCGGCGGGCAGAATGGACCGCCAGCGCGCCATCAACCGGAGATACTCTCGGTAAGCGAAGGCGATCGTATCGGCGCGATAAGCGAAAGGCGGAGGATATGCGAAGGGGGTCGTAAAGATGGAAAGACAGGTATCGCGCGGGTCTCTACGGCAGTGGATGAAGCGCGCGTTGGGAAAAGTGGCATGAAGCATTCCGACTGCCATATAGTTCTGCAAAAGCTTGTCGCACACGCGTCGTCGGTTTGGTGCGAGTTTTCGTAGCAGGCTGGCGTAGTCGTACGCCATCTCGGCGACGCGTGAGGAGGACCCTCCGTCGGCGATCGACCGGAGAAGGTCGGGGGCGCGATCGATCCAAAATGGGACCTCGCCGGCGCCCCCGACCTCAGGATGGCTCGACAGGATCTGCTCCGCCAATGTCGATCCCGACCGCATCATTCCGATCACGAAAACCGGGAGGTCGCTTTCCGATGCGCCGGAGACGTCCGACGCACACTCCGAAAAGTTCTCAAGGATAAGGTCGACGTCACTCCGGTGCGAGGCACGGTGGAAAGCGTCGTCCCGCTCCAACTTAGCCTGATCGCAAAGCGCGTTCGCACAAACGTAGTGCGTCGACGCTTGGCGATACTGCCCCAGATCCTCGTTAGCCTTCCCCAGGCTAAACTCGGCTTGAATCTGGCTCCTCGTGTTCAAAGTTCCCGATTGAGCCAGACGGGTGAGTCGCTCCACGACTCCTCGGTCGTCCGCGGACACCTTAGAGCCATAGATGTATCGAGCGCTGTAGCCCGGATGGCTGGGCTCGATCGCAAGCGACCTTTGAGCGTACTTTCGCGCCTCCTCGAACCGCCCCATTTGCGGCAGAACGAACGCGGCCAAATCGTGGGCCGCAGCAAGGGCGGGCTCGAGTTCAATCGCCCTGATCAGAAGCTCTTCGGCCTGCTCGGCTTGACCAAGCAGGGTCAACGCGTGTGCCAGCTTGACGCGCGCGCGAGCAGACTGTGGCAGACGTGCGACTGCTTCTTCGTACGCCCGAGCCGAAGCCTGAGCTTCGCCAAGCCCGAAGTAGGCGTCTCCCAGTGCGACGAATGCCAGAGGATCTTCACTTCCTAGTAAAACCGCTTTCGAGAGAATAGGCGTTGCTTGGGACAGTCTTCCAAGCCTTACGAGCGAGGTGCCTAGACCCAAAAGCGCCTCGATATGGTCGGGTGCTTGGGCGAGAAAAGATTCGTATAGGCCTGCGGCGTTCTCCCATTCACCCTGCCGGGCAAAGGACGATGCTTGACTGAGAAGTTCGCGGTCCATTCGATTCGGTGGGAAAACGACATGCCGAACACTCGGGATGCGCTTCGACGGCGGGCATAAATCCTATGCCCGCCGGTCTCAACGGCCCTAGTGGCGCATGTGCGGAGGACGACCGTGGATTTCGGTGGACGAGATCGTTCCACCGGTCGGCGTCGTCGACCCAACGGTTGGACCGCCGGTCGACGGTGCTTCGTCCTTATTTCCGCATCCTGCGGTCAGGAG
Organism: uncultured Fimbriimonas sp.; assembly: GCA_964251345.1. GTDB lineage: Bacteria > Armatimonadota > Fimbriimonadia > Fimbriimonadales > Fimbriimonadaceae > Fimbriimonas. Next base: position 2,943 of record CAXUKB010000361.1, on the reverse strand, counting down.
CGATGCTCCAACCATGACCAGCACCGCCGCTAAAGAGAGAAGGTTCTTTTTCATAGACTTCATCGACTATAGCCCGCAGGGATTGTCCGGTCCCATGAGGCACATGTGGCCGCCGGGAGCATTCGTGTAGACCGGGAAAACGTTCGAAGATTTCTCTACGGAACCCGTAGTTCCGGTGTACGACCAGGGATCATCCTTTACCGATCCCGAAAGGTTATGAAACTTGGCATGACCATCGACGTTGGCCATGTTATCACCTCGTCCATGGGCCCACTTACTGTAGCTTGGGAACGTGTAGTTGCCCTCGTGGTAAACGGTAGGCGTCTCGGACGTGCCATTTCCAGTCGCCGTACCGGTTGGGTTTGAGACATAGACGCAGGCTGCGGACGATGTCGGGCAGTTCAGCGTTGGCGAAGCCATCGTGCGGCCGATCCATCCGTTGTTCAGTGCGCCAGCCCAGTACATCACGGTCAGCACGGGACTATCGACGGCAGTCGCCGAGATTTGTCCCAAGTCGCCGTTGAAAGTGTACGTGTTGGTACTGGAATAGACCGTGCCACTTGCAGCGGTATAGCCGTAAGGGTTCCACTTACCAAAAATCGCCGGACATACCGTCAACTGACGATTCTTGACGTAGGGCTGAATCGCGTTACCATCTGCAACGCAGTCCGTGCTCGATTCGCCATTCGTATCACAGGGAAACTGCCAACCGATATATCCCGAACCGAGATAACCCTGACCTGGGAAGTTCAACTCGGCGATGGGGAACGTATCGTCAGAGTCTCCGCCATACATCAAATTGCCAAGCGCCATCTGCTTCAGATTGCTTAAGCATGCGGTTTTCTTCGCCGCCGCCTTCGCCTGAGCGAAGACGGGGAAGAGGATAGCAGCGAGGATCGCAATGATGGCGATAACGACGAGAAGTTCGATG
>CAXUKB010000361.1:0-2002 GCA_964251345.1 uncultured Fimbriimonas sp. | reverse complement strand
GTTTCATAAGATGCTGCCTCGCGAAGGTCACCGCTTCCCCGTGTAGACGAGGCTGACGCGACGACGCATTCACTATACGTCAGGAAAAGCCCACTGGAGTTCCCAAATATGTACCAGTGGTACGTTAGGCCTGGAGATGCAGCCTAAGGACGTGCCGAAAGCGCGACTTGCCCGGAGGACGCCCTGATCCGAAGGTTCATCGGAAGTCGAATTTGTTCCGCACCTTTCTGCTTCCCCGCGAGCCGATCAAGGAGAAGCCGAGCCGCTTGGCGACCCACTTCGATGAACGGCTGCTCCATGGTGGTGAGCCGTAGCGCGCCTAGAAGAACAGATTGCACGCCGCCAAAACCCACAAGGGCGAAGTCTTCCGGTACGCGGAGGTTTCTGGCGGTGAGATGAGGCATCAAAAGCGCCGCCGTCTCGTCGTTCTCGCAAACGAACGCTGTGGGCCGGTCGGGACGGCTTGGATCGAGAAAAGCGTCTACAACGCTTTCTGGAAGTCGGTTCGCATGGGCGAGCGATTCATATCCCCGGACTGGCTCCAGACCTCGTTCGTGGAGGAGACAGGTGAATCCGTGACGCCGGTAACGCGCCGTGACGATCTGAAGCGGCCCAACGAACGCGAGCATCCGATGACCTGCGTCGACGAGGTGTTGTGCGGCCTCGTAGCCGCCCCTTTGGTCGTCGAATCCGACGAAATCGGACTCATAACCGCTCACAGGCGCATCCACGATTACCGTCGGCATGGACCCACGGAGTTCCCGCAATCGGTCTGCATCGGTCAAGGCCGGAGGCCACAAGATCAATCCAGCATGAGCGCGGACCTCAGGCGAGAACGGCTCGCCTGGCTGAAAAGCCCGATCGTCAGACCACACTAAGCGAAGTCCCGAGCCTCGCTCCCGGAGCGCTTCGACGACGCCCGTCGCAATAAGCGAACGAGAATAGACGTCGGCGTCGGTGGCGTATAGGCCGATGGTGCCCTCGACGGCCGGGGGCGGTGGGAGCGGATAAGGACGCTCGCCGGGCGCTCTTCTCAGAAGGCCGTCCGCTTCAAGCCGAGCGATCGCGCGTCGAAGGGTAGCGCGGTGAACGTCGAACGCTTCGCCGAGCACCCGCTCTGCGGGTAATGGCCGGTCGGGCGGATACTCGCCCGACTCGATTCGTCGGCGGATTTGATCGGCGACTTCAAGGTGATTTCCGGCCATTCGCGGGAAAAGTGTACCAAATCCGCGCTTTGGTACACTCTCTCCGTCTAAAGGTAAGCCGGATTCGGCAAAGGCTTGAGGTTTGCCTCGATCTCCGCGCGGCGAGGCTCAAGAAAGGGCGCGAGGGTCGTCTTCTCTCCCAAGGTGGAGGAATCTTCGTCTACGGCAAAGCCAGGTCCCTCGGTGGCCAACTCGAACAGCGTGCCGCCCGGCTCTCGGAAGTAGAGACTGCGGAACCAGTAACGGTCGATTTCACCCGAGGTTTGCAATCCCGCGGCCTCGATTCGCACTTGCAGGGCGAGCAGATGGGCCTCGTCCCGCACACGAAACGCGACGTGATGAACGCCCCCCGCGCCTACCGACGCGAGGGTTCGTCCCGCGGACGGAACGACGCGAGCCTGCCCAACCGTGGTGGCCGAGCCCACCTCGAACAACCCCTCCTCGACCACTCGGAAACCCAGCAGATCGACAAGCACTTGCGTCGTGGCTTCCGGCCGTGCCGAGGGAAGGTCCACCGAGTACAGCCCTCGAATCGCCTTATCCATCGGAACCATGCGGTCCCACGCCACTGCGTCGGTCGGTAGCCCGGCGTCGTCGACGGGATGAAGCGGGGCTGGGGAGCGTCGTCCATACAGGCGGCGAGGCCGAGGAGGCCGAGGCCGGCGAAGAAGGCCGCGATGCGAACCTGGTTCTTTCGGATGGCCATCACCAACAGCTCCCGCCGATCTCCGCCCCGCGGATCCTCGTTGATCTAACCGTGAAGGCTCAGCTTTGTTCCTCTTCCCGCCCGCGTCAGA
>CAXUKB010000360.1:0-4794 GCA_964251345.1 uncultured Fimbriimonas sp. | reverse complement strand
GTTTTCTTTCGGCAATGCGTCAATACGCCCACGCCCTTGCGATTCGCCACGGCTTTGAACTCGAGTTCGAAGTCGAGGGTGAGTCACGCCCGCTCTCACCCGACGTGGAGCAAGCGGTGTTCCGAATGACGCAGGAGGCGCTTCACAACGTGGCGAAGCACGCCAATGCCAAGCGCGTGACGATCCGGCTCGGATTCTCGAAGAAGCGGCTCGATTTTTCTGTGGCGGACGATGGGTGCGGGTTCGACGGCTCCGACGAAGGCACCGGCCGCGCCGGAATGCGGGAGCGGGCGATAGGCCTGGGCGGCGAGCTGACGATGAGCGCGTATGCGAATGGAGGCACGCAGGTCGTCGGCTGGGTCCCGCTCTCGGCTTAGGAACGAGCGGCCGATTCTGCGGGCCGTAACTCGCCGGTGACCATAAACGTCACGCGCTCCGCGATGTTTAACGAATGATCCGCTATGCGCTCGATATGGTGAACCGCCATTAGGAGCCAGCCATCACAAACGGCGTTGCCCCCGTCTTGACGCATGTCTTCGAAGATCTGAGCCCGCAACTCGCGGTAGAGCGCGTCCACCTCATCTTCCAGCTGGGCGACCGTTTCGACGCGGTCGAGGTCACGACGCGCGAAGGCCACAAGGGCCTCCCGAAACATGGCGCGCGCGACGCCCGCCATGCGACGAATGTCGACGGCACCGCTCGAACCAAGTTCCTTGTCCACCTTGAGGGCGATCTTCGCGACGTCGACCGCGAGATCGCCAATCCGCTCGATGTCGGTAATGATCTTCATGACCGAACCGACGAGCCGGAGATCGCTCGCCATAGGACCGTGCAGGGCGAGGACTCGAAGGCAACGAGCTTCAATCGCCAAGTCTTGAGCATCGAGGGCGTCGTCGGCAAGGATCGTCTCCATCGCCAGACTGGTGTTGAGATCGGCGAGCGCCTCGGCGGCGTTCCCGATCATCGTTTCCGCGCGGCTACCCATCTCGAGCAGATCGTGCTCGAGCTCCTGAATCTCCCGGTCGAATGCCTGTCGGCCTTGGCTCATGTTCCGTCGGCGCGGCTCCGTCGATCCGCTAACCCTTATACGACGGGATGGTGGCAGTAAAAGCGTCGCTCACCCTCAATCGTCGCCGAGGGATCGATCCTCAGACAGTCTTCCTGCGCATTGGGGCAACGACCGGCGTAGCGGCAGCCGACGAAGCGGGTCCGGGGATCGGGAATCTCGCCCGGCGGGGCTTCTGGCAGTTCCATCAGCCGTTCCAAGCTTGGGGCCGAGTCGAGCAGAGCCTTTGTGTAAGGATGGCGTGGATTCGTAAAAATCGATTCCGAAGGCCCCTCTTCGACGATGCGGCCCAGATACATTACCGCCACCCGGTCCGCGAGGAAGCGGACGGTGGTCAGGTCGTGCGAGATATAGAGGAAGGAGCACCCATTGGCGCGCTGGACGGCCTTCAGAAGATTTAGGATTTGCGCGCGTATCGAGAGATCGAGCGCGGCCGTAGGCTCGTCGCAGATGACGAGCGGCGGCTTGAGCGCCAGCGCGCGGCCGATCGCCACCCGCTGTCGCTGACCTCCCGAAAGCTGGTGCGGATAGCGGGTGGTCATCCGGGGGTCGAGTCCAACCTCTTCCAGGATGGCGGCAGGGTCGCCTTTTCGGTGAGCGATACGTAGGGGCTCGGTTGCCGAGCGCCCCACCGTCCACTTCGGGTTGAGGCTGGCGTAGGGATCTTGCCAGACCATGCCAACCCTCTCCGCATTTTTCGGCGACACTCCTTTCACTTCGTTTCCGGCAAGCGAGATGGCGCCGGCGACGAGAGGCTGAAGTCCGAGCACCGCCCTAGCAAGCGTCGTTTTACCGCAACCCGACTCGCCCACGACCGCGACCGTTTCGCCTGGATCGACCCGAAGCGAAACGCCGTCGAGCGCGCGGACCGCGCCACCGGGACCGGAAAACTCGACCTGCGCGTCCTTGATCTCCAGGAGGGTGCTCATTGGGCGCCCTCCCCAAGGATGTTTTGCCCCCAAAGGAGGCGGCGGCCCAGTTTGATGAGGAAGTCGTCCTTTTCCACGCGGATCAAGTTTGTCACCCTTGGGCTTCTTCGCACCCGCACCACGTCTCCGGGTACGACGTGCAGGCGTTGCATTCCATCGGTCGACAGCACGGAATCGCCGTCTCCGTTCTGAACCTTGAGTTCGATCTCGCGCTCCGGACTAAGGATAAGAGGGCGAGCCGCAAGCGTGTGGGGCGAAAGGGGCACCATGCAGATCGCCTCGGCGCTGGGGTCCATGATCGGGCCACCCGCCGAGAGGTTGTAGGCGGTCGAGCCGGTCGGGGTGCTCAGAATGATGCCATCGGCCGGATAGCGCGTCAGATCATAGTTGTCGACCCGGACGTCGAAGGTGAGCAAACGCGAGCTCACGGCACGCTGGAGAACCGCCTCGTTGAGAGCTTGAAGCACCGCTACCGGCCGGTCCGCGCGGAGCAGTTCGGCTTCGAGCATCATTCTCCGTTCGACGGCCAGCTCTCCGGCAAAAAAGGACTCCAGCACGGCGTAAAGCTCGTCGCCGGTGCATTGCGTCACAAAGCCGAAGCGGCCGTAGTAAACGCCCAGGATCGGAGTGCCGCGCATGCTGGCCAAATGAGCCGCCCGAATCACGGTGCCATCGCCGCCAAAGGCGATGACGAGGCCCGCGCCGTCCCCAAAGGCCTCTGCGGCCACTTCCGGCAGGCCCGTGCGGCGAGCCGTCTCCGGCTCGACCGCCACCGAATGGCCGCGCTTCGTCAGCCAAGCGGCCGCTCGCTCGGATGCGCGAAGGGCATCCGGGCGGTGAAGATTCCCGACAAGGTGGATCAGCAATTTACGGGTGAGGCGACGCGCTCTTCAATTTTCGAAGGTTTTCGTTGATGTTTGCGTTCCCAGGATCGAGACGGTGCGCCTTCTCCAACATGCCGATCGCTTCCTTACGGCGGTAGAGATTGTCGAGGGCGATGCCCAAATTGTTGTAGGCGGCCGCGTACTTCGGGTTCGATGCGATCGCGCTCCGGAGAACCGCCTCCGCCTGCGCGTACTTTTTGCCGTCCAGATAGATCAACCCGAGGCCGTTCAGCGCCTCGGCGTTGTCCTTCTGCATTAACAGCACCTGGTGATACTCGGCGGCCGCGCCGGGTCGGTCGCCTTTGTCGTAAAGCGCGTCGCCCAAGCCGAGACGAACCTGAATGAGGTCGTCCGATCGGTCCGCCCCTCCCAGCTTGGTCGCCTCGCGGTAAGCCGTGATCGCCTTCTCGCGATCGTTGGAACGGATCGCCGCCAAGCCGAGGTTCTTCCACGCTTCGAAAGACGTGGGGTTAAGCCCCGTCAGCTTGTCGAACGCCATCTTCGCATCGACGTATTCGGCTTTGTCGCCCGGGATGGTCTCCGCCCGGCGGTAATGAATCATTCCGACGTTTTTCAACGCGTCCAGGTCGTTTGGATTGATCGCCAGGGCGTGGTCGTAGGCCCGGATCGCGCCGGAACTGTCGCCGGTTTGATCTCGGAGCACCCCCACGTTGTACCAGTAGGTCTCCCGCTCCTTATTCGAAAACTTGGGATTGTCGATCCCCTTTTCGGCCTTGGAGTACAGTTCAAGCGCCTTCTGCTTGTTGGACATCGACATACCGCCAAGAGCGAGGGCGACGGCGGGATCGTCGTCACTCGCACGCTCGAGATAAGGACGCGCTTGGTCCTCGATGGGCTTTGTGTTCGCGGGCGCGGGCGGACGGGTCTTTAGAATCGAGAGTCCCGCGTTACGGGCGAACGTCTTGTCGTCCGGCTTGAGGTCACTCGCCTCGCGGAACTTGACCGAAGCATCCTTGTCGTCCTTCGATTTCTCGTAAGCGACGCCCAGATTGTTCTTGATAAACGCGTTCTTCGGATCGAGCGCCTCTGCTGCCTTCAGCTCGGTGATCGCCTTCGGATAGTCGCCCTTCTGAATATAGATGACGCCGCTGTTGTACCGTGGCTCGGACATCGACGGACGTCCTTCGCTCACGGTCTTATAGCTGGCGAGCGCCTTATCGTACTGCGGCGGCCGGCTGGCGAAGTACGCGTTGCCGAGGTTGATCCGCACCTCCAGGTTCTCGGGACGCTTCGCCGCGGCAAGCTCCAAAGGAGGAATCGCCTTTTCCGGAGCGCCGGTCTGGATGTAGAGAAACCCTAACCAGCTCTGTACGTCGGGATCGTTCGACGCCTGAGAATTCAGTGCCTCGAAGCGCATGAGAGACTCGGAAGCCCGCCGCGGATCGTCTTTGTAAGGCTGAGCCGCCTCTTGGATCTTGACGTTGAGGGTCGGCTCGCGGGAAATCACCTGAGACGCGGTTTGGGCCGAAGCGAAGCCTACGATGAGGGTCAGCGACGCGACGAACAGCGTCGATCGGAATGACGGATATCTAAACTTGGCCATGACGCAAACGGCTCGAAGCCGGATTACCCCTTCATAATACGCGGCAAGGCCCCCTCGAAGGCTCGTGAAAGTTCGTCCAGCGGCCATTCAGTGCCATTGATCGAGAGTCCACCTCCGCTTGGTGAGGTCTTGCCAACATCGGAAACGCCTAGAGAATGATCGCGGGCAAGGCTCCGCACCCGCTCCGGGTCGCCCGTCGCAACCACGACGTGGCCCGGAATCTCGGCGAAAGGATGGCCGGCGATGTTCGCGTCGACCCGTAGTCCGGAGGCCAGCGCGATCTCTGCGAGCGTCGTCGCGAGACCGCCATCCGCGACGTCGTGCGCGCTTCGCAGAACGCCGCCCGAGGCG
>CAXUKB010000359.1:0-4797 GCA_964251345.1 uncultured Fimbriimonas sp. | reverse complement strand
GTGCCGTTCCGATCGATGACGAGCGCGGCGTCGTAGATGTACTCCAGCGAGAGGAAACGCCAGGGCTCCATGTCCTCCTTCGTCACCGGTTTCGGCGCTTCGCCGTTCCGCGCGTTCGCGCTCAGTTGGGCAATCTCCGAGCGGAGGCCGACGATGCGCTCCTCCATCTCGCGGCGCAGAACGCCCGCCACGATCTCCGTGCGGGTGAGCGGGCCGACCTTCGACCGGATGCGGACCCAGTAGGTGTTCACCGTCCCCTTGCCGATGCCCAGTCCCTGGGCGATCTGCTCGTCGGTGTGACCCTCGACGGCGCGGGCCACCACCTCCCTTTCACGCACGGAAAGGCGCTCGAGGTCGACATATTTAGTAGGATCGTATTTAGACACGAGCACTCATTCGCGGCGTCAAAAGTCGTCGCTCAACTTGCCGGATCGCCGATAAGGCGTCCGACATACTTCTATAGTACGACGCCTATTCCAGATCCCAACCCATTTGTGGGAAGAAATATGTACGTACATATATAGTCAGCGGACGCAATATTGGTCGTAATGTAGCGTTATGAGCTACGGCGGACGAGGGGGAAGACGTCTTTTTGAGTGCTTTGGTTCGGCGATCTTTGGTCCTCCTCCTTCCTGCGGGCGCAAGGGAGAAACTCGCGTTCCCTCCGCTTCGTCGCAAACGCATGTTGCCGCCTCTCCTCGCACCAGGCTCCTCCGATTGGGGCGTCGTTCCCGGCCGGAGCATCGGGCACGTCGAGATCGGCGAGTCGAACGAAAAGGCGGTCGCCCCTTTCGGCAAGCCCGCGTCGGGCGACGCGGCGATGGGGCGGTTCTGGAGCACCTTCGTCGGCAAGAACGGCGGCCGCATCGACGTCCACGCCACGCGCAGCGCGACGGGCGATCGCGTGCCCGTCGACCTCGTGCGGGTCACCTCCGCCCGGTTCCGCCTCCCGAACGGCCTGCATTCCGGCTCCCCTTCCCGCCTCCTGCGGAACGCCTATCCGGAGGCCAAGCCCGCGGGCGCCTACCGGATCGCGACGGGGCGCATCGCGTTCTGGGACGACGTTCGCAAGGGGCTCGCCTGGGAAGCCGACTCGCGCGGCCAGACCGTCGCGCTCATCGTTCACCCCGCGGGCCGGCCGCTCGGTTCCGGGGCGGGCGATTACCTCGTGGAGCCGCTCTCGCCACCCGAGGGCGGGTAGAAGGGACGCCCGCCCTCAAAGAGGATTTTTGGGATGACGGCCGTCACCCGGGAAGAGGGGACAAGAGACAAGCGGAGGTCGTGTTCCCTGTCCCCTACGGCAGGACGTTGCCCGCGGCGCGGTAGATCTCGTACCAGTGGGGGCGGGAGAGCTCGATCTCGCAGGCCTCAGCGACCTGACGGACGCGGTCGGGGCTCGTGGTGCCCAGCACCGACTGGATCTTGGCCGGGTGGCGCCCGATCCACGCGATGGCGAGGCCCGTCTTCGTGACTCCGTACTCCGCGCTGAGGTCGTCCAAGACCTTGTTGAGCTCGGGGAACTTCGGGTTGTCGACGAACACGCCCTCGAAGAAGCCGAACTGGAACGGCGACCAGGCTTGGATGGTGATCCTCTTGAGGCGGCAGTAGTCGAGGATCCCGCCGTCGCGGTCGACGGAGTTCTCGTGCTTCATGTTCACCGTGATTCCGCGGTCGATCATGCCCGTGTTCGTGATGCTGAGCTGGAGCTGGTTCGCCTGAATCCGCATCGGCAGGGAGGCCTGGAGCAGCTCGATCTGGCCTGGGTTGAAGTTGCTCACCCCAAAGTTGCGAACCTTGCCCTTGTCGTGAAGCTCGTTGAACGCCTCGGCGACCTCCTCCGGCTCGACCAGGGTGTCCGGCCGGTGGAGCAGGAGCACGTCGAGGTAGTCGGTGGCGAGCCGCTGGAGGATCGCGTCGACCGAGGTCAGGATGTGCGCCTTGGAGAAGTCGAAAAAGCCCTTGCGGATGCCGCACTTGCTCTGGAGCACGAGGCTCTCGCGAGCGACGCCGAGGCGGGCGACCGACGCGGCGAACACCTCTTCGCACTTGCCGCCCCCATAGATGTCGGCGTGGTCGTAGAAATCGATGCCCAGGTCGAGCGAGGTTCGAAGGAGCTCGTCGAGGGCGGCGGGCTCCATGCCGGCGATGCGCATGCAGCCCAGGGAGACCTCCGAGACCTCGAGTCCCGAGGTGCCGATCTTAATCTTCTTCACGCCGGAGAGCGTACTGGATCGGGGAGTCCGGAGGCTGCCGTCCTTCGATCGTGCGAGGGATCGAGGGACGGCGGGCCGCCTCTTAAAAGATGCCGAGAAACTTCTTGCGGTGCTTCTTGGGGGTGGCGGTCACGGCCTTCGTGCCCTTCTGCTTGGGGGTCGAAATCACGGTGCCCTTGGAAGGCTTTCCGTTGATGGTGACCTGGGCCGGGGAGTAGGCGGCGACGCCAACGAGGGCGGCGAGGATGAGAAGCTTCTTCATCCCCGCCAGCATAACCCAAGTCCGGCCCGATGGAGGCACTTTTCGATGCGAATGCCCGCCTTATCAATCTCTTCGATCAAGACGTCGAAATTTCGGTCCGGCCCAAACGCACCGACGAGGCCCGTATCAGCGTGTCCGTCGCGCACGTGCTTTGGAGCGAACCGATAACGCAGTTGCTCAGGACGGTCCCGGGCGGCGCGTCGAACGGGTAGACCCGTAGCCGCGGGCGCTCGCGCCACCGAACCTCTTGTCCGTGCAGCGCACGGGCGAAGGCCGCTTTCCCGATCCGCGGCAACCACGCCCATCCTGATGCGAGAACCACGAACCCGCAAAGAACGGGAAGGACGATCCTCGTCGTCCTTGTCCAGACGGCATTGCGTGGGCGAGTCACCAAGAACCTCCGGATAATGGCTTCTACGGCCCAAAGCAGGGCCAAAGTCTCAGCGACTCACGGCGGCAATCCTATGATGAATGGCCGTAGAGTCGGAGAATGCGCCCGCATTTGCAAGGGCTGTCGATGGTGGTCTGCGCCTTGGTCGGCCTCGGCCTCGCGTACGGCGACTCCCCCGCCCCAAACCGCCCCGGACACCTGAAAGGCGCGACGGTGTCCACGCCCGAGCTGCGGATCAAGGCCCTGCTGGCCTTCGCGCTCCTCGCGGCGGCTTGGAAGGAAAGGATTACCCTTGGCGAGATGAGTCGCCCAACGGGCGTGCCCTTTCGGGGGAAACGATGCAAACCAACTGGAAATTATCTTTTGAACGAATCTAGATTCGTACGGAACTCGACGCTCGCGGGGGAAAGCGGCGGCGGGCCGCCGCAGCCTAAAACGTCGACGCGACGTTCGGCGTGTGGTATCCAAGCCCCGCGCTGCAGGGAGGAGGCCGTTACCCGCGGCCGACGAACGTCCGGCCGTCCGTTACTTCGGTTCGCCTTGGGCGGCGTTCGAGACGTCGGCCCAAGCTTCCCAGGTGGCCATCCGATCGGCGTAGGCGGCGCGCACCCAAGGCAGGTTCTTGTCGCCGAGAAAGAAGCGCAACGGCGGATCTTCCGCGTCTACCATCTGCAGGAGCGGCCCCGCCGTCGCGGCGGGATCGCCCCGCTCCATGGCGCGCATCCCCTCGAACGTCTTCTGCCGGGCGTCCGCGTAGACGTCCATGCCTTCCGAGAACCGCAGCGAGGCGGCGCTCCCGAACTCCGTGGCGTAGGCGCCGGGCTCGACGATCGTCACCTTGATGCCGAAGGGCTCGACCTCCTTCGCCAGGGTCTCGTGCAGGGCCTCGAACGCCCACTTGGAGGCGGCGTAGTAGCCGATGTGCGGCACCGTCACCAGTCCGAGGGTACTGGAGACCCCGAGGATATGTCCGTGGCCCTGCGCCCGCAAGAGGGGCAGCGCGGCCTTGATCACCCGGAGCGTGCCGAAGACGTTCGTCTCGAACTCGGCCTTGACGTCCGCCTCCTTCGCCTCCTCGATCGTGCCGACGAGCGAGTAGCCCGCGTTGTTGAGCACGACGTCAAGCCGGCCGAAGTGGGCGTGGGCCTGCCCAACCGCACGGGCGGCTCCCTCGGGGTCGGTCACGTCGAGCTCCAGCGGGAGGACGGCGTCGCCGAACCGCGCCCCGAGGTCGGCGACGTTCGCCCGCGTGCGGGCGGTCGCCGCGACCCGGTCGCCCCGCGCCAGCGCGGCCTCCGCCCAAACTCGGCCGAAGCCGCGCGACGCACCCGTGATAAACCAAACTTTCTCTGCCATGCGGTGTCTTTCCCAGTCCTTCGCCCCGACGTTCGCGCCGAGAAGGAAAGGAGCGTACCCCGGGAATTGAACACTGTAAAGATAAATCTGAACATCGTTTAGAAAAAGGACCCATGGCCCGTACCCGAGAGACCTACCATCACGGAGACCTTCGCGCCGCCCTCATCGCGGCCGCCGACGGCCTCGTCGCGGAGAGCGGCCTCGAGGGCTTCTCGCTCCGCGCCGCCGCCGCTCGCGCGGGCGTCTCGCCCGGCGCTCCGGCCCACCACTTCGGGAGCGCGAAGGGGCTGCTCACCGAGGTCGCCCTCCTCGCGTTCGAGCGGGCCGGGCGGCGCATCGATGAGGTCGAGCCCTTGGACGACCCGGCCGCCGACCTGCGGGCGCTGGCCCACGCGTTCGTCGCTTTCGCGGTGGAGAACCCGGGCCACTTCCGTCTCATGTTCCGTAACGACCTCGTGGACCGGGGCGATCCTCGCTATTCGGACGCCAGCCACCGGCCCGGGATGCGGCTCGGCCGCGCGATCGCGGCTTACCAGGGGAAGCCCGACTACGACCCCGATCGGTTCGAGGACGCC
>CAXUKB010000358.1:0-4871 GCA_964251345.1 uncultured Fimbriimonas sp. | reverse complement strand
CGTCGGGTTCACAGGCCGCGCGCAAGATCGCGGCTCGGACTTCGCCCGCAATCTGCTCGTACCGATGGGTTCTCGGTGGAGTCGACATCCTCCCGATCAGTATAGACCCGTCAGTTTGGTCCAAAAAATAGACCAGAAAATCGACCAGACCGGTCAAAAAAAGGACTCCTACACAGAAATTCATCCCTCTTTGTTGCCGATATCGTCGTCTAACGACTATAATCCATAGGCCAATGGCGGCCAGCCTCGCTACTCACGATCCTCTGGGTTGATCCAGTTTGGTCCAGGTGCGATCGGAACCATCATCGAGGATGAGGTGACCCGCCCGGTATCCGGATTCTTGAGGTCTTCAATGCAGAACCATCGACTGGCGCGACGCGCCTTCACCCTCATCGAACTCTTGGTCGTGATTGCGATCATCGCGATTCTCGCCGCCATCCTCTTCCCCGTCTTCGCCCAGGCTAAAGCCGCGGCGAAAGCGAGCGCCGACCTCAGCAACACCAAGCAGATTAACCTCGGGGTTATTCAGTACACCTCGGACAGCGACGACACGTACGCCCGCAACTGGAACAACGACGTTTTCACCACCTATGCCATCGGCAATGGTGCCGATCGTTACCACTGGATGGACGCGGTCTACCCGTACATCAAGAGCGCTGATATCTTTAAGTCGCCGAGCGCGACCATCGCGGGTAGCTCCGGTGGCGGAAGGTACAAGAACGGCTCGTACGTGCCACGCGATCAGATCGCTTCGAAAGGCGACAACGCAGCTAACGGTACCGGTGGAACGCTGACGACTCGCTTCGGCTCTTACGCGGTCAACGCCGCGTACTGGGGTACCGGCGTGGCGGGCGAGCCTCTCGGCTGCGCAACCTTCGGCAAGGACGGCGGCTCTCCCCGCACGACGACGTCGATCGACGATCCGGCGGGCACCGTCTTTATGGTCAACGGCAACGGTTCGTTCCAATTCGACTGGCCCAGCATCGCCAGCCAACCGACCAAGGTCGTCGGCACCGGCAACTCGCAGTCACTGAGTTGGGGCGACAATTCATACGACATCAATGCGACTCAGGAAGGCGCGATCATCTTCCCGAACAATGGCCGCACGAACGTCGGCTTCCCTGACGGCCACTCAAAGTCGTCGGCGCCGGGCGCGATGCTAAAGAAGAACACCGTTGTTGGCACCACCACCTATGGCGCGCTGTCGATGTTCACCGCCGAGCAAGACTGAGTTCCTCTCGGGCACCTTCAGCCAGGGCCACCTCTTTTTTTGAGGCGGCCCTGTTCATTTTGTTTTCGCCCACTCCAATCTTCTTTCTCCTAGAACGAGGCTTGAAGAGAAGCATCGCAGCTTCATTCAGTCACGGATGGCCCCAATAAAAGTCCGGCGGCTCTCGAGTCACCGGACTTTTTATTGGGGCCCGGCGTGGACCTTTTACTGACCGGCAGCGGCGCCCGAACGGCCACCCATGGGATCGCGGGCAGGAGGCGGCTTCAGAGAAGGGCCACCCGGCGTACCGGGCCGGCTTGCGGGATTGCCGAGGGTCGAGGCGGGAACGCCCGGAGCCGCGCCGACATTCGGATCGCCTGTCTCTCCGCCGGGGTGGCAACCCGCGGTGACGAATGCCAGAACAAGGACGGGAACGAGGGTGAGTTGCTTCATTGCTCTTTCCGGCGACGAGAAACGCAAATCGAACGTTTCACGCGCGCCGCGCCGATTCTACACTTTCTCGCTCAGGTGGTAGGCCAAAGAGGTCAAACGAAGCTTAATGTCTGCCTACTTCAGCGGTTTGGTCTATTCCAAGCATGCTGGCTCATCGTTTAATCGTAAGGGAATGCGCCTCGATTCGCAATTTATCGCCCGCGAGCGGCATAATAGGCCTAATTCGAAAAGAATCCCCCTTGCGACCGGCTTTAAATAGGCCAGATTGGTCTATTCGACGACGAGCGTCGCCCGGGGGAACTCCGATCGAACGAGGATCGAGGCCTTCAATGAAGAATTACTCTCCGGCGCGGCGCGCCTTCACCCTAATCGAACTCCTCGTCGTGATCGCGATCATCGCGATTCTCGCGGCGATTCTCTTCCCCGTCTTCGCCCAAGCCAAGGCTGCGGCAAAACAGTCCGTTTGCCTTTCCAACGTCAAGCAGATGAATCTCGCCATCGTGCAGTACGGGAGCGATAACGACGACCTGTACCCGGCAGGAGAGCCGTACGTCTTCGGCCACTGGAACTACGGGTACACCGGATGGGACTTCCCCTGCTACTCCGATGAGGGCAACACGGACTGCCTCCAGTGGGGCAACGCGGCCTTTCCCTACGTGAAGAGCGTCGGCATCTTCAACTGCCCGACGGCTCAGGTCGCAAACCCTTACGGATACGGTTCCGATCGCGTCCCGACCGCCTACACCTACAACGGCGTGCTTCAGTTCACGTCCCAAACCAACGTCGTGTCGCCGACCGTTACCGTTCTGCTCTGGTCCGGCTTCATGGCGAACGCGGTCAAGGGCCGAACCTGGGCGAACCCGGAACTCGACTGCGGCGCGGACAACTCCGTGGGGAGCTCCTGCGTGTACGTTGCGAACGCGACGGGCTCGGCGACGGGCAACGGCGCCCGGGACAACATCCTGCTTGACGGCGGTTTTTATAACAATCACACGATCAAGTGGATGCACGGCCGCGGCGACAACTTCGCCTATGTCGACGGCCACGCGAAATGGCGACCCTTAACCGGCGGTGTCCAAACCGATCCGTGGACGTACACCGGCCCCAACGGCGAGGTGGGCTCCGCCGGCACCTGGAAGAACAGCGCCGGAACCCACACGTGCCTGTTCAGCCCCGACAACCCTTGCGGCCTCTAACCATGACGAACCACGATGTGAAAACCAAATTTGCGGGACTCCTTGCGTTCGGCCTCGTTCTCGCGGCCTTCTGCACGGGGTGCGGCGAAAAGCAGGACTACAGCGGAACGGGCGAGCTGAGCAAGCTGCCCACTAATCCGGCGGCGACCCCGAATCCTTCGGCGGGCGCGCCGACTTCCGTGCCGGCGCTCTCGGTTCCGAAACAAGAGCGTCCGCCCAGCGGCAAGTAATCCATTCCGCGCCGGCAGAAACGAAACCTCAAAGAACCTCGCCTCCTCTCTCGAAGAGGCGAGGGATGAATTCAGTTTCGCGCGAACGCCAGACGCGGGTCGTCCAAGTCCAACCGGTACAGCAGCTGATTGTAGTTGTAGAGCGGCGTTTTGTCGTCGTTGCCCGAGAACTCGGCGGTATAGGTGCCCTCGAAGTAGATCCGGTTTCCCCGATCGAGAAAGGCGTGCTGGACGGGATTGTAGAAGGTGTACTTCGGGTGGTCGCAGACCGCGACCGCATGGCGGAACGGCCCCGTCGGCGCATCGGCCTCGGCGTAGTCGATCTCGCCTAAGAACGAAGCCTTCCCGCCCTTCCGGCCGAAGATCCCGATCCATCGCTTACGGTGGGCGTTCCAGTGAACGCTGCCTCCGGCGATCTCGACCGTGGCACCGCTTTCGTCCCGCGGAAGAAAATGGGCCTCCTCGACCTTCAGAGTCCCCTCGCGCACGAGCCGCGCCTCCTCACCCGAGGTGATCGGCGGGAGGCTCTTTTGCCAGCGGTAGTCGGGATTCCCGTCGACCCGCTTCACCCGCCCCTCCGCGTCCAAGCAGGTGTACGCCTCGTACGCCGCCGGGTCGAGGAGCGCGTTCGCGTCGGCCCGAACGCGCACGTTGGGCGGGTCGTTGCCGAGCAGGTCGTCGCCCTCCCGTACGGTGTGGCCATCAAGATAGCGCCAGCCCCGAGCCTTGTCGAACGTCTGGACGACGTCGAAGCGCCCGATTCCATCGTTCCAGCGAAGAAGGCCACTGGACGCGATCTGGCCCAGGCTCTTCATCTGCGCGTAGTAGGCGTAGAGATCGTCGCCGAGGACGGCGAGGCCGCTCGTCCAGATTGGTTGCGACGCGTTCGAGTCCACCATGCCGCGCACGAAGCCCTCCTTCCCGGTGAAGTAGCGATAGATCAGACCGTCGTCCGGCCCGCCGGGAGGAAGCGTCGCGACTGCTCCGCTGGTATGGAAGTTGCCCAGGGGATAGGCGGCGCGATCCGTGTCGCCCCAAAACCACATCATCTTTCCCTTGACCACCTCCGCCTGCGCGGTGTCCTGCCCCAGCACGCCGCCCGCGAGGGTCGGCTCGGGAAGTGGAGTCTTCCGCCCCAAGAGAACGCTGTCCCGGTAGATGCCCCCGCCCGTCAGGCGGCAGAGCCGCTCGGCGACGATCGTGCGGTCGAGGTGAATCGTCGTCTCGCCGCCCGCCGACGGACGCAGGGCGAGTCCTCGGTAGCCGAACCCGTCCTCTTTAACGGCATAGCCCGGGCTTCGTACGTGGAAGAAGACCTCTCGGTTCATCAGTCCGGGCTCGTCAAAGGCGACGAGCCCGGCACTGTCCGTCACGAACCGCAGGCCGTTCACGGTGCGAAGCTCGACCAACGGCACCCCGCGCCCGGTGGCCGCGTCGACGGCGTGAATCGCGAAATAGGAACTCGCGAGGAACAGGAGCATGCCCCTTATCTTGGGGCATCCTAGAGGTAGCGATGTGGCGCGTACGACTCTTCGACGGCCCTGTGCTCGAGCGGGCGGGTGGCGAGTCGACGACTCGCTTTCGTTCGGCTAAGGTAGGCGCGCTGCTTGCCTACCTCGCGCTCCGCTTGGGACGGCGATGCTCGCGCGAAGCGATCGCCGAGGCACTTTGGCCTGAGAGCGGCGACGCCACGGTGACGGCGAACCGGCTCCGGGTCACCCTCGCCTCGCTTCGACGCTGCCTTGGATCGCCGCCCGCAGCGAACGATGCCGCTCCGAGAGA
>CAXUKB010000357.1:0-4882 GCA_964251345.1 uncultured Fimbriimonas sp. | reverse complement strand
CGCTCGTCGTTCTCGCGTCGGCATAGGACCCGCCGACGCCTTCCGCACACCCTGACATCTCATGAGCCTTCTTCTCGCCCTGGCGATGACGCCCGGGACCTCGCAACTCTCCATTCCGCGCGTCGAGCTGCTTCCCGACCGCCCCACGCCCTATGCGCTTCGTGATTGGGGGCGTACGGCGCGCGAGTACGACCGCGTCGTGTTCGATGGAACGGCGAACGCCCCTTGGACCCCGCTTGTTTGGCGCGTTCCCCACGCGCCAAACCTGGACGTTCCGGGCTTCGGCGTGCCGTCGTACGTAGGCAAGGAGGAGACCCGCGGAAAGCCGGGCGAGGCGGTCGCCGTGCTCGGCTCGTTGCTGGGGCCGACGATGGCGGGAGTCGACAAGCGATCCTGGGTCGAGCTCACGCCCGAGTTTCTCAACGCCGCCCAAGGCCGCGTCCTCAACGACGCCGGGAGCCACGGAAGCGGGAGCTTTTGGTACGACCTCCTGCCTAGCGTCGTCTTTACCCAGCTTGCCTCGAAGTACCCCGCCTGGACGCGCGGCGAGACGATCTCGAAAGGGATCGCCGATGCTTGGCGGCGGGCGACCGACGACCTCAAGGGTGACTTCGACCACACGTCGTACGACGACGACGGCCGCAAGCCGCAGGACAACGGCCAGTGGAAAGAGCCGGACGCGGCGGCGGCGGTCGCCTACCTCGAACTCGTCCAGGGCTTGCGCTCGGGCGATGCGGGATACCTGGCCTGTGCGCGCCGTGCGCTCGGGGCGATGCAGCGCCGGGACGACAATCCCACTTACGAGGTCTTGACCGCCTTCGGAGCCCAGGCGGCGGCCTACCTGAACGCCACGCGGGGCGAGCGCTGGGACGTGCCGCGCTTCGTCGACTGGTGCTTCGACCCGACCTCGCCCAACCGCGTGGGCTGGGGCATGGTGGTGGGCCGCTGGGGCGGGTACGACGCGGGCGGGCTGATGGGCTCGGTGAACGACGGCGGCGGCTACGCCTTTGCGATGAATACGTTCGTGAACCTCGCGACCCTCGCGCCGGTGGCCCGCTACGACGACCGATTCTCGGCCGCGATGGGCAAGTGGATCCTCAACGCGACCAACGCCTCGCGCCTCTTCTACAAGGACGCGCTCCCAGCCGACCATCAATCGGGCAAAGACTGGCCCGGCGACCCGAACGCGGGCATCGCCTACGAGGCGCTTCGCAAGACCTGGGAGGGCAAGAGCCCCTATGCCACGGGCGACGCGAAGCGCGGCGGTTGGGCGAAGGAGGACTTCGGCCTGTACGGGGGCGGCTACGTGGGCCTCCTCGCGGCGCTCGTTCACCCGACGAACGTGCCGGAGATTCTTCGCGTCGACCTGCGCGCAACGGACTTTCTGCCGACGAAAGGCTTGCCGACCGACCTCCTCTGGAATCCGTACGACGTGCCGAAGACGGTTCTCCTGGACTTGGGACCGAACGCCGTGCGGCCATACGACGCGGTCGCGAATCGGTTCCTTTCGCTCAAAGCGGTGCGGGGCGTCTACAAGGTTCGTCTCGCGGCGAAGCAGGCGGTGCAGGTCGTCCACGCGCCCGCCCAGGGCGCTCTGACCTACGATCGCAACCGGACCCTCGTCGGAGGCATACCCATCGACTTCGACAATGGCCGCGTTCCCCTGCCGTCCGTGGTCAAACGGACGAGGGCCGACGCAAGCGTGGCCGTCGGCGTGCCGCGGGCGATCGGGAGCCGGGTGGACTGGTCGAAGGCCGACCCCATCACCCTCGCCGGAGGCGCGGGCGGCACAATGCGGGCCGATTTACGCTTTGGTTGGGACGCGAAGGACCTCTACTTCCGCCTCGTTCAGCACGCGCCGGGCATCGCGACGACGGAGGCTCCGAACCGCGCCGAGTTGCGGAAGCACCGCTGGGATTTCGAGCACGTCGAGCTGGGGCTGGACCCCAGCCGGGAGACGTTCGCCCTCAACACGACGCCGGAGATCACGGTGGGCTGGAGTTCGGCGGAGCGAGCGGACCTCGCCTACTCGGACGACCTTCCGGACGGCGCGATCGTGACCTCGACCACGGGCACCGCCGCGGCCGCCGATCGCACCGTCGAGGGGCGGATCGCCTGGAGCGCGCTCTACCGGGCGTTCGGCACCCACGAGCCGCTTGCGAACATCGTGCGGCCGGGGGCGAGGATCGCCTGCCAACCCCTGCTCACCGACGGCAGCTTCCGTCACCAGGCGTACCTGAACGGCAAGCCGTACACGAGGCCGACGGGCTTCGACAGGGATTCGCGCACCCTGGTGTTGCGTTGAGGAAGGACGTTTCCGTACGCCGGAGTCGTGGTGCCGCACTCTCCGCGGGTGCGCCGGCGGGAGACGTGACTCCGTACTCGCCCCCACGGAGGGTGCGGCTACAAACGCTGCGCGTTTACGGGATTGCCGCGGTTTGCGTGGTCGCGCATGGCTGTTCCCATGCGCGGCCCGTCGATCCGCTTGGGCGGCACACGGTGATCTGGCTCTATCCCAACGACGCGGGCTCGGATCCGATGACGAAAAAGCTCGTCGCTCAATTCGAGAAGGAGAACCGGGACGTCCACGTCGACGTGCGCGAGGTGCCCGGGTCGCAGTACCAGACGAAGCTCAAGACGCTCGTCGCGGCGGGCGAACCGCCGGACGTGTTCGTGTGCGGCGACGTCTTCGTCGCCTACCTAAAGCCGTTTCTTTCCGACCTGACGGACCTCGCGAAGCGGGACGCGAAGGAGATCGATCTTGCGGACTTCTACCCCGCCGTGCAGCGGGCGATGACGCCCGGCGGGCACATCTATTTTATGCCCCAGTGGTTCAACGTCTCCCTGCTGTACTACAACAAACGGCTGTTCGACGCCGCCAAGGAGCCTTACCCGACGGCCGACTGGACCTGGAACGACTACGCCGCCGCCGCGAAGCGGCTGACCCGGAACGGGACGTGGGGCAGCACGGTGACCACGGGCTGGTGGGGAGAGTGGCTCACCCTCGTCCACGGCGCCGGGGGCGACCTGTTCGATCCGGCGGTCACGCGGGCGACGCTCGACACGCCCCAGGCGATTCAGGGCCTGACCTTTTACCGCGACACGATCCGGCAGGGCTTCGCGCCCTCTCCGGGCGAAGGGCCGAGCACCGACTTCGCCAGCGACAAATACGCGATGGACTTTGGCGGCCACGTGGGCAAGTGGGCGCTCTACCGCCAGATTCCTTCGCTCGACTGGGAAGTCGAAGCGTTGCCGAAGGGGCCTGCCGGGCGTCGGGGCGGCGAAATCTCGCTCAACGCGTTGGGCATCTCCAAGACCAGCCCGGAGCGAGAGGCGGCGTGGCGCTTCCTCAAGTTTATGAGCTCGAAGGAGAGCATCCGCGCCCATGTCGACCAGGGCTACGTCGCGATCCGCCGCTCCGTGGCCGCCGAGAGGCGCGACGCGAACCTTGCCCCCCGCAACCGGGCGGCGATCGAACGCGCCCTGGAGAGCGCGGAGTCGATCCCTAGCTCGAAAGACTTCGTCGAGATCGCCCTCGACCTCGTTCAGCCCGAGATCGATCGGATGCTGACCGAGAACGTGCCGCCCGCCGAGGCGGCGAAGTCGGCGACCCAGGCCGCCGACGCCTTCCTGAAGGCGACGAACGGAGGCACGCCCCGATGATTCGCGCGCAGACGCGCTGGTGCTGGCTGATGATCGCCCCGGCCACCCTCGGCCTGCTCGTCTTTACCGTCGGGCCGATGCTCACCTCGCTCTGGCTGAGCTTCACCGACTACGACGTGGTCTCATCGCCCCGCTTCGTCGGCGGGGCGAACTATCGATACCTCCTGACCTCCGATCCTTCGTTTTGGATCTCCGTGAAGGTGACGGCGATGTATGCCCTCGGCAGTGTGCCGCTCGGCCTCTTCGCCGCGCTCGCGGTGGCGATGCTGCTGAACCTCGACGTGCCGTTTCGGGGTGCGTTCCGGACCCTCTACTACCTCCCGACCCTGCTGCCCGCGACCGTTTCCGGCGTGCTCTGGGCCTGGATCTTCCAGCCGACGGACGGCGCGTTGAACCGTCTGCTGCGGGAGGCGGGCGTTCACGGTCCGGCGTGGACGCAGTCGCCTACCTGGGCACTTCCCGCCCTGATCCTCATGAGCGTGTGGGGCTACGGCGGCGCGATGGTGATCTTCCTCGCGGGGCTGCAGGAGTCCCCTCGCTTTCTCCACGAGGCGGCGGCGCTCGACGGCGCGAGCGTCGGGCGGCGGTTTTGGGTCGTGACCTGGCCGGCGCTCACCCCGACCGTGTTCTTCAACCTGACGATGGGCCTCATCGGCGCGATGAAGGCGTTCGACCAGGCGTTCGCCTTCGGTCAGTCGAACGGAGCGGGCGTGGGCGGTCCCGCCCGAGCGACGCTGTTCTACGTGCTCAATCTCTACACCAAGGCGTTCGAGCACTTCCACATGGGCCTCGCGAGCGCGATGGCGTGGCTGCTTTTCGCGGTGATCGGCGCGGTCACGTTCCTGAACTTCCGGCTTTCGCGGCGTTGGGTCTACGACGAGGCGACCGCGTGAAGTCCCGGCTCATCCCGGCCCTGCTGGTCACGCTTGTCGGCCTTGCGGTCTGCCTCGCGCCGCTCGCGTGGATGCTCTCGACGTCGCTCAAGCCGTTCGACGAGATCCTCAAGGGCGGAATCTCCCTCGTTCCGAAAGCGCCCCGCCCGGCGAACTACACGGAGGCGTTGCGAACCTTCGACTTTCTGCGCGCCTTCGGCAATTCGACCCTTGTCGCGGCATTGACGGTGCTCGGCACCCTCGCCTCTTCGATCCCTGCGGCCTACGCCTTCGCGCGCTTGAAGGCTCCGGGCGCGTCGGGGGTGTTTTTCGGCTTCCTCGGGACG
>CAXUKB010000356.1:0-4887 GCA_964251345.1 uncultured Fimbriimonas sp. | reverse complement strand
GCCCAACGACGAGATCTCCAAGCCGACAGCGGCCTCGAACGTGGTCGCCGCGTACGCTCTGGCGTTCGGCCGGGTGACCACGCCGGTCTCGAAGCACCTCGTCGTCGCGTACGACGACGAGTATTCGATCCAGTTTATGGGCCACGACCTGCGGCCCTACTGGCGGCGCCCGAGAAAGAGCGGGGAGGCGATGGACGCGGCGGGGCTGCTTCAGGCCGCCGAGCGGGACTACGCCCGTCTGACCGCCCGGTGCAACACCTTCGATCGCGACCTGACGGCCGACCTCATCCGGGCGGGAGGCGCGGATTACGCCGCCGTTGCCACCCTCGCCTACCGCCAGAGCCTCGCCGCGCAGAAGGTGGTCGCCGACGCGAACGGCCAGCCTCTCATGTTCAGCAAGGAGAACTTCAGCAACGGCTGCATCTCGACCGTGGACGTGCTCTACCCCGCCGCGCCGGAGCTGCTGCTGTTCAGCCCGACGCTGACGAAGGCCTCGCTCGTGCCGATCATGGAGTACGCCTCCTCCTCCCGTTGGAAATGGCCCTTCGCGCCACATGACCTCGGCCAGTATCCCAAGGCGAACGGCCAGGTGTACGGCGGGGGCGAACGCACCGAAGAGAACCAGATGCCGGTCGAGGAGACGGGCAACATGATCATTCTCCTCGCCGCGCTGGCGAAAGTCGAGGGCAACGCGAATTTCAGCGCGAAGTACTGGCCTCAGCTTCAGAAGTGGGCCGCGTACCTCGCCGACAAGGGCTTCGATCCCGAGAGCCAGCTCTCAACGGACGACTTCGCCGGCCACCTCGCCCACAACGTGAACCTCTCGGTCAAGGCGATCGAGGCGCTCGGCGCCTACGCGTCGCTCGCCCAGATGCAGGGCAAGACGGAGGAGGCGACGAAGTACCGCACGATGGCCCGGGGCTTCGCCGAGCGCTGGGTGCGCGAGGCCAAAGAAGGGGGGCACTATCGCCTCGCCTTCGACAAGCCGAACACCTGGAGCCAGAAGTACAACCTCGTGTGGGACCGGATCCTCGGGCTCGATCTCTTTCCTCGTACGGTCGCCCAAGAGGAGACCGCGTTCTATCTCACGAAGCTCAACCCCTACGGCCTGCCCCTCGACAGCCGCGAGGACTACACGAAGCTCGACTGGGAGGTGTGGACCGCCACCCTCGCCGAGCGGCCCGCCGACTTCCAGGCGATCGTCGGCCCCATCGCGCGCTATCTGAACGACACCCCCGACCGGGTGCCGATGAGCGACTGGTACTTCACCTCGAAGCCGAACCAGCGCGGTTTCCAGGCCCGCTCGGTGGTAGGCGGCGTGTTCATCAAGATGCTCGCCGACCCTTACACCTGGCGCAAGTACGCCCTGCGCGACCGCAATCCCGTCGGTCCTTGGGCGGCCCTGCCCACCCCGCCCATCGTGACCGAGGTCGTGCCGACGGCGAAGACGGCGGCGACCGAGTGGGCCTACACCTTCGAGTCGCCCAAAGAGGGCTGGAACGCCACGGCGTTCGACGACGCCTCATGGAAGCGCGGCCCGGCGGGATTCGGGAAGGGCGACGCCCGGGGCGGCGAGATCCGCACGCCGTGGCTTACCGACGACATCTGGATCCGCCGCACGTTCGACCTGCCCACCGGCGAGTTGAAAGAGGTTCAACTGGACCTTGCCCACGACGACGGCGCGGAGGTGTACGTGAACGGCTTGCTCGTCGTTCGGCTGCCCAACGCGGCGGGCTACGAGACCTACGGCCTTCCTAAGGCGGTGCGCGCCACCCTCAAGCCTGGCCGGAACGTGATCGCGATCCACTGCCACGACGACGGCGGCGACAAGTACGTCGACGCCGGGTTCGTCACGAGCCGCCTCGCGCCGTAACGACACTCTCCTTCCTTTCGCGGATGTTTGTGCCGGGAGAGGAAGGGGACGGGGGTTAGAGAGCGTGTCCAACTTCGAACTAGACTCGACGGAATCCACGCTCGGAACAACAGAGTCTAAGGGGACTCTCTATCTCCCGTCCTCTTCCTCTCACCAGAGTGAAAGGAAGAGGTGACGCCCCCACGATCCTCCCGACCTCAAAGCGCAAAAGCTGTCCGCCATGCCTCCCGTAGCAGAAGACTAGATGGCCTTGAGGCAAGCCCTGCCGCTACAAGGGCCCCCTGCTTCTCGCGCTCAACGCCTAACGATGTTTTGCCAGAAGGGCAGGGCGACTTACTTTCACCTTGATAAGAATATTAAGGCGTAGACTACTCGTCTATTCTCCTCCTCGCCTCGTAGAAGAGGTCCAGACTCATGCTTCGCAAAGCCTTTACGCTCATCGAGCTCCTCGTCGTGATCGCCATCATCGCGATCCTCGCCGCCATCCTCTTCCCCGTCTTTGCCCAGGCGAAGGCGGCCGCGAAATCCACGGCGTGCCTGAGCAACGTGAAGCAGATGGCGCTCGGCCTCATGCAGTACTCCACCGACAACGATGGGATTCAGGTCGCCGGGACGTTCCAAAACGTCGGTACCGTCTATGGCAGCTACCCGCAGTCGGCCACCAACGGCACCCAATACCACTGGATGGACGCGATTTACCCGTACGTCAAGAACGAGGGAATCTTCTCCTGCGCTTCGCAGCCTTACGGCGAATCGGGCAAGTACGTCTATTACGGAAATCTCACCTCGAAATTCCCTTCCGTAGCCGACGCGGCCCACGCGACGGAGCTTCGCTGGGGCACCTATGCCCTGAACACGACCTACTACCTTCCCGGCACCCCGGTGACCGGCCCGGTGTCCGACGCGAACTACGGCAAGTCGGCCTCGGACACCGGCATCGCGGACGTCGCGGGCACCCTCTTGGCGATCGACGGCAACCGGAGCTTCCACATCGCTTGGCCGAACATCGGCGGCCAACCCACGGGGATCACGACGGTTAACGGCGTGCCCCAGCTCGGCATCAACGGCGGCAACGACGTTTTCGAGGGCGCGGCGGTGTTCCGCCATCCGGGGGGCCGCGCCAACGTCGTGTGGTGCGACGGCCACGCCAAGTCGGTGACCGCGGGCCAGGCGACGGAGAAGGGCACCATCGCTTCGCTCGACGGCACGAAGTATGGTTATAAGATCTGGACCGCCGACCAGGACTAGGCCTTCGATGATCGCGCCCCTCATGCTCGCCCTCGCCGCTCCCCGGCGGCCAAACATCCTCTTCGTCCTTGCGGACGACCTGGGGTACGGCGAGCTCGGATGCTACGGCAACACGTTCGACGAGACGCCCCGCATCGACGCGTTCGCCCGGAAAGGCCTTCGCTTCACCAGCGCCTACGCGATGCCCGTCTGCTCACCGACCCGGGCGAGCCTGATGACGGGCAAGTACCCCGTCCGCACGGGAATCAACACCTTCCTCAATCCCGGCTCGCCCGTTTTCCTCGACCCCGCGAAGGAATACGCCCTTCCCAAGCTACTGCGCGATGCCGGGTACCACACCACTCTCATCGGCAAGTGGCACCTCGACTCCCGTTACCGGCGGCAGGTCGGCACCCCGGCGGCTCACGGCTTCGAAGAGGTGATCGCCACCGAAACGAAGGGAATCGGGGACGGCGACTACTTTTTCCCCTACGACAAGATCGCCACGATCACCACCGGCGCCGAAAACGAGTACCTCGTCGACCGGATGACGGACGAGGCGATCGGCGTGCTGCGGCGCCAAGCCCGCACGCCGGACAAGCCCTTCTTCCTCGAACTCGCCCACTACGCCGTCCACACGACCCTCGATGCACCGGCCTCGACCGTCGCGAAGTACGAGAGAAAATACGCCGCGAAGTACGGCCAGGCGGCACTGGAACGGTTTAAGCGCGAGCCGCGCCACGAGGGCCACCCCGACAATCCGGTGCTCGCCGCCATGCTGGAGCATCTCGACACCGGCTTCGGCCGCCTGCTCGACACGCTCAAGGAGCTTAAGTTGGAGAACGACACCGTCGTCGTGTTCCTCTCGGACAATGGCGGCGAACGTAAGGTCGCGGACAACGCGCCGCTTCGAGAAGGGAAAGCCACCCTTTACGAAGGCGGGTTGCGCGTCCCGCAGATCATCTTCGTCCCCGGTCTGACCCGCCCCGGCGAGACCGACGCCCCCACGTTCACCGCCGACTACTATCCCACGTTCGCGGGATTCGCGAACGCGCCGCTCCCAAAGGATCAGCCGATCGACGGCATAACGATGCTGCCCCTCCTGCAGCGCCGAAAGCCCGCGCCCCGGACGCTCTTCTGGCACTTCGCGGGCGTCGCCGGTACGCCCAGCCAGCCGGGTGCGGGCGATGCCGTCCGGCAAGCCGACGAGAAGCTCGTGAACGTTTACCGTACGGGCCGGTACGAGCTATTCGACCTCAAATCCGACCCTTCGGAAAAGCACGATTTGGCGACGGAGCGTCCCGAGCGGCTCAAGGCGCTTCGCACCGCCCTTGACGAGTGGCGAAGGGCGCAGAGCATCGTGGTGCCGCCGCCGGGCGGCGCCAACGACGCGGGCGGCGACGGCGCCTTCATGCGACAGGACGACCTTTTCTTAGCGGAGTCCGCTACCCTCGACCTAAAACGATGATCGCGCCCTTCTTTCTCGCCCTCGCCGCCGTTCCGACGGACATGGTTCGAATTCCCGGCGGCACGTTCCGCATGGGCGCGGACGAGGGCCATGCCGACGAACAGCCCGTCCGCACCGTCCGCATCTCGCCGTTCCTTATGGACCGGCACGACGTCACCAACGCGCAGTTCGCCGCCTTCGTGCGGGCGACGGGCTACCGGACGGTCGCCGAGCGCCCCCTGGATCCGAAAGATTTCCCGGGCGTGCCGAAGGAGAAGCTCAAGCCCGGCGGCGTGGTGTTCGTCGGCGTGGTGCTGGCCACCAGCTTCGTCGGCTTCCG
>CAXUKB010000355.1:0-4896 GCA_964251345.1 uncultured Fimbriimonas sp. | reverse complement strand
TCGCCCCGTTCCGCACGCCGTCGTTCTCATCGGTCAAGCCGATCCGGCTTCCCAGGCCGCCGCCGACAAGACCCGGATCTCGACCACCGACGTTCCGGTGCCGATCCCCGACGACACCGCCCCCAAGAGTCACCGCCGCCGCCGAAAGCGGCGGTAAGAGGGCACGCCTCCGGTAGAAGACTACGGGAGGGGCTTCCACGAATAAGTGTTTGGATGGGGTGCGTAGGGCCCTGGGGCTTCGTCCAAGCCAGAACGATCGAGGGTGCCACAGAGGGATGATCGTGTTCGCCGCGACACGAGCGAGCGGATGCGTCTCATTGTGCGCAGTCCGGCCCGAACTCCAGGTTGTATCCTGAGTCGAGAATGCGGATCTCCGACTTAGTGCTAGAGCAAACGGAAGATGGCTTCTGCGCTTCGGCCCTCGTCGAAAGCGCCACCGGACCCAACGGCCGTCTTTGGTACGAAGTGAGCCGAGGTCCGGCGATGCCGTCGCTGGAGATGGCGGCGAGCGCGTTCGCCGCCGCCTGCTTGCCCATCGCGGTCTGGTACGAGGACGATCTCCACATCGACGCACCCCTCGATGCGGACTTCCTTTTTCGCCTGCCCCGACTTGCCCGCGGGCACGCCCGCCTCCACCGACGTGCGCGGACGACCGAGATCCACGCGACGGGCACGACGTCGGAGCCCCGACCGGGACGGGTCGTCGGAATGTCGTTTACGGGAGGCGTGGACAGCTTCTACACGCTTCGGGATAACCTCGCCCCCTCGGGGACGACGCCGGTCCGGGCTCTGGTGACGGGCCTCGGCCTCGACACCGAAGTCGAAGATAGTGAGGGGCACGCCGCGCTTCTGGAACGTTTGGGCACGGTGTCCGCCGAGTTCGGACTCGCCCACTACGCGATTCGCACGAACTTTCGCGACCTGTTCAACCCGTACGCCGATCCGAGCGTCGTAACGCAAGGGGCTTGTCTCGTCGCGTTCGCCTTCCTGCTTTCGGGCGAGTTGTCGACCTACCTCATTCCGGCATGCGCCCCCATCGACCGGCTCTACCCCTACAGTTCCCACGCCCTGCTCGACGGCGCCTGGATCGCGGGTCCGATGGCGACCGTTTCCGACGGGTGGGACATTCATCGGAACGACAAACTGGCCGCGATCCTCGATTGGCCGCTCGCCATGCGGGAGCTGCGCGTCTGTATCGGACGCCCCGGCATCGTTAACTGCGGCCGATGCGAAAAGTGCCTCCGTACGATGGCCCTCCTCGCTCTCCACGGCGTTCAGGATCCTCCGGCGTTCCCACATCGCCTTGAGGCAGGCGCCATCGAACGCCTCCGGATCTACCAGCCCAAAAAACATTACTGGTGGGAGCGAATCCACGACGCGGCCGCTCAAAAGCCAGAGACCGCTTGGCTGGCCGCCTCAACCGGGCGGATGCTGCTGAAGATGAAGATCCTCACCCCTCTACGACGTCGACGGGAGCGGGCGAAGATCCGCCGCCGCTGGCCCCTTCGAAAGCTGGACTGAGCCTCTAGATCTGCGCGGAAGCCTTGGGGATGTCCTTCTACCTCCAGTGGCATTGGACTTCTCGCACCCAGAACCAGACGTGCCGGTGAAACGGATTTCGCTTTTTGACCACTTCGGCAAACCGGTACCTCGGATCGAGCAACTGATCCATCTTCGGCTCGCCATGAAACTTTACGATGGTCGCGTTCTCGAGCATCGTTCGGCCCGATCCTCGCTCCGTTTTCTGAGATTGGCGCGCGATCTTAAAGCTTTGAATCATCTCGTTCGGAAACCGCGTTACCGAATCTTCCCAACCGTTCTGCCGAATCACCCCCGTCGCAAAGTCTTGATCGCCCGGAATCGGTTGGTCGAACGTCGTTCCAGCCTCGTACGCCTTCGGAATCGCCGTAAGCCGACCGCCTTGACGGACGCGGAGAACGCAACTATTGTAAGTCTCATAGCTCATCCCCTTGACCGCCACGAGTTCGTGAGGCTGGCCGAACGCGAACTCGAGGAGCGAGGTCAAGTCCTTTTGGATCACCAGGCTCGTGTCGAGGTAGAGAAATTCTCCGAGGGGGAGGCGCGCCGGATCGTAGAGGCCGAGTTTATACGTCGTCGGGCGCATGCCCACCCGCGGGCATGGCCAGCCGGTCACGTCGACGGTGCGAATCGAAGCGGGAAGGCTACGGTCTCGATCGACGAGACACGTCAGATCGAACGGCACGGGCATGTGACGCAAGAGCATCGACCAGAGTCGCGTCACATAGACGTTCGGGAGTTCGCCGACGGCGAGACAGACGATCGGTACCCGCTCGGGCAGCACGGACCCGAGAATACCAGTCCCTGAAATTACCTTCAGCCCTTTTATTGCCGGAATCGCGATCGGTAGGGAGGTCTTCGATTCCCTGAGAGTTCGATTCGCCATACGGACGACTCTGCCGTTCGCCTCGTCGGCTTCCGAATGCTGGGCGGTTTAGAAGGGGGCGGCCCGTCGAACGAAGGTACGATTTTAGTGTCGCCCCTCGGGCTTCAAGACGCGACGATGGTTTCCACGACTCCTCTTTTCGATGCCTCCAAGATCGGCCAATTCGAGCGAAACGCCTTCACCCAGCGCAAGCCGTTTCCCTGGTTCAACTTCCATGAGCTCCTGACGCCGGAGGCCTTCGCGACCCTGCACCGCGAGTATCCGTCGCTCGACAAGTTCGAGCGGCATCAGAACATCGGGCGCGTTCACGGGCAACGCCCCCACAATCGCTACTACTTAGCGTACGAGAGCAGCATCTATAAGGATCTCGACCGTAAGGAAGACGAGGGCGTGATCCACTACGACGAATTGTCGCCGACATGGAAGGCGTTCATGGACGCGGTGGAAGGCGATCCCACTTATCGCGGCCTTATCGGCGAGCTCCTCGGTCTGTCTGATTTCGTGACGCGCTACGCTTGGCACGTCGGCGTCACCGGCTCCGAAGTCTCACCGCACCGCGACGCCGAGGACAAGCTCGGGACGCACATCTTCTACTTCAACACCCACGAGGACTGGGAGCCCGCATGGGGCGGCTCGACCCTCGCGCTGGGCGGGAAGAAAATCGCCGCGCTGAATCCCGATTTCTCCGACTTCGCGAGCGAGGAATCGGGATCGATCATCGACAATCACAGCTTCCTCTTCAAGAACACGCCCGATGCGTGGCACGGCGTTCGAGCCCTGACGAGCCCCGCAGGCAAGTACCGCCGCCTGTTCAACGTGATCGTTCAGGAGAAGAAGGCACCGAAAAAGTCCTTCTTCGGCAAGCTGGGACTCTAACGTTCTCCGTACGGGGGCGGCAAAATCGCCGCCCCCGTTACTTCGACGCCTTGTGCTTGAGGTCTTCGCCACCGGCGACGAAGCCCTTGTTCTCGAGTTGCCGCGTCCGCAGATCTTCGTGCGGCACGAAGCCTTTGTCGAGGCGGCGCGCGATCGTCTTCTCGAACAGTCCCCAAAACGGGCGGGGAGTGTCGAGGAGCGGGAGGAGGGAGGGGCGCGCCCAGCCTTTGGCGGTGGCCTCGACGAGCTCCTCGCGGGTGACCAGGCCGTCGTTCATCGCGTCGCGCAGGTGCTCGATCCAAAGAAGCCCATAAGGATTCTTTCGGCTGAGCCAGGGCTGCCGGACGAGTTCCGTGTAGTGGATCAGGCGGGTCTCTCCGGGGACGTACTTGTCCAGCGAGTTCCAGTTGGATGAGAGCCCTTCCTTGAGACTGCCCGGCGGCACGATCGGCAGGTCGTACATGAGCTGGTCGTACGTGAACTCTCCCGCGTCGAGCTCTTCCGTGATGATCTTGTCCACGTCCCAGTCGAGGCGCGAGCAGTCCAGCAGCATCACACTGAGCTGACGGCGCTTCTTCGGATTCGAAGACGGGGCGCAGAGAACCGTCGCGCCGTCGAAGGGCGTGTTCCAAAGCTCTTGGATGTCCCGCAAGACCAGCATGTCCGCGTCGACGTAGAGCGCCTTGCCTTGGTAGCCCGCAAGCTTCGGAATGGCGAACCGGTGGAAAGAGAAGTTCGTCCCCGGGTAGTTCTTCGGGTCCTTCGGATAGGGCCACGTGACGTTCTGCATCCGATCGAACACGACGTCGGCCTTCGTGTGGCGGCGCACCGAGTACTCGAAGATCTTTGCGCCCAACTCCTGCGTGTCGTCGGTGCCGATGTAGATTCGGATAGGCTCGCTCATGGGTTCCCTGTTCTTCCTCTTCGACCGCCGCCATCTCCGAACGGGGAGTCGCCCTGCGGCAGTCCCTGCGGCTCATGAAGACTTCCAAGTCCTTCCCGGCAGCGAAGCCGATCTCTAGAAAAGTGTAGCAGGAGATTCCGAGCCGTCGCCGACGGCTCAAGGCCGATGGGACTCGCAACGGCCCCGCGCGACATGCTTGAATCGGCTCTCACGCCGCCGGAAGCGTGATCGCATCGCCCTTGTCCCGCAGCTCTTCCTCGTAGGGCTCGACGTGGATCTCGACCACCGCGCCGGGAAGCGTCTGCAGAACCCGCTCTTTCACTTCGTGCGAGATTCGATGCGCGTCGCACAACGGGAGATGGTCGTCCAGCAGAAGGTGAAAGTCGACGAAACGAACCGAGCCCGACTTGCGGGTTCGGAGATGGTGGTAGCCCCGGACGCGTTCGTCGGCCCGGATCGCCGCCTCGACCGAGGCGATCTCCTCGGCAGGAAGCGCGGCGTCGATCAAGGGTTGAAAGGCGGTGCGCGTGATCCCGATGGCGGTTCGGACCACCAGCAGACCGACCGCGATCGCCACGATGGGATCGACGAGATGCCAGCCGGTGAGCGCGACGAGACCGAGTCCCACGAACACCCCGATCGAGGTGTAGACGTCGACGGTCAGGTGGTGGGCGTCGGCCTCCAAGGCCAC
>CAXUKB010000354.1:0-4906 GCA_964251345.1 uncultured Fimbriimonas sp. | reverse complement strand
GGGTCACCGCGGGAGCGACGATCGGTGTGCCATCCTACGTTAACTTCTCGATGAACCAGACGGCGGGCTTTGGTCTGCAGGTCGTCAACGATCCGTCGGCGCTAACCGGTTTCGACTCGACCAGTGGCACCGATCAGACGCCCGTCGACGAGTTCGTGCTCGGTGAGGCGCCTTTCCTGATCGACGGAACGTACAGCGCGACCGACCCGCAGTTCGGCGATTTCATTTTCAACGCGCCGGGGAATGGGAACACGGATGCCGCTTCGATCAGCTTTTTCCCTGCGTACCTGCAAAAGTGGCAGCCAACGGCGGTCACGAACGGCAGCGCTCGTACGATCACCACGTACTACCGGGCGACGAACTTCGACACCAGCTACTCATCGGGCTCGTTCCTTGGATACTCGGTCTCCGTCGATACGCCGAAAGCCATCTCGACTTCCCGCGTCGCCGGGGCGATCACCAGCGACAGCCCCTACACGCCGAATCCGTTCACGATTCGCGTGAACGTCGACAACACGGGCGGCTTCAGCAACGCCAGTGCGCCGGTCACCCTGCAGAGTACGTCCGTTACGCTGTACCTGCCGGCTGGCATGTTCAATCCGGCGGATAACTCGCGCGTGATCACGAAGACGATTCCCCTGATTAACGTGACGGATGTGCAGTTCGTCGACTTTCAGGTCGGGGTCAACCCTAACCTGTCGGGCGCACAGACGTATCACGTGACTGTCGCGCCACAATCAGGCGGCTTCCAGTCGAAGACGATCACGGGCACTATTAACGTGGCCGCGACGCCCCGACTCAACGTCTTGGCCGGCGCGAACCTCGTTTCGCCTCCTTGGCAGTTTAACGACAGCTCTTGGGAGTCGGTTCTTGGGCTAAGCCTGAACTCCGATTTCCAGGCTTACGCTTGGGATCCCCTTCGCCAGCAGTACGTCGCTCAGGTGTCGGCTCAGCGAGGGATCGGAACGTGGATCATCTCTCAAAACACCCTCAACTATCAGGTGCTCGGAGGCGGTCCTAAGCAGCCTGACGACGAGTTCCCGGATCCGTCGAACTACGATCTGGTGCCCGGCGCTGGCTCGCCATCCGTCCTGCTCCACACCGGATGGAATCTCGTCGGCAACCCCTACAATTACGCCTTCCCAATTGGCAATCTCGTGGGCGTTCCCGCCGGGGGCAACGCGGCGTTGACTTTCACGGACCTGAAAAACCAGAACTACACCAACGGTTCGTTCTCGTTCTACGATCAGACGAACCGCTCCTACACTCCGCTGTCGAGCGACGCCGCGACGGTCCTGCCGCCGAACAATGGCTATTGGATCTACGCCAACTCGGACTTCTACCTTCAGTTTCCGCCGCTTTTCGAGCTTTTCCTGCGCGCCGCGCCGGGCACGGTCGACACGCAACGGTCCGACAACTGGAGGCTTCAACTCAGCGCCGCGTCCGCATCGGCGATCGATGCAGGCAACTACGTAGGCATCGTTCCGGATCTCGCGACGTCACGGACGGAGTCGGTGCGAAAACCGCCGATGGCACTTGCCTCGAGCAAGAGCGATGTCCTGAACGCGTTTGTGACGGGCGACGGCGGGGCGAGCATGGCGAAAGTGATCCGACCCTCGTCGGGCGCACAGACCTTTACCTTCAACGTGCTGACAAAGAACGGCGGTCCCGTGACCGTCGCTTGGCCCAATCTGAAGGCGATCCCCAGCAATCTGGTGGTCAAGGTTACGGACTCGGCGAAAAAGAAGACGATCGACGCGCGAACCACGTCGGGCTACACCGTCTCGACGAAGGCTTCGACCGTCTACCCGCTGACGATCACCATCACTCCCGCACCCGTTCCGGCGGAGCGGATTACCTCGGCGAGTTACAGCTACGTCACGGCGAGCGGTAAGAAGCAGATCCGATTTACCTTCGGGACCTCGGGTCGTGGATCGGCGACGATCACGGCGGCACGGGGCGCCACGGTGGTGAAGACGATCGCTTCGGACATCGACATCGCCGCCGGACAAAATACCATGGACTGGGACATGACCGATTCGAAGGGACAAGCCCTTCCGAACGGCACCTATATGGTGACGATCAAGGCGGTCGGCGAGGGCGGCTCCGTCGCCACGCGCCAACTGTCGGTCATCGTGCGCCGGTAACGGCTCGGTCATTGGGCGAGAGCGTTGGCTCTCGCCCTTCCCCTCTTTTTCACCCCATGCGAACGCTTCGCGTCCCCCTCGTCGCCGCGCTCATTGCTGCTGCCGCCCTTGCCGCTGCCGGCACCTACACGATTCGATTGTCGCCGTTCCCAACCGCCGAGGTGGCGGACGGGCGTAGTCAGATCGTCGTAAGCGCCCAAGTCTTCGACGATGGCCGTGCCGCCGCCGACGGCACGCAAGTGGTCTTCGAGACCAATCTCGGATCTTTCCGTGAAAGCGTCGTTCGCACGAGCGGCGGCTGGGCACGAGCGACCCTTGTTGCAGGAGGAATCCCCGGTGTCGCCCACATCAAGGCCACCGTCTCGGTGGGCGATGCCGCGGGAAGTACCTGCGACGTGGAGTTCGTGAAGTCCCGCGAGGAACTCTCCATCGCCCGGGAAACGATCGAGGCGGAGTCCACCGGCTCACTCGTTTACGCCAACGACACAAAAATTCTTGAGGGTTCGGCCGCCGATAAGGGGGTAACCCTACGTTACCGTGATATCGAGATTCATGCCGATATGCTGCAGATCGACCTGACGAGGTTCACCCTGAAGGCAAAGAAGGCTACGGTGCGGCGGGGACGTCGAACCGTTCTCTACGACTCGTTTTCGCTTGACCTGTCGAAGCGCACCGGCTACGGCCTTACGAACTACCCGACGACGAGACCGAGTTCCCTTGCGGCTTATCCTGGCGGCGTGGCCTTCACCGAATCGGCTTCCGATGGTTCGGAGGCCGTCGCCTTGCCCCGAATGCGCTTCGGGATGGTGCAGGTGGATCACGACCGAGACATCCCCCTTATCACGCCGCTGGCCGACGATCCCTTTGAGATGGCCGACATCACGAGTTCGCCCAGCACTGTGGGCGCGCGCAAGGTGGTCGTCTATGCGCGTCGGGAGATTCAGTTCCACCGGGCCGACATTTACGTTAACGACGTCAAGGTTCTTAAGTTTCCCCTGTTCGTCGTCAATCTGAATAGCAGTAGCGGCAGTCCGCTGGTCACGGACGACATCCTCAGCATCAACGACAATCAACTCGCACTGAACTATCCTCAGTACCTCACCCTCAAACCCGGTCTCACGAGCTTGCTTCGCTTCCGGATGGGGCAGCGAGACGGACAGAGCCTCACCGGCAGTCGGGGCGCGTTCCTCGACTACGAGCTCAGTTGGTCTAAGGGCGACGATATGCAAGGGGGCTTCACCTTCTCCGG
Organism: uncultured Fimbriimonas sp.; assembly: GCA_964251345.1. Taxonomy (GTDB): domain Bacteria; phylum Armatimonadota; class Fimbriimonadia; order Fimbriimonadales; family Fimbriimonadaceae; genus Fimbriimonas. The sequence continues at coordinate 1,510 of CAXUKB010000354.1, read as the reverse complement.
AATGGGACGCTCCGATTGGAACGCCTCGGCGCGGCAGTTCCTAAGGGTAGACGACAAAACGTCGGCCTCGTTCCAACTCAGCTCTCCGGCAGGAAACAGCCTTTTTGGTTCGGGAAACGTCAGCCGTGCGCTTGGCCCAACCTACTCCTTGCAACTCAACGGATCCCAGAGCCACTCGCTGAATAATCTGGCGACCGGGTACGGCGACAACCAGAATTACTCTTTCTCCGTCGACCGCAATCCATTCCGGATTCACGATACGCCGCTGCGGTTCGGCTATGGTCTTACCGCGAACGATTCGGTCACGACCCTTCCGAACATCGTCGATGGCAAGATCAACGGCTTGAAGTCCGTCGCGGACTCCGGCGCGGGCTTTACCGGACGACTCTACTCCGACGCCATCGTCCTCGATAAGGCGAGCAGCATCAACGGCTCCTTCGGAGCGACGAAACTGTACGGTCCAAACACCGTGGCGAACGGCGTCAACCTCAACGGTTCTCTCAGCTACACCCGACGCCTGAGCAACAGCGCGAGCGCCTTCGTCACCTATAACTTTGTGCGGGACGGTGTAAGCGAACTCATCACCGGACGCCATAGCCTCAGTCTGATCGGGAATTACGGAATGGGTAACACGTCCTTCCGCATGTCGGCCACGAAGGGAATCGGGGTCGATCGGCTGAACCTTGCGGGCGAAGCGTCGTACCGGCTGAGCAGCCTATGGCGCCTCGGCTACACGAACTTCACCAATGATTCAGCGTTTGGCAGTCTCACGGAGTGGTTTGGCGTGCTGAGCTACCGGATCGGCTGGCGCGAGGTTGGCGTGACCTGGTCGAGCCGGAGCCACCGGCCGGGCATCCAGCTCATGAACGTTAACCTCTGATTCGCCTATCATCTTAGGACGTATGCTCCCCGCCCTCGCCCTGCTCGGCCGCACCGCGCAGGCGCCCGTCCATTCCCTTTACGCCTCGCGAGAACCCCTTCGCCTCGAATCGGTCGCCGCCCCGGCGACGGTGTCCCGTTTTGCGGTGGTGGAGCTCGCCGTCGACGCAGCCGGAAGCTACGACGATCCGTTCGATCCGACTCAGGTCCGCCTCGACGCTAAGGTGACAGAGGCGGATGGAAGAACCTACTCGGTCCCCGGCTTTCTCGATCGCCCCTTTCGTCGTTCGCTCGACGCGGGCAAAGAAACGCTTTCACCCGAGGGCCCCCCACGCTGGCGGCTGCGAATCGCGCCGGAGACCGAAGGCGCGGTTCACGTTCGGATTACGTTCGCGGACACGAGCGGCGTCGAGAAGGCGCAGAACGTGGATTTCCGGTGCGTCGCCTCGGACGACCGCGGCTTCGTCCGGGTCGGAGCGGACGATCGGCGCTACCTCGCTTTCTCCGGAGGGGCGAGCTACTGGCCGCTCGGTCCGAACCTCGCCTGGGCCGGACCTCGAGGCACGTTCGACTACGACGACTGGATCGGCGCCCTCGGGCGGCGTGACGATGCACCCGCGGCCCTGGAACA